>NZ_CP154859.1:2246132-2567008 GCF_039614725.1 Thauera sp. JM12B12 | reverse complement strand
CACTGCGCCAAGCGCGCGATGACGCGCTCGGTGCCGTCGCGCAGCGTCAGCCGCATCGGCTCGGACAGGTCCGAGACCTCGGCGCTGAGCTTGACCACCAGGCATTTCTGCTCGTCGCAATCGTCCGCCTGGGTCGTGCGCCACTGCTCGAAATAGCGCAGCAGACGATCCCGGCCCGACAGGGCGGGCGTCTGCATCAGCGTGTCGAGCTCGGCGAGATAGTCGGTGAAGTAGTCCTCGAGCAGCGCCTGGCCGAAGAGCTCCTTCGACTTGAAGTAGTGATAGAACGAGCCCTTCGGCACTTCGGACGCCTGCAGCAGCTCGGCGAGGCCGACGCTGGAAAAACCCTTGGCCGCGATGATCTGCTTGCCGATACAGAGAATGTGCTGGCGGGTGTCGGTATGGCGGGTCGTCATGGGCCGTCAGTGTACGCAGGAATAGACCGGTCGTCTAGATGTGTGCCGGAATTCTGCTCCGCATCGCAATGCCGGTCATCGGCGCCATAATCCCGCCATGCCCGAAACGCTATTCCACTTCGACCGCCCCGAAACGGTGGTCGCCTGGTCCGCCATCGACGACCGCGTCATGGGCGGCCTCTCCCGCAGCGCGCTGCGCTTCGATCCGGCCGGCCACGCCGTGTTCGGCGGGCAGGTCTCGCCAGACAACAACGGCGGCTTCGCCTCGGTGCGCGCATCGGTTTCACCGCCGCTGGCCTCGGACATCGACGCGATCGAACTCGTCGTGCGCGGCGATGGCCACCGCTACAAGCTCAACCTGCGTACGGACCGCGGCTTCGATGGCGTCAATTACCAGGCCGCGTTCGAGCCACCTGCCGGACGGTGGGTCACGCTGCTCTTGATGATCGATGCTTTCCAGTCGAGCTGGCGCGGTCGAGCCGTGCCCGACGCACCGCGCTTGCGCGGCGCGCGTATCGAACAGGTCGGGCTGATGATTGCCGACCGACAGTTCGGAGCCTTCGCGCTTGCCGTTGGCGCGATCCGCGCGCGAAGGGCTGGCGCGCGCGACGAGGCGCCTGGATGAAGCAGTGGCGCGGCATGCCGATGCCGTCGGCGAGCATGCAGACGGTCAGTCCGCACGCGCTGGCGACGATGAATGCCATGCGCTGTTCGGCGCCATCGAGCCACGCCGGACGGGCGCGCTTGCGCTTGTCCTCAGGGCGCCTCGCCGAGGTACGCCGCGCGCACGCGCGGGTCTGCGAGCAGGTCGGCGCCGCGTCCGGCGAGGACGATGCGGCCGGTGTCCATCACATAGCCGCGCGCGGCGAGCTCCAGCGCAAGGCGCGCGTTCTGCTCGACGAGCAGCAGCGCGACGCCCTCGCGGGCGATGTCCTGGATGACGGTGAACACCTTTTCCACCATCCGCGGTGCCAGACCCATCGAGGGTTCGTCCAGCAGCAGCAGGCGCGGACGCGACAGCAGGGCACGTCCAATGGCCAGCATCTGCTGCTCGCCGCCCGAGAGCGTACCGGCGACCTGATGCAGGCGTTCGCGCATGCGCGGCAACAGCGCATGCACGCGCTCGAGATCGGCCGTTACGCCGGCGCGGTCGCTGCGGCTGTACGCGCCCATGCGCAGGTTTTCCTCGACCGTGAGGCGGGCGAAGATGCCGCGGCCTTCCGGCACCAGCGCGATGCCGCGGCGCACGCGCTCGTGGGCGGGCAGCGCGTCGATGCGCGCGCCGGCGTAGCGGATCTCGCCGGCGAGCGGCTGGATGCCGGCCAGCGCGTGCAGCGTGCTCGTCTTGCCTGCTCCGTTGGCGCCGATCAGGCAGACCAGTTCGCCCGCGCCCAGTTCGAGGTCGATGCCGCGTACCGCGCGCACCCCGTTGTAGGCGACGTGCAGGTTGCGGATCTGCAGCAGGGGCGACGGCGCCTGATCAGTGCCCATGGGGGCCGCCTCCCAGGTAGGCTTCGATGACCCGGGGGTCCCGCTGGACAACGGCGGGGGCGTCCTCGGCGATCTTGCGGCCGAAGTCGAGCACCGCGACGCGGTCGCACAATCCCATGACCAGCTTCACGTCGTGCTCGATCAGCAGCACGGTGATGCCGTTGGCCCGGATGCGCTCGATGAGTTCGCGGAGCGCGCCGGTCTCGGTCGCGTTCATGCCGGCGGCCGGCTCGTCGAGGGCGAGCAGGCGCGGCTCGGTGGCAAGGGCGCGGGCGATCTCTAGCCGGCGTTGGTCCCCGTAGGACAGCTGCTGGGCGAGGCTGCCGGCAAGGCGGCCGATGCCGACGTAGTCGAGCAGCGCGCGCGCGCGCTCGGCACACGCCTGCGCCTCGGAGCGGCTCGCTGCGCTGCCAGCGAGCACGCTCCATACTCCGGCGCGGGTGTGCACGTGCCGCGCGGCCATGACGTTCTCGAGCACGCTCAGTTCGCGGAAAAGGCGGATGTTCTGGAACGTACGGGCGATCCCGCGCGCAACGGCAGCCTGCGGGCTGCCCGGAATCAACGCGGCCCCATCGAATACGAAGCGGCCCCGATCGGGCGGGTAGAGCCCGGTAAGCGCGTTGAAGAAGGTCGTCTTCCCGGCGCCATTGGGGCCGATGAGGCCGTAGATCTCGCCGCTGCCGATGCTCAAGGACACGCCGTCGAGCGCCTGCAGGCCGCCGAAGCGCTTGGCGATGTCATGGGCTTCGAGGAGCGCGCTCATCGGCGACCGCCGCATCGGGCGAGCGGCCCTTGCCTGAACTGATGGGTGTTCGCTGCTGGCAGCACGAACGGCGCAGAGTTCGGATCAAGGAGGCAGTTGCAGGGCAGGGGGGCTCTTTCGGGCAAGATCGTTCGACGTCCATGTCATTTTTCGCAGGGGACTACCACGCCCCGTGGCTATACTGCGCAGCCTTCGAGAAGCTGTCGTGGAGTTTCGTAATGCCAATCCAGCGTTGTAATCAATGCGGCCATACCGGCGAAGTCCTGGATATTTTGCCCGGAACGCAGGCGAGTTGCCCTTCCTGTCAGGCCGATGCGCCGGTCTACGACACCACATTCTTCGTGCGCCGACTGCTTCAGCAATACGGGGTGCTGAACAAGGAGGTCAAGCGTCTGCGGGCGCTTCAGCCCGAGGTTGCCGAGGCGCCTGCGGCTTCCGCTGTCGGCAGCGAGCTTGCCGGACTGGACCTCCACAACACTTCGGCTCTGGCGGCGGCCGAGCAGCATGCCCCCATCGTCGCGTGGTTCCACCAGCGCGGCATCCAGGCGCGGCCCGTGCCGGAGTCCGTCGAGACCTCCGGGTTCTTCGACGAGATCGCGGTCGAGATCGGTGACAACTACGCACTGCTCGGCGAAGTCGTGTCCAAGATCCGCTGGGGGCAGCGCAAGGACGTGCCGAACTTCAGCCTCAAGCTAGGCGACTACAGCCAGAAGGACGCCCAGGTCATCAATGCCTTCTGCAAGCGCCTTTACGAACACACCTTTCTTGCCAAGTACTTCTATCAGAAGCCCGAGAAGATCGTCCGCGTGACGCTTCAGCAGGCCGCACCGGTGCGCGACTTCTTTGGGGGCGAATGGGTCGAGTGGTACGTCCTGATGAAGGCGCTGACCCTGCTCAAGGATGGGCGCCACAACGCGGCCTGCGCACGTAACCTCGACATCGTCTTCGACAACGATGACCTGCACGAATTGGACGTCTTCATGCTCGTCGACGGTAACAAGCCGGTGGTGGTCGAGTGCAAGAGCGGCGAATTCCGCCAGGACATCGAGAAATACCTGAAGCTGCGCAGGCGCATCAACGTCGACCGTAGCCAGTTCATCATCTTCAGCCCCGATTTGAGCGAGGAGCAGGCGGTGGCACTCAGCAACATGTACGAGCTGACCTTTGCCAACCGTGAGCGTCTGGACAGCCACCTGCGGGGGTTGCTGCGCTAGGCCTGGCTAGCTGTCGACGATCCAGCCTTCCAGCGGGTCTGTCGTGGCGGGCAGTCCGAACGCGGGCGGGCCGGCGCGCGCGGCGGATGCGGCCTGGAGCAGGGCGAGCGTGGCGTCGAGCAGATCGCCGCTCGCGTCGTCGATGAGGGCCGCGCGCAGTGCCGGAGGGGCGCACAGCCAGTTGCGTGCATCGGCAGGGGTATCGGCCGAGCGAGGAGCGGTGATCGCATCGACCATGAGCGCGCGCGCCGCGCGCCGCTCGGCGGTCTGCTTGCGGCGCTCGTCGCTCTTGTAGGAGGCCGTCGTGATGCGGCGCGCAAGCAGTCCGGGGTAGGCCTCGACGGCAATTCGCAGCGGATCGCCCGCGTGCATGCCGGGCACATGCACGCCGGCAGCGAGCAGTCGCGGCGCGCCCTCGAGAAACATCAGCCCCACCGGCGGATTGACCAGCTTCAGGGGGCTGTGCGAGCGCGCCGGCAGATCGGTGGCGCGGTGGGCATAGCGCTGGCCCACCGGGCGCGTCGCCCTGTAGGTATCGAGCGCGGCGCGAAAGCCGGCCTTGCCGAGTGCTGCGCAGTGGCGCACCAGCGCCGGCCAGGTCTGCGGCCAGCCGAGGTCGATGACCGCCTCGCGCGGCAGGCCGAAGGGAAAGTCGAAAGCCCCCAGCCACGGGCCCGGCTCCGCGAGCACGGTCTCGAACGCCGGCCAGTCCTCGCAACGGGCGATGTGGTCGAGGACCACGCGCGTGCCGTCGATCCGGCCCCGGGCAACGGTGATGGGCTTGGCGCGGCGGGGGGCGGAGGTGAAGTCGACGCCGAGCAGGCGAGGCGTGGTCGGTGGCACGGGCTGGGTCCAGTCGAGGCAACGGGCGTTTTGGGCGTGTCCAGGCAGCGGTGGCGCGGAGCGCGTGGCGCCGGTGTCAGCTGCGCCCGGCGAAGAGGCGCGCCGCGGTGCTCACGGTGTTGAAATGCACGGTAACGGTGTCCTCGATCGGCTGCGCATAGCCGCCCGCCATCGCGACCGCGACCGCCACGCCGGCCGACTTGCAGGCGCCGAGCACGCGCTCGTCGCGGGTCTGCAGGCCCTCGATGCTGAGCGCGAGCCGCCCGAGGCGGTCGCCGGCGTAGGGGTCGGCGCCGGCGAGGTAGATCACCAGCTCGGGGCGGGCGCGGGTGAAGACGGTGTCGAGCGCCGCGTCGAGCGCGGCGAGGTAGGCCGCGTCGCCGGTGTCGTCGGGCAGTTCGACGTCGAGGTCGCTCGCCTGCTTGCGGAAGGGGAAGTTCTTCGCGCCGTGCAGGCTGCAGGTGTAGACCTCGGGGACGTCGGCGAGGATGGCGGCGGTGCCGTCGCCCTGATGCACGTCGCAGTCGATGATGGCGATGCTGCCGGCGCGGCCTTCGGCGCGCATCGCCAGCGCGGCGATGGCGGCGTCGTTGAAGACGCAGAAGCCCGAGCCGAAGTCGCGGTGGGCGTGGTGGGTGCCGCCGGCGAGATTGGCGGCGCAGGCGCTGCCGCCTTCGTGCGCGAGCGCGCTGCGGCAGGCGGCGAGCGTGGCACCGGCCGAGCGGCGCGAGCGCTCGACCATTGCTTCTGACCACGGAAAGCCGATGCGGCGCACCTCGGCCGCGTCCAGCGTGCCGGAGGCGACGCGCGCCAGATAGCCGGCGTCGTGGGCGCGCAGGATCTCGGCGTCGCTGGCGGCAGCGGGCACGCGGAAGTCATCGTCGTCGAAGCGCGCGCTGGCGTGCAGGCGCGCGCGGAGAAGCGAATACTTCTCCATCGGAAAACGGTGCCCGTCGGGCAGCGGGAGGACGAAGTGATCGGCGTAGTAGAGCTTCAAGATGGCTGGCTTCCTTCCGGGAGGTCGCGGTCGGTTTGCTGGGCGCCCGGCACGGTTCTCGCGTCCGCCGCCCTCGGACACCGCGCGCGGCGCGAAGTGCGCACAGGATAAACCGCCTCCTGTGCGCGCCTCACGCTTCCAGCGCGCGCACCTTCACCTTTCTGCCCTTGAGCCTGCCGGCCGACAGGCGACGCACCGCCTCGCGCGCGATCGCGCGCTCGACCGCGACATAGGTGGTCTGGTCGGTGACGGTGATCTTGCCGACCTGCTCGCGGGTGAAGCCGGCTTCGCCGGTGAGCGCGCCCAGTACGTCGGCCGGGCGGATCTTGTCCTTGCGTCCGCCCAGGATCAGCAGCGTCGTCATCGGCGGCTGCGCCGGCCGGGAGTCGTCCTCGACCAGCTCGTCGATCGCGTGCCACTCGGGCTCGAAGCCCAGCACCTGGGCGATGGCCGCGACCCGGCGCCTGTCCGCGCTGCTGCACAGGCTCAGCGCCCAGCCGTCTTCCTCGCCGCGGCCGGTGCGGCCGATGCGGTGGATGTGGATCTCCGGGTCGGGGGTGACGTCGACGTTGATCACCGCCTCGAGCTGGGCGATGTCCAGCCCGCGTGCGGCGACATCGGTGGCGACGAGTACCGAGCAGCTGCGGTTGGCGAACTGGATCAGTACCTGGTCGCGCTCGCGCTGCTCCATCTCGCCGTTGAGGGCGAGGGCGGCGAAGCCCTGCGCGCGCAGCAGCTCGACCAGGTCGCGGCACTGCTGGCGGGTGTTGCAGAAGGCCAGTGTGCTTGCCGGGCGGTAGTGGCGAAGCAGACGGGCAACCGCCTGCAGCCGCGCCGGGTGCTCGATCTCGTAGAAGCGCTGGCGGATCTTGCTGCCGGCGTGCTGCTCGAGCAGCTTCACCTCCTGCGGCCGGCGCAGGAAGCGTGCGGCCAGCGAAGCGATGCCTTCGGGGTAGGTGGCGGAGAACAGCAGGGTCTGGCGTGCGGAAGGACAGCGGCTGGCGACGAAGGCGATATCGTCGTGGAAGCCCATGTCCAGCATGCGGTCGGCCTCGTCCAGCACCAGGGTGTTCAGGGCATCGAGCACGAGGCTGCCGCGCTCGAGGTGGTCCATGATGCGCCCGGGCGTGCCGACGACGACATGGGCGCCGTGCTCAAGGCTGTCGCGCTGCGGCCGCATGGGCGTGCCGCCGCATAGCGCCAGCACCTTGATGTTGGCCTCGAAGCGCGCCAGGCGGCGGATCTCCTGCGTGACCTGGTCGGCCAGCTCGCGCGTCGGGCACAGCACCAAGGCCTGCACGGCGAGCGTGCGCACGTCGAGCCGGGCCAGCAGCGGCAGCGCGAAGGCCGCGGTCTTGCCGCTGCCGGTCTTGGCCTGGGCGATGAGGTCGTGCCCGGCGAGCGCCAGCGGCAGACTGGCGGCCTGGATCGGGGTCATGGTCCGGTAGTCGAGCTGGCACAGGGTGTCCAGCATGGCCGGGGAGAGCGGCAGACCGTCGAAGGGCAGGCCGGGAGGCGTTGCCGCGGCGTGCCCCGGGGACTCGGTCTGGGGGCTCGCGGTGGAGGCGGAGGAGGGGTCGATAATTTCGGTCATGCGCAATTATCGGGCCTGACCCGGGCTCGTCAGCAGAAAACTTGTCGATCGAAGTGGGCGCGGCTGGCCTCGTGTGACTCGGCCACGCCGGTCCGGGGGCGTTGGCTGCAAGGGCGGGAACTTCGTCCGTGCCCCGGCTTCAGATCGGGCGAGTCCCGAGAAGTGCGCAAGGCATGAGCCGCCGGCCCGCCCGCCTGTACTAAACTCGAACACCCGCAACAAACCACAACAACACGGTGCAGCCATGAGCCTCATCGAAAGCGTCCGCCCCCTGCAGAACAAGCTGACCGCGATTCGCCGCGACATCCACGCCCACCCGGAGCTCGCCTTCGCGGAGCACCGCACCGCCGAGCTGGTCGCCCGCCATCTGGAAGCGCTCGGCATCGAGACCCATCGCGGCATCGGCGGCACCGGCGTGGTCGGCGTGGTGCGCGGCCGCCGCGGCCTGCGCGCCATCGGCCTGCGCGCGGACATGGATGCGCTGCCGATCACCGAGCGCAACGAATTTGCGCACAGGTCCACCATCCCGGGCTGCATGCACGCCTGCGGCCACGATGGCCACACCACGATGCTGCTCGGCGCGGCCGAGGCGCTCGTCGCACGCAAGGACTTCGATGGCACCGTGTACCTGATCTTCCAGCCCGCCGAGGAGGGCGAAGGCGGTGCGCCGGCGATGATCGCCGACGGCCTGTTCGAGCGCTTCCCGATGGAGGCGGTGTTCGGCATGCACAACTGGCCGGGCATGGAGGCGGGGACCTTCGCCATCCACAGCGGGCCGGTGATGGCGAGCGCCGACCGCTTCGACATCCGCTTCACCGGTGTCGGTGCGCACGCGGCGATGCCGCACCTCGGCGTGGATCCGGTGGTGGCGGGCGCAGCCTTCGTGCAGGCGGCGCAGACCCTGGTGAGCCGTGTGCTCGACCCGATCGACGCCGGTGTCGTCTCGGTGACCCAGTTCCACGCCGGCGAGGCCTACAACGTGATCCCCGACCGCGCCGAGTTGTGCGGCACGGTGCGCACCTTCTCCGCCGAGGTCCGCGACCGCCTCGAGCGCGGCCTGCGCCAGGTCGCCGAGGGCATCGCGCAGAGCCATGGCGTGCAGGTCGATTTCGCGTTCCGCCGCGGCTACCCGCCGACGGTGAACACCTCCGCCGAGGCTGCGCTGTGCGCCGAGGCTGCGCGCGAGGTGGCGGGGCCGGAGCGCGTGTTCACCGACCGGCGCCCGAGCATGGGCGCGGAGGACTTCGCCTATTTCCTCGAGCACAAGCCGGGCGCCTACGTCTGGATCGGCAACGGCCCGGGCGAGGGCGGCTGCATGCTGCACAACCCCAACTACGACTTCAACGACGAGGTGATGCCGGCGGGCGTGGCCTACTGGTGCGCGCTGGTGCGCCGCCTGCTCGGCGAGCGCGCCTGAGGCCGGGCCGATGATGCGGAACCTCCGCCTCGCCCTGCGCATGATGCTGCGCGACCTGCGCGCGGGCGAACTGCACCTGCTCGGGCTGGCGATCGTGATCGCGGTGGCGAGCCTGACCAGCGTGGGCTTTCTCGCTGACCGCGTCGGCCGTGCGCTCGACCGTGAGGCCAACCAGCTGCTCGGCGGCGACCTGCTGCTGCGCGCCGATCGGCCCTGGCCCGCCAGCTTCACCGAGGAGGCGCGCGGCCGAGGCCTGCAGACGGCGCAGACCGTGCTCTTCACCAGCATGGCGAGCACGGCCGAGACGTCCGCGCTCGCCGGGGTCAAGGTGGTGGAGGACGGCTATCCGCTGCGGGGCGCGATCCGGATCGCGCCCGGGCCCAACCAGCCCGACGCGCCGGCCGTTCGGGCGCCTGAAGCGGGCGAGGTCTGGCTGGACGAACGCCTCTTCGCCGAACTCGGCGTCAGGACCGGCGACACCGTCGGCCTGGGCGAGCTCGCGTTCCGCGTCGGTGGCATGGTCAGCTTCGAGTCCGACCGCGGCGCCAACTTCTTCAGCCTGCTGCCGCGGGCGATCTTCAATCTGAAGGACCTCGATGCCAGTGGCCTGATCGCGGAGGGCAGCCGTGCAACCTGGCGGCTGCATGTCGCCGGCACGCCACAGGCGGTCGAGTCCTATGAGCGCTGGGCGCGTTCGGAGCTCGGCCGCGGCCAGCGCGTGGAGACGGTGGAGAACGCCCGTCCCGAGGTGCGTGCCGCGCTCGACCAGGCCCAGCGCTTCCTGCGCCTGGCGGCGCTGCTGGCGGTGATCCTCGCCGCGGTGGCGGTGGGGCTGTCCGCGCGCCGCTTCATGGCGCGCCATCTGGATGGCTGCGCGGTGATGCGGGTGCTCGGTGCGCGCCAGGCGCAGGTGCTCGGGATCGTGGTCGGCGAATTCCTGATCTTCGGCCTGGCGGCGGCGGTCACCGGCACCGCGCTCGGCTGGAGCGTGCAGTGGGGATTGGCCGGCGGACTGCGCGAGATCCTCGCCACCGAGCTGCCGGCACCGTCGCTGTTGCCGCTGGCGCACGGGCTGGTGGTGGGGATGGCGCTGCTGGTCGGCTTCGTCCTGCCGCAGTTGCTGCGCCTTGGCAAGGTGAGCACGCTGCGGGTGTTGCGGCGCGAGTTCGACTTTGCCGAGCCGGTGTCGGGGGCGGCGTGGGCGCTCGGACTGGCCGCGCTGCTTGGCCTGATCTTCTGGATCGCCGCGGATGCGCGCCTGGGCGCCATGGTGGCGGCGGGTTTTGCGGTGGCGCTCGGCGTGTTTGCGCTCGCGGCCTGGGGGGTGCTCCAGCTCGCGGGCCGCCTCAAGGGCCAGGGCAGCCTGCGCGGCGGCGGCTGGCGCTACGGCATCGCCGCGCTGGGCCGGCGCATGGGCAGCAGCGTGATCCAGGCCGCCGCGCTCGGCCTGGGCATGACCGCGTTGCTGCTGCTGACCCTGGTGCGCGCCGACCTCCTCGACAACTGGCGCAGGATGGCGCCGCCCGATGCGCCCAACCGCTTCGTCATCAACATCCAGCCCGATCAGCGCGCGGGCATCGCTGCCGCCTTCGCCGCCGAGGGGCTGGCGGTGCCGGCGATCCAGCCGATGATCCGCGGCCGCATGGTCGAGATCAACGACACGCCGGTCGATCCGGCTGCGTACGAGGACCAGCGGACGCGGCGGCTCGCCGAGCGCGAGTTCAACCTCTCCTACGGCGCGTCGCTGCCTGCGGGCAACGTGGTGCAGGCCGGGCGTTGGCACGGCGAGGGGGGCGCGCCGCAGTTCTCGGTGGAGGCCGGGCTCGCGCAGACCTTCGGTCTCGAGGTCGGGGACCGCGTCACCTTCGAGATCGCCGGACAGCGTGTCGAGGCACCGATCACCAGCGTGCGCAAGCTCGACTGGGACTCGATGCGGGTGAACTTCTTCTTCATCGCCTCCGAGGGCCTGCTCGAGCGCCATCCCGCCAGCCTGATCACCAGCTTCCATCTTCCCGCGGGCAAGCATGACTTCACGACGCGACTGGTGGCGCAGTTCCCGAACCTGACCGTGATCGACACGGCTGCCGTCATCGCTCAGGTGCAGGCAATGACCGACAAGCTGATCGTGATCGTGCAGTTCGTGTTCGGCTTCGCCGTGCTCGCGGGGCTGGTCGTGCTCTATGCCGCGCTGCAGTCGACGCACGACGAACGCGACTACGAGCTTGCCATGCTGCGCACGCTCGGCGCGCGCAACCGCCAGGTGCGCCAGGCACTGTTCGCCGAGTTCCTCGTGCTGGGCGGCGTGGCGGGTGTGCTGTCCGGCGCCGGTGCGAGCGCGCTCGGCTGGGTGCTGGCCGAGCAGGTCTTCCGCATGGCCTATGTGCCGGCGCTGCTGCCGGTCGTGGTGGCGGTCGCGCTGGGCGCGGCGGGCGTGGTGGCGGGAGGCTGGCTCGGCACCCGCGCGCTGTTGAAACGGCCGCCGCTGGCGAGCCTGCGTGCGCTGGGCTGACGGGTGCAGACGCTGCAACTGACCCAGGCCGAGCTGCTGCTCGCCGGCCTGCTCGCCGCGGCGCTGGTGCTGCTCGCCTGGCTGCTGGTGCGCAGCCACGCGGCCGAGCGCAGTCTGCGCACCCAGCTTGGGGATGAGCTGGCGGCGTTGATGGAGCAGCAGCTCAACGTCCAGCACCGCGATCTGTTGCGTGACCTGCACGAAGGCCTCGCCCGCCAGACCGACCGCATCGGCGAACACGCCCGCGCCGACCGCGAGTTGCTGCAGCGCGGCCTCACCGCCGCCTCGCTGCAGCTGTCGCGCGGCATGAAGGTGCTGACGCAGAGCGTCGATGGCCGCCTCGACACGCTGTCGGGCCAGGTCAACCAGCGCCTGGACGAAGGCTTCCGCAAGACCAACGAGACCTTCGCCAGCGTGATGGCGCGGCTGGCCACCATCGACGAGGCGCAGAAGAAGATCGACGGGCTCACCACCAACGTGGTGAGCCTGCAGGAGCTGCTCGGCGACAAGCGCGCGCGCGGCGCCTTCGGCGAGGTCCAGCTCGAGGCCCTGGTGCAGAACGTGCTGCCGCCCGACGCCTACGCCTTCCAGGCCGTGCTGCCCAACAACACCCGCGTCGACTGCCTGCTGACCCTGCCGGCGCCCACCGGCCTGGTGGCGGTGGATGCCAAGTTCCCGCTCGAGAACTACCACCGCATGTTCGACACCGAGGCGGCCGAGCTCGACCGCCGCGCCGCGCAGCAGGCTTTCCGCGCCGACGTGAAGCGCCACGTCGACGCGATCGCCTCGAAGTACATCCTGCCCGGCACCACCTCGGACGGCGCGGTGATGTTCCTGCCCGCCGAGGCGGTGTTCGCCGAGCTTCACGCCTACCATCCCGAGGTGGTCGCCTACGCGCAGACCAGACGCGTGTGGATCGTGTCGCCGACCACGCTGATGGCGGTGCTCAACACCGCCCGCGCGGTGCTGAAGGATGTCGAGACGCGCAAGCAGATCCATGTCATCCAGGATGCGCTCGCCAAGCTGGCCAAGGACTTCCGCCGCTTCGACGAGCGCATGGCTGCGCTCGCGCGCCATATCGACCAGGCCAACCGCGACGTGCAGGACGTGCAGACCAGCAGTCGCAAGATCAGCGCGCATTTCGAGAAGATCGAGTCGGTGCAGCTCGAGGACGAGGGGGCCAAAGCGTCCCCATCGGTAACCAGGGACGCTGCGGCCGACGCTGCCCACCCTCAGCAGACGATCGATCCCCGGATTTGACCCGGAACAGGGACGCGACCGCCCGAGGCCCGTATGGTCCTGAAACTTCTTGTCTTTTCATGAGGCGCACGAGCCGATGTCTTCCGTTCCCTTACCGATCCTCTTCATCATGGCGGTCTTCTTCACCTTCTGGCTGATCCTGCGCAAGTTCCATCGCCTGGAGCAGAAGAAGCGCGCGCTGCCCGACCTCGCGGGCTACCTCGACGCGAACAAGCAGGCCGAGGCGCGGTGCTCGGCCTGCGACTGCACCGAGTTCAAGGACGAAGGCCTCAGCCATGGCAAGGACGCGCGCCGCATCATCTCCTGCGCGCGCTGCAATACACTGCTTTACCGTTTCGATCCACCCGAACAGCCGGGCTGATCGAATTCCCGGCAACGCTTGAAGGAGACCCTCGATGAATCTCGGAACCCCGCTGTCGGACGCTGCGCTGCGCGTGATGCTGCTCGGCGCCGGCGAGCTCGGCAAGGAAGTCATCATCGCGCTGCAGCGCCTGGGCGTGGAGGTGATCGCGGTCGACCGCTATCCCGACGCGCCGGGGCATCAGGTGGCGCATCGTGCCCACGTGATCCAGATGACCGACGGTGCCGCGCTGCGCGCGCTGGTCGAGCAGGAGCGCCCGCACCTGATCGTGCCCGAGATCGAGGCGATCGCCACCGCCATGCTGGCCGAGATCGAGGCAGCCGGCCTGGCCGAGGTCATCCCGACCGCGCGCGCCACCCAGCTCACCATGAACCGCGAGGGCATCCGCCGGCTGGCGGCGGAGACGCTCGGCCTGCCCACCTCGCCCTACCGCTTCGCCGACTCCCTCGAGGCCCTGCAGGCGGCGATCGACGGTGGCATCGGCTATCCGTGCATCGTCAAGCCGGTGATGTCGTCCTCGGGCAAGGGGCAGTCCACGCTGCGCGGGCCGGACGACGTGCGCAGGGCGTGGGATTACGCGATGCAGGGCGGTCGGGTGAGCCAGAGCAGGGTCATCGTCGAGGGCTTCGTCGACTTCGAGTACGAGATCACCCTGCTCACGGTCCGTGCACGCGATGCGCACGGCGAGGTGCAGACCTACTTCTGCGAGCCGATCGGGCATCTGCAGGTGGCGGGCGACTACGTCGAGAGCTGGCAGCCGCAGGCGATGCGCCCCGCGGCGCTGGCGCGGGCGAAGGAGATCGCCGCGGCGGTCACCGGTGACCTGGGCGGGCGCGGGGTGTTCGGCGTCGAGCTGTTCGTGAGGGGCGACGAGGTGTGGTTCTCCGAGGTCAGCCCGCGTCCGCACGACACCGGGCTGGTCACGCTGTGCTCGCAGCGCTTCTCCGAGTTCGAGCTGCACGCGCGCGCGATCCTGGGGCTGCCGGTGGATACCGCGCTGCGTGAGCCGGGGGCGTCCGCGGTGATCTACGGCGGGGTCGATGCCCAGGCCTTGCGCTTCGAGGGCGTGGCCGAGGCGCTGGCGGTGCCGCGCAGCGACCTGCGCCTGTTCGGCAAGCCGGAGTCCTTCGTCAAGCGCCGCATGGGCGTGGCGGTCGCCAATGGCGCCGATGTCGCCGAGGCGCGCGCGCGCGCGAAGCTGGCGGCAAGCAAGGTGAGGCCGTCGAGGGCCTGACGCGTCTGGGCGGTCGGGGTCAGGCGGCCGGAGCGCGCCGGGAGAAGCGGTTCTTGCCGGCGTCCTTGGCTGCGTACATGGCGGTGTCGGCGTGCGCGAGCAGCGTCGCCGACTCGTCGCCGTCGTCAGGAAAGACCGCAGCACCCACGCTGGCCGAGATGCGCACCGTCACACCGTCGATGTCGAACGGCACTGCAAGGGCGTCGATGATCTTGCGGCCGACCGCCTCGCAGTCTTCCGTGTGCGTCAGGTTGGCCAGTACCGCGCCGAATTCGTCGCCCCCGAAGCGCGACACCGTGTCCTCTGCCCGTACGCAGGCGGTGAGGCGTTGTGCCACCTGTACCAGCAGCCGATCCCCGGCGGCATGGCCGTGGCTGTCGTTGACGGCCTTGAAGCCATCGAGGTCGATGTAGAGCACTGCGGCCCGGCCGCCGTGGCGGCGTGCGCTCAGGAGCACCCGCGACAGGCGGTCCATGAATACGACGCGGTTGGGTAGCGCGGTGAGCGGGTCGTGCAGCGCGGCATGCTGAAGGCGCGCTTCGAGGTCCTTGCGTGCCGTGATGTCTTGCGCGACGGCGACGAGGAAGTCCGGTTCGCCGTGGGCGTCGGCAATGACGCCAAGCGCCTCGCACACCCAAAGTGTCGTGCCGTCCGCGCGGCGATAGGTCTTCTCGATCTCGGGCGAGCCAGCCGGCTGGGCTCCGGATAGCCGCTGGGCCAGGAAGTGGCGCGCGTCGTCCTGGTGTAGCGGGTCGCTGAGCTCGAATATCGAGCGAGCGCGCAAGGCCTCGAGCGTGTAGCCGAGCATGTCGCAGAACTTGTCGTTGGCGCCGAGGATGCGGCCGTCGGGCGCGATGTGGGCGATGCCCATGGCAGCCTGGTTGAAGGTTGCGCGGTAGACCGCCTCGCTGGCATGAAGGGCGCGTGCGGCCGCACGTTGGCGGGCGAGGACGACGATAAGAAGCGTGGCAAAGACCAGCAGTGCCGCGCTGGCACTCCATGCCATCAAGCGGTAGTGCGCTCGCCTTTGCTCGACGTCGGCGAGATCGGCTGCGTAGGACGTGCCGACGGTGACCATCAGGGGGTAGTCGGCCATGCCGCGATAGCTGACGATGCGCGCCACCCCGTCGAGGGCGGCTCCGTCGTCGACGAATGCGCCGGCCGCTTCTTCGGCGCGGCGGACGAACCACGGCAGGCGTGCGGCATCGAGTCCGAAGCTGCTGTCGTTGCCGGTCTTGCGCCCGCGCACCACGCCGTCCAGCCCGGTCAGCTCCAGCAGGCCTTGCGGGCCGAGGTCGGCGTGGCTGTAGAAATCGGTGAGGTTGGCGGGGGCGACGGACATGACCACCACGCCGCCGAAGCTGCCGTCCGCTTGCGAGATCCGCAGCGACATCGGGATCTGCCACTGTCCCGAAACGCGGCCGAGCACGGGCGGGTTGACGAACAGGCTGTCGTGGGTGCCGTCGCGCTGGGTGGTGAAGAACGGGCGGTCGGCATAGTTGACCGTGCCCGCCGCCGAACGCGTCGTGCTGGCGACGATGTCTCCGTCCTGGTCGACCACGCTGACGATCGTGAACGCGGCGTCGCGGATCACTCGTTGATCGACGAGCTTGTGCAGGTCGATCCCCGCGCCCTCGCGCACGTACTGGTCGCACACGAAGGCGGCAACCTGCTCGGCGGCCTTGAGGGTACGGGACACCTGCTGCTCGAACGCGATCGCGAGGTTCGAGTTCGACTTCATCGCCGCTTCGACGGCCTGCTCACGCTCGAGCGCGATGCGTTGCAGGGTGATGAGCCAGATGGCGACGACTGCGGCGAGAGCCGCGATGACGATTGCCAGGTCAGGAAGGGCGCCGGGTCGCCCGGAGCGCCGCGCGCGAGGCGATCGCGTTGCTTCGCTGCAAGCATCCGACAGCCGTTCGGACGTCATCGAGTCGCGCTCCTGAGGGAAGATCATTGGGCCTGCGACGGTGTGCCGAGCCGGCGTCGCGTGCGTATTCTAAACGGCCGCGCTGCGTTGCTGACCCGACCGGCGCTTCGGCTTGCGCGCCGGATCCATGAAGGGCCGACGCAGCCGGCTTCAATCGCGTCCGAAGGCTTCGATCAGCAGCGGTGTCATCGCGCGCATCGGACCGAGCGCGGGGCGCTGTGGCACCAGGCCGTGCACGAAGCCGCGCGCGACGAGGCGAGCGAGCAGGGTCTCGTTGCGGGTGATCACGTGCACCGGCACGTCCCAGTCGGCCCCCGGGCCCGTCACGGTGCCGATCGGCTGGTGGTCGCCGATGACGATCAGCACCGCGTCGGGCGGCGCATGTCCCTTCAGCCAGCCCGCCAGCCAGTCGAACTGATAGCGCATGGCGGCGAGATAGGCGGGGATCGGCTGCTCCCAGGACACCGGGGCGGCGCGGGCGGCGACGGCCTCGGCGCCCGCGTAGGGCTGGCCGGCGTGCAACTCGGCCCAATCCTCCACATACGGCGCAAGCGGGCGGAAGGGCGCATGGGTGCTGATGGTCGGGAAGACGACCAGGCGCGGTCGGTGCGGGTCCTCGCGCCGTTGGCCGAGCTCCTGGTCCTGCAGCAAGGCCATCGCGGCCTGATCGGGTATGCGCCAGTAACCGAACACCGGCCCCCCGTAGCCCACGGTGTCGGCGGTTCCGATGCGGTCGAAGCCGTAGAACCGCCCCTCGGGCCAGGGACGCTGGATGCCGGGCATCCAGCCCACGGTGCGATAGCCGTGAGCGGCGAAATGGCTTGCCAGGGTAGGCCTTCGGGTGGTCAGCAGCAGCCGGTAATCGCTCTGGTTGCGCATGTCGAGCCCGGACAGCAACTCCGCATGCGCCAGCCAGGACCCCCCGCCGAAGGTGGGCGAAACGAGGCGGGCCGACACGACCTGGCGGCCGCTGCCCTCGATCGCCTCGCGCAGCGTGCGCCGCGGCTCGACGAGGGCGGCGGCGAATGCGGGGTGATCGAGCGTGATCGCTCCATAGGCCTCGGCAAACACGATGATCACGTCGGCTCCCTCGAGCGTGTCGAGGTCTGCATCGAAGGCCGGGCTCGCGCCGAGCAGCCGCTCGTCGTCGGCCGCGATCAGGGCGCGATCAAGCAGGCCCGCCTGCTCCGCAAGGAGGCCTGCGACGGTGGGCGCGTAGGCGCGTTGCGCTGCGGGTCCGAGTTGCCCGGCCAGTAGCCCGACCCCCGAGACCACGAGCGCTGCCGCCAGCACCGATGACCGAACGCGCGGATGCTGCAAGCTGCCTGCGAGCACGGCCAGGCAGCGGCGGACGAGGCCGTAGAGGGCGGCAATGGCGAGCGCGAGAACGACGCCGACCCCCACGAGCTTGCTCGCCGAGGGGCTGGCCGCGCCCATCTTCAGCACCTCCCATGCGTGCTGCCCGTCCCAGTACAGATCGAGCCTGCGTCCGAAGACCGCGGGTACCGTGACGTTCGTATAGTGAAGCAGGATGCTCGCCGCGATCAGGCCCGCGGCGAGGCTCAGGACGCCGCTGCGCAGCGGTCCGCGGCGGCCGCCCAGGGCGAGCGCAGCGATGACGATGGCCAGTTCCAGCGACAGCCGCGCTTCCGGTCGCGGCCACAGCGTGGGCCAGGCATTGCCGAAACTCAGCAGGAGGTTCAGCAGCCCGATCGCGACGAGGGCGTGGAGTGCGGCGCGGCGCAGGCTCATGTCGGCGAGCGGGGGGCGTGCGCGCAGTGCAGCGGCGTGCCGGCCGCTGTCGCCGGGAGCGCAAGGGTGCCCGCAGCGCGCGCCTGCGCATCGGCGAGGGCTGGCCCGTGTGCGCCGGGACAGCTAGCATGCCCTTCATCGACGAGCCCGCTGGAACGACCCCGATGACCGACACCGCAGCGCACGGCGCAGCAAGCCCATGGTGGCAGGACCGCACCCCGCAGGAGATCGCCGCGCTCGCGGCCGCGGATGGCGTGGCGCTGCTGCCGCTGGCCGCGATCGAACAGCACGGCGAGCACCTGCCGCTGTCGACCGACCTCGACATCGCGCTCGGCCTCGTCGACGCTGCGCTGCCACGGGTGCGCGCAGGCGTGCCGGTGTGCGTGCTGCCGCCGCTCGCGGTCGGCTTGAGCCTCGAGCACAGCGCCTTCGCAGGGACCCTGAGCCTGCGCCCGGAGACCGCTCTGGCGGTGATGGTGGAGCTGGGCGAGCGGGTGGCCGCGGCGGGCTTTCGTCGCCTCGTCCTCTTCAACAGTCATGGCGGCAACAAGGCGCTGGTCGATCTGGCCGCGCTGAAGCTGCGTGTCGAATGCCGGATGCTGGTCGTGCGCGCGAACTACTTCCGCTTTGCGCCCCCGCCGGACGCGCTGCCCGCGGACGAGCTCCGCCACGGCCTCCATGGTGGGGCGCTGGAGACGGCGATGATGCTGCATCTGGCGCCGGCCAAGGTACGCAGCGGGCGGGTCGGCAACTTCGACTCGCTCGGCCGGCATCTGGCGGCTGCCGGGCGATTGCTCGGCCCCGAGGGCGAGGCGGGCTTCGCGTGGATGGCGCAGGACCTCAACCCCTGCGGCGCCACGGGTGATGCGCGCCTCGCCACGCCGGCTCTGGGTGACCGCCTCGTGCAGCACTTCGCCCGCCAGCTCGCCCGCCTCGTCGAGGAGGCGCATGCATTCGATCTTGCCCGCCTCGATGGCGGTGCGCTCGACCGCGCTGACTGATCCGCAGCGACGCGCACGCACCTTCGCCGTACTCAATCGCGCGCGATGGTGGCCGGCGCAGGCAGGCTCTCGGGCGTCGCGGAGGCCGGCTCGCCCTGCTCGTTGAGCAGTTCGTGCAGCCAGTGGCCGTGACGGCTGGCCTTGGTCTTCAGGTAGCGCTGATTCTGCTCGGTGACTTCGCCGTAGATGGCCTGGCGTGCGACGACGTTGATGCCGGCATGCTGCAGGGCCTCGACCTTGCTCGGATTGTTGGTCAGCAGGAGGACCTGGTTCACGCCGAGCTGGTCGAGCATCTCGTGGGCGACGCGGAAGTCGCGCTCGTCCTTCGAAAAACCGATGACCTGGTCGGCGTCGATCGTGTCGAGGCCTTCGTCCTGCAGCCCGTAGGCGCGCAGCTTGTTGGCGAGGCCGATGCCGCGCCCCTCCTGCGACAGGTAGAGCAGCACGCCGCCGCCGAGGGCGTTGATCGCGGCCACGCCGCGGCGCAGCTGCTCGCCGCAGTCGCAGCGCAGGCTGCCGAAGAGGTCGCCGGTGAGGCAGGACGAGTGCAGGCGCACCGGTACCGCGTCCGGCCATTGCGCGGCATCTCCGATCACGATGGCGACGTGCTCGTGCACGCCGTCGGCTTCGCGAAAGAGCACGAAGCGGCTGTTCTCTGCCTCGGCGAGCGGCACGCGCGCCTCGCTGATTCGTGTCAGCGTACCCGGGCCGCTTTCGCACAGCTGCAGCGCTTCGGCCGCGGTGACGGCGAGCAGGCGGCCGCTCGCCATCTCGGCGTTCACGGCCTCGACGCGCTCGGCGACGACGTCGCAGACGACGGCTGCCGGAACGAGCTGCGCGCGGCCGAGCAGGCGCAGGGCGGCACGCTCGATCGCCGCGCCCTGGGTCTGGTTGGCGCCTGCGGGCAGGACTGCGTTGCGCGTCCAGGCGAGGTCGCGCAGGGCGCGGGCGGACGGCAGCGGCGACAATGCGAGCGCCGCGGCTTCCGGAGCATCGTGCTGACCGAGCGCCGCCATGCGATGCTGGCTGAGGACGAGCCGCGCCGGGGCGCCGGTGAGGGCCTGCATGGCGGCGAGCGCCGCGTCATCGAGGCCCTCGACCGCAGACACCACCGCGTCACGGCCGGGTTGGCGCAGCAGGATAGGAAGTCCGCGTCGCAGGTCGAAGAGGGCACGCTCGGCTTGGCGCATTTGTTTTTCTCCGTCGGGGGATTGGGCCTGTCCTGGTTCGATGCGCAAGGGGTGGGGCGCAAGGACAAACCGTATTTGAAGGAATGATGAATGTCGGAAAGACTTCTACCAGATTGGGGCTGGCGCTGCATCCTGCAAGCGCGTGACACGGATTGGGCCGCGTCACGCGCCACAAGTTTCATGGTCGAGGGGGTTCGCATCGACATCCATGCCGGCGGGGCGTGGAACTGCGATGCGCCCGTCGCGGACGAGACCGCGCGCATGCTCGATCTGTTCCTGCCCTGGGTTGCCGCGCCCGGGCCGCTCACGATCGGACAGCTCGGCCAGAGCCTGGACGGCCGGATCGCCACCGAGAGCGGCGCGTCGCACTACATCAACGGCCTCGAGGCGCGCACTCACCTGCATCGGCTGCGCGCCCTCGTCGATGCGGTCGTGGTCGGTGTGGGCACGGTCAATGCCGATGACCCGCAGCTGACCGTGCGCCACGTGAGCGGCCCGAACCCGGTGCGCGTGGTGCTCGATCCGCGGGGGCGGGCAGACCCTGCAGCGAAGCTTTTCACCGATGGCGTGGCGAGGACGCTTCACTTAGTCGGCCAGACGCTGGCGGCACCGTACGCCGCGCAGGCAAAGGTCGCGGAGCGCGTTGCCTGCAGACGTGTCGGGCTCGCGGTGGATGAGCGCGGCTTCGATCCCGCCGACGTGATCGCGCTGCTCCACGCCTCGGACTGCCGGCGCGTGCTCATCGAAGGCGGTGGGGTCACGGTGTCGCGCTTCCTCGAAGCAGGACAGCTCGACCGGCTCCATCTGCTGGTCGCACCGATGCTGATCGGGTCGGGACGCCCAGGGCTGGACCTGCCGGTGATAGACAAGCTCGACGATGCCTTGCGGCCCGAGTGCAGGCTTTTCATGTGCGGCGGGGACAGCCTGTACGACCTGAGATTCCGATGAGGTGCAGGCATTCCACCAGGAGGAAGCTGTTGTAAAAAATTTTCGAGAATAAAGAAAAAACTCGAGAAAAAATTGATGAAGAGAGACTTCCTCACCCACAATTCGCGCCGCTTCACGCCCCGATCGTTCCCGATGGGGCGGCCTTGCGGAACCCGATGCCAGGCTGACTCCTTACAGGGGGGACGGTCGTGCTGGATTCACCAGCGCCGGGATCACGTCTTGCGGTGGAAAACGTATGTCAGAGGAAGTTCGGTCGAAGTCTGGATCTGTGCCGGTGCTTGGAGATGTGCCTGCTTCGGCGCGTCCGCGCGTCATCGGGAATGCTGCGGCAGCAGCAGGGCTTCCGGTGCGTCCGGCAACCGAGCACCGCCTCGACTTCTGCCGGTTGCTGTCAACGGCGGGGACCGAGCGCACGCCGACGGAGGCGAGCGAGCAGTACGAGGTGCTGGTGCTCGTGCAGGGGGGGTGCCAATTCCGTACGGAGCGCGCGACCGTGACCCTCGAGCCGGGGCAGGTCTTCATCAGCGCCGGCATTTCCCCCGAACTGGCCTACTCCGCCGACTGCGTGGTCTGGAGCGTTCTGCTTCCGGCGACGGTCCTGCGCGAATCGTGCGCCCAGACCGGCTGGTTCAAGCTCAGCGAATGCGTGCGCTTCAACAGCAACCCCTGCCCGCGTGACGAACTCGACCACCTGCTGGCCATGTTGCGACTGGTGGCGACCGAGACCGCCACGGGGAGCCACCAGGGTGCGCTGTTCACCCACTACGCGCATGTGGTCGCGAACAAGCTGCTGTCCATCCTGCAGCGCAACCGGCCGGCCTCGCATGAATGTGCACACACACGGCTGTTCGAGCGCGTCGAGCGTCATATCGAGTCGCGTATCAAGCAGGACATCACGGTCGAGCAGCTCGCCCATTTCGCGGGCCTGAGTCAGCGTTCGCTGTATCAACTGTTCCGCCAGCATGCGCGCATGTCGCCGCGCAACTTCATCCGCCACAAGAAGCTCGAGCACGTCTATGCGACGTTGATGGATCCGGCGGTGCGGGTGGCGAGCGTGACCGCAGTCGCGCTCGACTATGGCTTCACCCACCTTGGCCGCTTTGCCGAGCTCTACAAGGCAAGCTTCGGTACCCTGCCTTCGGAAAGCCTCAAGGCCAGGCTCCCGCGCAAGTAGCGCCCCGCCCTTCAGTGAGTCCGTGCCATCCCCGCGGGCGCACGCAGGGCGAGCGCGCCGGGAAGGCTCGACAGCAGCACCACGACGCCGTAGCTGACCGAGATCGCCACCCCTTCCGCCGGATTCAGCCCCGCTGCATGCCAGACGAGCGCGGCGGCGCCCTCGCGTATGCCCCAGCCTGCGACCGAGAGCGGAATCGCCATCGCCAGCAGCACCCAGGGCACCAGGGGTGCGGCGTCCGCCACCGGCGTACCGATGCCGATCATGCGCATGCAGCACAGATAGATGCCGACGTAGCTGGCGATGATCAGCCACGAGGCGAGCAGCTGGCGCAGGACGACCTCGCGTGCGAGCAGGGCGTGGCCAGCCGCACGTGCGAACCGGCGCAGCAGGTTGCGCACGCGCCCTGCGCCCAGCACGCCGGCGAGGAGCGCCAGCGCAGCGAGTGCGAGCATCGGCATGGCCACGCCGCCGGCTGGGGTGGACGACAGGCGCTCAGGGAGCGCGCGTACCGTGGGTGACAGGAGCAGGGTGGCGAGCACGACGGTCAGCAGCGCCGCCTGGCCGGATGCGCGTTCGAGCACCACGGCCTGCCAGGCTGCGAGCGTGCTTGCCGCACCCGAGCCGGCGTCGCGTCCATGGCGCCAGGCGCGCGCCGCGTCACCCATCACCCCGCCCGGCAGCACCTGGTTCAGGAACGTGGCGAGGTAGTACTCGCGCACCGCACGCGCAAAGCCGAGCGGCGCGCCAAGGCGGGCGGCGGTGAGCTGCCAGCGCCAGGCCGACAGCAGGATCTGGGGTACGCTCAGGGCGAGCGCGAGCGCGAGCCACGCCGGTTGCGGCGCGGCGAAGGCGGTGGCGAGGGCGCTGGGTTCCAGCCACCACAACACGACGGCGAGCAGGGCGAGGCTCGCGGCCAGGCGGAACCGGTTGGTCAGCTGCAGCGGGCGATCCATGGCGCGTCAGGCTCGGGGCGCCTGGCTCAGGCGGCGGACGGGGTGGCGGATGGGGTGGCGAAGAGGTCGACGTGGCCGACCTCGAGCATGCCGGATCGCGGGGTGCCACCGGCACCCCCGGCGCCGGTCTCGCAGGCGCTTCGGCGGCGGCGGTGCCAGGCGCGGATGCGGTCGGCCGCCTCGGGGCACTGTGCGACGGCAGCGTCGCGCCAGCCGTCGATCAGCGCGCCTGCGAGCGCGGCGTGCTGCGTGCGGGCGAGATCGAGGCGCCACGGGCTGGGCTCGCACTGGACTTCGAAGCTGCGTGCCGCGAGTGCGCGCGCGAGCGCAGGCGCGGCGTCGGGGCCGAGGGCAGCGCCCAGGCCCTTGTCGCGGCGCTGGTGGTCGTTGAAGGCGTTGCGCACGAAGCGATCTTCGGGGTCCTCGGGGACCGTCCACGGGGCCTCGCCTGCCTCCCGCGCGCCATCGAGGAAACGCCAGCTCCCGTCCACGCTGAGGGTGACCAGCAGCGCGCATTTCGCGCGCGCACAGGCCTGGGCGAGTCCTTCAAGCCATTCAGCGGACATCAGGTCGAGGAGTGCCGAGGCGCACACGAGGTCGCACGCAGCCAGCATGTCCGCCCCCGGCTCGCCCAGATCGAGGCAGCGCGTGTGGACGGCGACGGCGCATCCGTCGGCGTCGCGCAGGGTCGCGCAGCGTCGGCCTGCCTGCTCGAGCAGGCGGGGGTCGTGGTCGAGCAGTGTCCAGCTTTGCGGACCGGGCAGGCGCGGAGCGAGGTGGCAGGGGTTGGCGCCGCTGCCCGTCCCGAGGTCGATCAGCCGCAGCGGTCCGGTCCCCCTGCGTGCACGCAGCCACGCCGCCGCACGCGCCTCGAGCGCGGGGGCGCGCGCGGCGCGGTCGGCCGGGGCGCGCAGTGCCAGCCAGTCGGCGTCGAAGCAGGCGTCGGGATGAAGCGTCGGCATGGCATCCATGGCGTTCTCGCGTCTGTCGTTTGGATTCATGGGTTGGCGAGGGCGCGTGCGAACTCGGCCCCGGCTTGCGGCCAGGTGCGCAGGCCGGCGCGCGCGCGGCGGGCGCCGGCGCGCAGGCGAGCGCGCCGCGCGTGATCGGTGAGGAGCGCGCCGAGCGCCTCGGCGAGTGCCTCGACATTCCCCGGCGGCACCGCGATGCCGGCTTCGGCAGGCAGGGTCTCGGCCAGGGCGCCGCCGGTGGTGGTGAGTACCGGGAGGCCGGCTGCGATCGCCTCGGTCACGACCATGCCGTAGCCCTCGTAGAGCGAGGGCAGCACGAAGAGATCGGCGGCGGCGTAGGCCGCGCGGAGGGCTGCGTCGCTGCATTCGCCGCGCATGTGGATGCGTCGCGCGAGTCCGGCTGCGGAGATCTGGCTCGCCACGTCCTGCGCATAGGCGGGCGCGCGGGTGGTGCTGCCGATCAGCTCGCATTGCCAGGGCAGGGCATGGAGGCGGGCCAGCGCGCGCACCAGCAGGTCCTGTCCCTTACGCGGAGCGAGGCTGCCGACGCAGAGCAGGCGCGGTGGGTGTCCATCGGCCGTGGCCTCGGGGAGCGCCGCGACGCCGGGTTCGACGACGCGCATCCGCTCCGGGCGCAGGCCGAAGGCAGCGATGCGGCGGGCGGTGAAGGCGCTGGTCGTGATCACGCGCTGGACGGCGGCGAGGGCCGCGCGCTCGCTCGCCAGGAGACAGCGCCGCTGCACAGGATCAATGCCGGCCTCGTCGCCGAGGGGATGGTGCACGAGGGCGATCAGGCGCAAGCGCCGGGCGTGCTCGATCGCCACCTCGGGCAGCCCACCGAGCGCCAGGCCATCGACGACCACCGTGTGGCCGGCGGGCAGCGCCTGCAGGGTGTGCCGCAGCGCGTCGCGCGCCCTTGCGTCCGCGCTGGGAAAGCGACCGGGCAGGCCATGGACCTCCACCTTCCAGCCCAGCAGGCGCAGTTCGGAGACGACGTGCGCGTCGTACAGATACCCGCCCGTGCGCTGAGTCGGGTCGCCTGGGACGATGAAGGCCAGCTGCCGGCTCATGCACCCGCCTGCCCGTCGCCCGCGCGCGGCCACGCCCGGCGGAGCCTGCCGCGACCGCTTCGGCGCGCGTGGCGGGCGGCGCCCGGCTGGCGTGCAGGCGTCACAGCACGCCCTCGTAGCTCGCCCATGCGATGTGCGACTCGTGCAGCGTGATCTTGAGCCGCACGAGGTCGAGCGCGCCCGCGCCCAGACGACCCGCGCGGATTGCCGTGGCCATGCGATCGAAGATCGCCCGCGCCATGAACTCGGTGGTGGTGTTCACGCCGCGGAACTCCGCCACCTCGTCGAGATTGCGGAAGTTGAGCTCGGCGAGCACGGCCTTGAGCGTCTCGCTGGCCAGGCCGATGTCGACGACGAGGCCGTCGTCATCGAGCTCGCCGCGCTGGAAGCAGGCATCGACGATATAGGTGGCGCCGTGCATGCGCTGGGCAGGGCCGAAGACCTCGCCCCGGAAACTGTGGGCGATCATGAAGTGGTCGCGGACGTTCAAGCTGTACATGGGGATCTCCGGTGAAGGTGGGTCAGGGGATGCTCGGAGCCGAGGCGTCGTAGCGGATGCGTTCGCACAGCGCGCCCGCGGGGGCGTGGGCGAGCCGCTGCATCAGCGCCGGAAGCGCGTTGAAGTCGGTCTCGCCGCTGATGAGCGCATCGAGTCGTGGATCGACGAGCAGGGCGAGCGCGAGTTCCATGCGCCGACGAAAGTCCCAGCGCGCGCCGCGTTGCGGCGGCAGGTGGCCGACCTGGCTCGACTGCAGGCGCAGTCGACGGGCATGGAAGGCGGCGCCCAGCGGGAGGCTGACGGCCGTGCTGCCGTACCAGCTCATCTCGACCACGGTGGCATCCTGGCCGGCGAGCTCGAGCGCACGCACCAGCCCCGCGGGGTTGCCGCTGGCATGGAAGACGAGGTCGCGATCGCCGCTTGCCGCGCCGGGAAGACGATGGACGAGGCCGAGCGCCGCGGCCAGATCGGCGCGGGCCGGATCGTTGTCGATGAGCTCGACTTCGACGCCCGGGACGCGCGCGCACAGCCAGGCCACCAGGCTGCCGACCACCCCGGCGCCGACCACCGCGATGCGGTCGCCGACCGTCGGCGCACCGTCCCAGCACGCGTTGATCGCGGTCTCCATGTTTGCGGCGAGCACGGCGCGCTGCGGTGGCACCCCCGGCGGCAGCGGAACGACTGCGCGGGCGGGCACGACGTAGCGCTGCTGGTGGGGGTGCAGGCAGAACACCGTGCGTCCGCGCAGCGCTTCCGCGTCGCGGCCGACACCGTCGTCGACCCGGCCGACGCTGATGTAGCCATACTTGACCGGGCCCGGAAAGTCACCCTCCTGGAAGGGGGCGCGCATGCGCGCATACTCGCTTGCCGGCACCTCGCCGCGGAAGACCAGGCCTTCCGTGCCGCGGCTGATTGCGCTGAACAGGGTGTGCACGAGAACCTCGCCCTCGACGGGAGCACGCAGCGGGGCGGGGCGCAGCGCGCCCTGTCCGGGGCGGTCGATCCAGAACGCGAGATTGGTGTCGGGCATGCGCTGTGTGACTCCTGTGCGGCCTGCGGGTGACCTCGGCGCCGGACGGGGAACGGTGCCGGGCGCGAACCCTTTCGTGGCGGGAATGATCGAAGCGGGCATGGTAGCAGGGCTGCGCACCGCGCTCATCGAGCGGGGGCGCGAGGATCAGCAACGGAGGAACAGGGGTGCGCATGGAGGACCGTGGGTTGCCGATGCGGTGCCGGGTGTCGCCGCGCCTGGGGCTGGAGCTGGCCGTGGCGCTGGCGGCCATGCTGGCGCTGGCGCTGCTGGCGATGAGCGCGCTGGCCATGCCCGCGCAAGCGGCGGCGGGGGCGGTCGGGATCTTCGTCGCGATGGGCGCGCTGATCCTGTACCAGTGGCCGGATCCGCAGCGCGGGCTGGGACCGGCGAACCAGGTCACGCTGGTGCGCGCGGTGCTGGTGGCCTTGCTGGCAGGCGCGCTCGGGGCGCCGCAGTGGGTCGAGGCGCACGCGTTGCCGATCGCGGCGGTGGCGGGTGTGGCGCTGCTGCTCGACGGGGTCGATGGTTGGGTGGCGCGCCGCTACGCATGCGCGAGCGCCTTCGGTGCCCGCTTCGACATGGAGCTCGACGCCTTCCTGATCCTCGTCCTGTGCGTGCAGCTGCTGATGATGGGCAAGGCCGGACCGTGGGTGCTCGCGATCGGCGCGATGCGCTACGCCTTTGTTGGCGCGATGCGTCCGTGGCCCTGGCTGGATCGCCCGCTGCCGGAGCGTTTCCGGCGCAAGCTGGTGTGCGTCTGGCAGGTGGGGACGCTGCTCGTGTGCCTGCTGCCGGTGATCGACGGCGGACTGGCGACGGTGCTGCTTGCCCTGGCGCTCTGGCTGCTGGCGGTTTCATTCGCGATCGACGTTCGATGGCTGCATCGCACCCGTCCGCGCCGGTCGTGACCGCCCAGAAGTGTTCCCGACAACCCGGAGGAGAATGCACAAATGGAATCGAGCAAACGGTATTCGCGCCTGCTGGCCGCGGCCGCGCTTGCAGGCACGCTGGGCGTCGGCCCCGTGTGGGCCGAGACCCGCAGCTACACGATCGACCCCGACCACTTCGCGATCGCGTTCCAGGTCAATCACATCGGCTATTCGGACGTGATCGGCATGTTCCTGAAGGCGAACGGCCGCTTCGAGTACGACGAGGCGGCGCGCACGCTGAAGTCGGGCAGGGTGGTGGTAGCAGCCGACAGCGTGTTCAGCAACCACAAGGCGCGCGACCGCCATGTCCGTGACAGTGATTTCCTCGATGCGGCCAAGCATCCGGAGATCGTCTTCGAGGCCACCGCGTTCGAGCCCGGCGCCGAGGAGGGCGGGCGGCTCATGGGCAAGCTGAGCGGACAGCTCACCCTGCTCGGCCAGACGCACCCGGTGGTGCTCGAGGTCAGCCTGAACAAGGCGGCTGCCTATCCCTTCGGGCATCGCAAGCACACGCTGGGGATCTCCGCGCGCACCACGATCCAGCGCAGCCAGTGGGGCATGAACTACGGCATCGACCGCGGCATGGTGGGCGATGACGTCGTGCTCAGCTTCGAGCTGGAGGCGCTCCGCGACTGATCGGGCGCAGCGCCCGCCGTGCGGTCAGCCGCCGATGTAGGACATCTCGATCTTGCGCAGCGCGGCCGTGTCGGCGGTGCGGATCTCGGAGTAGCGATCCTCGCGCGCCAGCCACACGCCGGCGATCGCCGCATCGATCGCGTCGTCGGCGGCGTCGCCACGCAGCAGCGTGCGCAGGTCGTGGCCCTGCTGGGCGAACAGGCAGGTGTAGAGCTTGCCCTCGGTGGACAGCCGGATGCGGGTGCAGGTGGAGCAGAAGGCCTGGGTGACCGACGAGATCACGCCGATCTCGCCGGATCCGTCCCTGTACCGCCAGCGCTCGGCGACCTCGCCCTCGTAGTTGGGGTCGATCGGTTCGAGCGGGAACAGCCGGTCGATGCGGTCGATGACCTCGCGCGAGGGCAAGACCTCGTCCATCTTCCAGCCGTTGGAAGCGCCCACGTCCATGAACTCGATGAAGCGCAGGATGTGGCCGCTGTGGCGAAAATGCGCGGCCATCGGCTCGATGTCGGCGTCGTTGGTACCGCGCTTGACGACCATGTTCACCTTGATCGGGCCGAGGCCGGCGATCTTCGCGGCTTCGATGCCTTCGAGCACCTTCGCGACCGGATAGTCGGCGTCGTTCATGCGCCGGAAGAGCGCGTCGTCGAGCGCGTCCAGGCTCACGGTGACGCGATGCAGGCCGGCGTCCCTGAGACGGCGCGCGAGCTTGGGCAGCAGCACCCCGTTGGTGGTGAGGGTGATCTCGACGCCGTCGAGCGCGGCGAGCATGCCGATCAGGCGATCCACGTCCTTGCGCAGCAGGGGTTCGCCGCCGGTGATGCGGATCTTGCGCACGCCGCGGGCGACGAACAGGCGCGCCACGCGCGTGATCTCCTCGAAGCTCAGCAGCTCGCGCCGGGGCAGGAAGGCGTAGTCCTCGCCGAACACCTCGCGCGGCATGCAGTACACGCAGCGGAAGTTGCAGCGGTCGGTGACCGAGATGCGCAGGTCGCGCACGCTGCGTCCGCGGCGGTCGAGGAGCGCCTCGCCGGGCGCCGGGCGGCATGCGGGATCCGCTGCGGTGACGGGAGCAGCGGCCTGCTGGATCGGAATGACTTTCATGGTCGGCTGCGGGTTGGAGTGGCGGGATTATCGAACCGTGGACAGTGGGGTGCAAGGGTGGGTTCGGTCCGGCACCCGGGACGAGGCGCTGCGCGGTGGGGGTGTATCATTGCGCTCCGTGCCGACCGGGCACAAGGAGAAAAATCGAACATGGCCGATCTCGTGCCGCTGCCGCCGACGGCATTGCGCAAGCGCTGCGACCCCACCTGCTTCACCTTCGAAACCACCGAATCCCTCGCCGACCATGCCGGCGACCTCGGCCAGGAGCGCGCCGTCGAGGCGATCCGCTTCGGCCTCGCGATGGGGCACACCGGGTATCACGTGTTCGTGCTCGGCGACGCCGGCAGCGGCAAGCACGCGACCACCTTCCGCCTGCTGCGCGAGCGCGCGGCGGGCGAGCCGGTGCCGCCCGACCTGTGTTACCTGCACAACTTCGACGAGGCGCTCAAGCCGCGCCTGCTGACCCTGCCCGCCGGGCGCGGCGTCGCGCTGCGCACCTGCATGCAGACCTTCATTCGCGATCTCGGCCCGGCGCTTGGCGCGGCGCTCGACAGCGACGCCCATGTCGAGCGCGTCGAATCGCTGCAGAGCGCGCACAAGGCGCGCGAGGAGGCGGCGTTGCGCGAGCTCGGTCAGGCCTGCAGCGCCGAGGGCATATCGCTGCTGCAGACGCCGGAAGGCTTCGTGTTCGCGCCGACCAAGGATGACGAGCCGATGTCGCCGGAGGTCTTCGAGGCGCTCCCCGATGACGAGCGCAAGGCGATCGAGGCGCGCATCGGTGCCTGGAGCGACCGTCTGGAGGACCTGCTCAACGACTTCCCGGGGTGGCGCAAGTCGGTGCGCGAGTCGATCGACCGCGCCGAGCGCGAGGTGCTCGGGCCTGCGGTCGCGCACCTGCTGCGCGAGGTGCGCGAGGCGCACGAGGACCTGCCCGCAGTGCTCGCCTTTCTGGATGCAGTCGAGCGCGACGTCATCGACAGCGCGGTGCGCGGCACCATGCTCGACGAGGAGGACGACGAGGCGCCCGAGCCGGAGGAGAACACCCGCTACCACCGCTACCAGGTGAAGCTGCTGGTCGACCACTCCGCATCTCACGGCGCGCCGGTGGTGTTCGAGAACAACCCCGGCTACGGCAACCTGATCGGCCGCATCGAGCATGTCGTGCAGCAGGGCAACCAGGTCAGCCACTTCAACCTGATCCGTGCGGGGGCGCTGCACCGGGCCAACGGCGGCTACCTGGTGCTCGACGCCGAGCGCCTGCTGTCGCAACCCTTCGCCTGGGAGGGGCTCAAGCGCAGCCTGCGCGCAGGCGAGATCCGCATCGAACCGCCCGCCGAGGCGCAGGGCTGGAGTGGCGCGCTGACGCTGGAGCCGGAGGCGGTGCCGAGCGCGCTCAAGGTGGTGCTGATCGGCGACCGCGACGTGTATTACTTGCTCATGGAGCACGATCCCGAGTTCGCCGACCTGTTCAAGGTGGCGGCCGACTTCAACGACGACATCCCGCGCACGCCCGACAACGAGTGCGAATACGCGCGCCTCATGGCGCTGCTCGCGCGCGGCGCGAAGCTGCTGCCGGTGCATCGCAGCGGTGTTGCCCGCCTGGTCGAGGAAGCGTCGCGGCTTGCCGAGGATTCGGGGCGTCTGTCGCTCAATACGCGTTCGCTGTCCGACCTCATGCGCGAAGCCGACTTCCACGCTCGCCAGAAGGGCCTGAGCGCCACCGGACGGAGCGAGGTGGAGGACGCGCTCGCGGCCCGAGAACGGCGCGCCAACCGCTATCCGACACGCGTGCTCGAGTCGATGCTCGACGGCACGACGCTGATCTCCACCGACGGCGAGCGCGCCGGCCAGATCAACGGCCTGGTGGTGATCGAACTCGCCGGCGAGCACTTCGGCCATCCGGTGCGCATCACCGCCACGGTGCGCATGGGCGAGGGCGACGTGGTCGACATCGAGCGCGAGACCGAGCTCGGCGGCGCGATCCACTCCAAGGGCGTCCTGATCCTGTCCGCCTTCCTCGCCGCGCGCTACGCCCGCCACCAGCCGCTGTCGCTGTCGGCGAGCCTGGTGTTCGAGCAGTCCTACGCGCCGGTCGAGGGCGATTCGGCCTCGCTCGCCGAGCTCTGCGCGCTGCTGTCGGCGCTCACGCAGATCCCCATCCAGCAGCGCTTCGCGATCACCGGCTCGGTGAACCAGTTCGGCGAGGTGCAGGTGATCGGCGGGGTGAACGAGAAGATCGAGGGCTTCTACGACCTGTGCAAGGCGCGCGGGCTGGATGGGTCGCACGGCGTGGTCATCCCGGCCGCCAGCGTGCGCCACCTGATGCTGCGCGAGGACGTCGTGCAGGCGGCCGCCGAGGGACGCTTCCACATCCATGCGGTGGAGACCGTCGACCAGGCGATGAGCGTGCTGACCGGGGTCGAAGCGGGCGAGCCCGACGCCAAGGGCGTGATCCCGAAGGGGACGCTCAACCACAAGGTGGCCACCGTGCTGGCCGAGATGACTGCGGCGCGGCATGCATATGCGGATAGCGAAAGTTCGGCTGCGTCGCGCCAGCATCGCCGGCGGCACGGCGTCTGAGGATATGAAGCGCCCGGCCCGCCTCAGTCTGCGGTGCCGGGTAATCGTCCGAGCTGACGATCATGCAGGCGGCTCAGCGCCGCCTGAGCCAGCATCGCCCCCAGCAGTGCCATCAGCATGTCGGCTTGCGCGTCCCAAGGATCGCCCTGCATGCCGACGAACTCCACCGCCCCGCCCGCCCACAGCTCGGCGGCTGCCCATTCGATCAGCTCGTAGAGCGCGCTGATGCCAAGACAGCTCAGGGTGACGAGGGCGAACAGCCACTTGCCCGGGCGCAGCGGCGAGGTGCGCAGTAGCAGTTCGCGGCCGAGGATGGCCGGCGTCACGCCCTGGAAGAAATGGCCGAATCGGTCGTATGGGTTGCGCGCGAGATCGAACCAGTCCTGCACCGCGAAGCCGATTGGCACCCGCGCATAGGTGTAGGTACCACCCAGGATCAGGATCAGTGAGAAGAAGGCGATCAGACCGTAGGTGAGCGGGGTGAGCGGGAAGCGGCGCGCACTTGCGACCAGGATCGGCACGGCGATCAGCACCGGCATCACCTCCGCCCACCACACGCCTCGATCGTACGGCGACACGCCGGAGGCGAGGAGGGCGGCGAGTACGATGATCAGGAGCAGGGCGGGAAGGCGCATGTTCGCGGATACGGTGCTGGCGCGAGGGCGCCCACGCAAAGCAAAAGGCCAACCCCGGAAGGTTGGCCTTTTGCCTGTCTTGGCTCCCCGACCTGGGCTCGAACCAGGGACCTACGGATTAACAGTCCGGCGCTCTACCGACTGAGCTATCGGGGAATTGACTTTTTTGCAGCCTGCGCTGCGGGTGACGCTGTGCGACTTGCTGTTCCTTGGAGAAACACCAAGTCCTGAAACTTGGCTCCCCGACCTGGGCTCGAACCAGGGACCTACGGATTAACAGTCCGGCGCTCTACCGACTGAGCTATCGGGGAACAGAGGCGCGCATTCTAGGCAGCGTGCGCGCTTGCGTCAAGGCGAAGGCGGCAAATTTGTTGAGTCAGCCGCTTCCGCCTCGACGCGGGAGGACGATCAGCCCTTGACCACCTGCGCGATCGCCTTGGCGACGTAGCCGATGTTCTTGGAGTTGAGCGCCGCCAGGCAGATACGGCCGGTCGACACGGCGTAGATGCCGAAGTCCGACTTCAGCTGCTCGACCTGGGCGGCAGTGAGGCCGGTGTAGGAGAACATGCCGCGCTGCTTGATCACGAAGGAGAAGTCCTGCGCCACGCCCTCGGCCTTCAGCTGCTCGACCAGGCCGGTGCGCATGGCGCGGATGCGCTCGCGCATGCCGCCGAGCTCGTCTTCCCACATCTGGCGCAGCTCGGGCGAGGAGAGCACCGCGGCGACGATGGCGCCGCCGTGGATCGGCGGGTTGGAGTAGTTGGTGCGGATCACGCGCTTGACCTGCGACAGCACGCGCCCGGCTTCTTCCTTGCTGGCGGTGACGATGGACAGCGCGCCGACGCGCTCGCCGTAGAGCGAGAAGCTCTTCGAGAACGAGCTCGACACGAAGAACTGCAGGCCGCTGGCCGACAGCGCACGCACCGCCACGGCGTCGGCGTCGATGCCTTCGGCGAAGCCCTGGTAGGCCATGTCGAGGAAGGGGATGAGGCCACGCTCACGGCACACGGCGACGACTTCGTCCCACTGCGCATCCGACAGGTCGGCGCCGGTGGGGTTGTGGCAGCAGGCGTGCAGCACGATGACCGAGCCGGGCTGCAGGCTGTCGAGCTTGGCCTTCATGCCGGCGAAGTTCACGCCGCGGGTGGCGGCGTCGTAGTAGGGGTAGTTCTCGACCGGAAAGCCGGCGGACTCGAACAGCGCGCGGTGGTTCTCCCAGCTCGGGTCGGAGATGTACACGGTGGCGCCGGGCACCAGGCGCTTGAGGTAGTCGGCGCCGACCTTGAGCGCGCCGGTGCCGCCCAGGGCCTCGATGGTGACGGTCTGGCCGCTGGTGGCGAGCTGCGAGTCCTTGCCGAAGAGCAGGCCCTGCACCGCGTTGTTGTAGGCGGCGGGGCCTTCGATCGGCTGGTAGCCGCGCGGCGGCATGGCTTCGAGGCGGGCCTTCTCGGCGGCGCGCACGGCGGCGAGCAGCGGGATCTTGCCGTTGTCGTCGTAGTACACGCCGACGCCGAGGTTGACCTTCTCGGCGCGGGTGTCGGCGGCGAAGGCCTCGTTCAGGCCAAGGATCGGGTCACGGGGCGCCATCTCGACGGCGGCGAAGATCGAAGCGGACATGAGGACTCCAGTTGTTCCGGTAGGGCAGCAGTGGGTGCGCGTGGCGGGAACGGCGGTGCACCGTGCCTTGTCACGCGATTTGGGAAATAATCGGCGTTTTCGTCCGGTGCCGCCGGGTGGCGATGCACCGGAATGGAGCGGGAATTTTAGCATGACGAGTCAAGGCAATAGCGGCGGAAACGATGCGCTGCAGCAAGGCGGGACCGTGCTCACTTACGCGGGCAGCCCCTTCCGCCTGCACCAGCCCTTTCCGCCCGCCGGCGACCAGCCCGAGGCGATCCGCCTGCTGTGCGAGGGGGTCGAGGACGGCCTGATGTACCAGACCTTGCTCGGCGTAACCGGCTCGGGCAAGACCTACACCATGGCCAACGTCATCGCCCGCATGGGGCGGCCGGCGCTGGTGCTGGCGCCGAACAAGACGCTGGCGGCGCAGCTGTATGCCGAGTTCAAGGAGTTCCTGCCCGAGAACGCGGTCGAGTACTTCGTCAGCTACTACGACTACTACCAGCCCGAGGCCTACGTGCCCTCGCGCGACCTCTTCATCGAGAAGGACTCATCGATCAACGAGCACATCGAACAGATGAGGCTGTCGGCGACCAAGAGCCTGATGGAGCGCCGCGACGTGGTGATCGTGGCCACGGTGTCGTGCATCTACGGCATCGGCGACCCGGTGGATTACCACGCGATGATCCTGCACCTGCGCGAGGGCGAGCGCCTGGCGCACCGCGACCTCATCCAGCGCCTGGTGGCGATGCAATACACCCGCGCCGACATCGACTTTCGCCGCGGCACCTTCCGCGTGCGCGGCGACGTGATCGACGTGTTCCCGGCGGAGAACGCCGAACTCGCGGTGCGCATCGAGATGTTCGACGACGAGATCGAGCATCTGACCCTGTTCGACCCGCTCACCGGCCACCTCAAGCACAAGCTGGCGCGCTTCACCGTGTATCCGTCCAGCCACTACGTGACGCCGCGCGCGACCGTGCTGCAGGCGATTGAGGCGATCAAGGAGGAGTTGAAGGAGCGTGTGTCCTTCTTCCAGCGCGAGGGCAAGCTGGTGGAGGCGCAGCGCATCGAGCAGCGCACCCGCTTCGACCTTGAGATGCTCAACGAGATGGGCTTCTGCAAGGGCATCGAGAACTATTCACGGCACTTGTCGGGGCGCGGCCCGGGCGAGCCGCCGCCGACGCTGATCGACTATCTGCCGCAGGACGCGCTGCTGTTCATCGACGAATCGCACGTGGCCATCGGTCAGGTGGGCGGCATGTACAAGGGCGACCGCTCGCGCAAGGAGAACCTGGTCGGCTACGGCTTCCGCCTGCCCTCGGCGCTGGACAACCGGCCGCTGAAGTTCGACGAGTTCGAGCGCCTGATGCCGCAGACCGTCTTCGTCTCCGCCACGCCGGCCAAGTACGAGGAGGAACATCAGGGCCAGGTGGTGGAGCAGGTGGTGCGTCCGACCGGCCTGATCGACCCGATGGTCGAGGTGCGCCCGGCGATGACGCAGGTGGACGACCTGCTCGGCGAGATCAAGAAGCGCCTGGCGGTGAACGAGCGCGTGCTGGTCACCGTGCTCACCAAGCGCATGGCCGAGGACCTCACCGACTACCTCGCCGACAACGGCATCCGCGTGCGCTACCTGCACTCGGACATCGACACCGTGGAGCGGGTCGAGATCATCCGCGACCTGCGCCTGGGCGAGTTCGACGTGCTGGTGGGCATCAACCTGCTGCGCGAGGGCCTGGACATCCCCGAGGTGTCGCTGGTGGCGATTCTGGACGCCGACAAGGAGGGCTTTCTGCGTTCCGAGCGCTCGCTGATCCAGACCATCGGCCGCGCCGCGCGCCACCTGCACGGCACCGCGATCCTCTACGCCGACCGCGTCACCGACTCGATGAAGGCGGCGATCGGCGAGACCGAGCGCCGCCGCCACAAGCAGATCGCCTTCAACGAGGCCAACGGCATCGTGCCGAAGTCGGTGACGAAACGGATCAAGGACATCATCGACGGGGTCTATGATTCGGATGGAGCCAAGCGCGACGTGGCGCGCGTGGCCGACAAGGGCGCCGACTACGCGGTGATGGACGAGAAGGCGCTGGCGCGGGCGATCAAGCGCCTGGAAAAGGAGATGCAGGAGCACGCCCGCAACCTGGAGTTCGAGAAGGCCGCCGCCGCGCGCGACGAGCTGTTCAAGCTGCGCCAGCGCGCGTTTGGCGCGGACCAGCACGGTAGCGTTTGAAGAAGAAAAAACAAGGAGGGGAAGACATGACCAGGATCCTGTTCGTGTGCTCTGGAAACATCTGCAGGTCACCGACCGCGGAAGGGGTGGCGCGGCACTTCATCGAGACGGGGGGGCTCGCCGGGCGGGTCGAGGTTGATTCGGCCGGCACCCAGGGTTACCACGCGGGCGAGGCGCCCGATCCGCGCACGCAGAAAGCGGCGAAGCTGCGCGGCTACGATCTGTCGAGACTGCGGGCGCGCAAGATCGAGCTGCTCGACTTCCAGAGCTTCGATCTGGTGCTCGCGATGGACCGCGGGCATCTCGAGTCGATGCGACGGCTGTGTCCGCCGGTGTATCAGCCGCGGCTGGGCCTGTTCATGCAGTTCGACGGTTCGGGGCGCTTCGATGACGAGGTCCCCGATCCCTATTACGGCGGGCCGCGCGGCTTCGACCTCGTGCTCGACATGTGCGAACACGGGGTGCGTGGCTTGCTGGAAACGATCAGCGCCCGGGTCTGAACGCCGCGCGAGGGGTGCGCGACCAGCGCGGATGGTGCTTGCGCGCGCGGGTCCGGCAAGCTGAAAGAAAAAGGCCACCCGTTTCCGGGTGGCCTTTTCGTCAGCGGCTGCGCAACCTTACTTGTGCGTCTCGACCTGTTGCAGCGGTTCCTCGATGATCACCGGCGCAGGCCGCGGCTTGCGACCGAGCCGGGGCGCTTCCACCGCGCCGCTACCGAACTGAGCGAGCTTGCTCGGGTCGGTCTCGATCTTGATCAGGCCGCTTGCAGCCTCCTGGGCGGGCAGCGTGATCGGCGCGCTCGGCGCGCGGTCGTCCTGGGCGGCGACCGCCTCGACCGCAGCCGGCTCGACTGCGGTCGGTGCCTCTTCGACCTGGGTGTCGGCGACGACAGCGGGCGTGGCTTCGGGTGCCGACTGCTCGGCAACCGCGGCGGGCGCCACGGCTTGCGTCGCGAGCTCGACGGGCGCTTCGGCCGGAGCCGCTTCGGCCGCGACTACCTCCGTCACCTCTCCCGCAGCCACTTCGGTCACGACCTCTGCGGCCTTGACCTCTTCTTCCCCGGTTGCAATTGCCGCGGCGACCGTCTCGGTGTCGCGCGCCGGCTCAGCCTCGGCCTGGGCCTCGGGTCCGACCGTCGGCACCGTCTCCACGGCCTCCGGGGCGGTCGCAACGACCACCGGCATCGGCGCAGGTTCGGGCGATGCGCTCGCCGTCACCGTGGTCGCCTCGGTCGCCGGAGCGGGCACCGGCAGGTCGGCAACCGGAGCCGATTCCTGCTCGACCGCCGGGGAGGCACTCGCCGGCGTGGTTGCGGCATCGGCACTGACCATTGCGGAGGCTTCGGTCTCGTCGGCAAGATCGGCCGCCTCGGCGCTCGTGCCGGCGGCGGCTTGTCCCTCGCCACTGCGACGACCGCGGCCGCGGCCACGACGGCGACGCTTTTCGGTGGGCGCTCCTTCCTCGCCGGCGGTATCACCCGTGACCGCTTCGGCGGCGACCTGGTCACCTGCGTCTGCGCTGGGGGCGATCGTGCTCGCCGCGGCGGCGGCCTTCAGCATGTCCTCGTCCGCCGCGGCACGCTCCTCGGCCACCTTGTCATTGCGTTCGACGGCCTCGTCCGTTCGCGCGCCGCGCTGATTGCGACCGCGGCCGCGGCCGCCCTCGGCACGTTCGCCGCGCTCGTTGCGCTCCTGCCGCTCGGTGGCGGAGCGTTGGGGCTTGTCGGCACTCTCTCCCCGGTCGGCGCGTTCGCCGCGTGCGCCGCGGCCGGCCTGCGGCTGCGCTTCGCCATCGCGCTCGTTGCGGCGGCCACGGTTGCCATTGCCGCGGCGACCTTCGCCGCTGCGTTCGCCTCGGCTGCGAGGCTGCTCGCGCTTGGCGGGCTCTTCCACCACCGGCGCAGGTGCGGGGGACGGCTCGGCCTTACCGCCGCCGAACCAGCTCATGATGCGGGCGATGAGGCCCTTGGGCGCGTCGGATGCAGGTGCCTGCGCGGCGGCCGGTGCCGGTTCGACCGCCGCAACGGGAGCGGGCTGAGCCGGTGCGATGCCCTTGACCGCGGCTTCCGGACGCGTCGGGCGTTCGTTCGCCTTGGACGGCAGGCGGGCGTCCTCCTCGGCGGGCTTCTGCACCATCTGATAGCTCGCCAGCGCGATGTCCTCGGCGTTGAGCTGGTCGTGGCGCAGGCGGATGATCTCGTGTGCCGGCGTCTCGAGGTGGCGGTTCGGGACGATGATCAGCTGCACCTTGTGGCGCATCTCGATGCGGGCAATGTCCACCCGCTTCTCGTTGAGCAGGAAGGTGGCGACATCGACCGGCACCTGCAGGTGCACCGCTCCGGTGTTCTCCTTCATCGCTTCCTCTTCGAGGATGCGCACGATGTGCAGCGCCGACGATTCGGTGCTGCGGATGTGACCGGTGCCGTTGCAGCGCGGGCAGGTGATGTAGCTGGTCTCGGCGAGCGCCGGGCGCAGGCGCTGGCGCGACAGCTCGAGCAGGCCGAAGCGGCTGATCTTGCCGGTCTGCACCCGCGCGCGATCGTGGCGCAGGGCGTCGCGCAGGCGGTTCTCGACCTCGCGCTGGTTCTTCGCCGACTCCATGTCGATGAAGTCGATGACGATGAGGCCGCCGAGGTCGCGCAGGCGCAGCTGGCGGGCGATCTCGTCCGCAGCCTCGCAGTTGGTGCGGAACGCGGTCTCCTCGATGTCCGAGCCCTTGGTGGCGCGCCCCGAGTTGACGTCGATCGAGACCAGCGCCTCGGTGTGGTCGATGACCACGGCGCCGCCCGAGGGCAGGTTCACCTGGCGGGAGTAGGCCGACTCGATCTGGTGCTCGATCTGGAAGCGCGAGAACAGCGGCACGTCGTCGCTGTAGCGCTTCACGCGGGCGACGTTGCCGGGCATGACGTGAGCCATGAACTGGCGCGCCTGCTCGTAGATGTCGTCGGTGTCGATCAGGATCTCGCCGATGTCGGGCTGGAAGTAGTCGCGGATCGCGCGGATGACCAGGCTGCCTTCCTGGTAGATCAGGAACGCGCCGGTCTGGCCCTGGGCTGCGCCTTCGATTGCGGTCCACAGCTGCAGGAGGTAGTTGAGGTCCCACTGCAGCTCTTCGGCGCTGCGGCCGATGGCTGCGGTGCGCGCGATCAGGCTCATGCCCTGCGGCACCTCGAGCTGGTCCATGGCCTCGCGCAGCTCGGCGCGCTCGTCACCCTCGACGCGGCGCGAAACGCCGCCGCCGCGGGGATTGTTGGGCATGAGCACCAGGTAGCGGCCGGCGAGCGAGATGTAGGTGGTCAGCGCCGCCCCTTTGTTGCCGCGCTCGTCCTTCTCGACCTGGACGATCAGTTCCTGGCCTTCCTTGAGGGCCTCCTTGATCGAGGCCTTGCTCGCGTCGACGCCCGGCTGGAAGTAGGCGCGCGAGATCTCCTTGAAGGGCAGGAAACCGTGGCGATCGGCGCCGTAGTCGACGAAAGCCGCCTCGAGGCTGGGCTCGATGCGGGTGATGACCGCCTTGTAGATGTTGCTCTTGCGTTCTTCCTTGGCGGCCGATTCGATATCGAGGTCGATCAGTTTTTGACCGTCCACGATCGCGACGCGCAGTTCTTCGGCCTGCGTCGCATTGAAAAGCATGCGCTTCATTTGGATCGTTCTCCCGCGAAAAGACACACGGGCAGGACGAACGGCGCGCACCATCGCGCTTTCCGGGTTCAGGAGCGATTGGGTAGGACTGCTGCTTTCATCCGGTGGGTTTGTCGGGCTGTGATGGGTCGGCTGGTCGAAATTCTCTTGCTCCCGCCCGGCGGGCCGTTTGGGCCTCGGGCCGGAGCATTTGATCCTGCGTGTGCGGCTAACGCGTCAAAATCCAACCCTCGGGCTGGATGGGTATGTCGAAGGGAGTCTGTTGCGTTACCATCGGCGCCTTTTCGGCCTTGGATGGCGGAGCAACGGTCAAGCCGGGAGCGCTCTTCAGGGCTCTTTGCCAGCAGTCTGCGCGCGTCTTCCGGAGCAGGTGTTTCGACCTGACGGAGCTTGCGACGTGCCGCACTTGGCTGGCCGCGACCGGTTTAACCGCGCAGAAGTATATTTCATGACGATGATTGAAGGCAAAGCCATTGCTGTCCGCCACGAGCGCATCGACGAGGGCGCGGCCGGTCAGCGCATCGACAACTACCTGATGCGTATCGCCAAGGGCGTGCCGAAGAGCCACGTCTATCGGATCCTGCGCAGCGGCGAGGTGCGGGTCAATGGCCGCCGGGTGCAGCAGACCTATCGCCTTCAGGAAGGCGACGAGGTGCGCATTCCCCCGGTTCGCGTGGCCGAGCCGGCGCAGGGTGCGCCCGCGCCGGTGGGGAAGGCCCTGCCCGTGGTGTACGAGGACGATGCGATCCTGGTCATCGACAAGCCCTCGGGCAAGGCGGTCCACGGTGGCAGCGGAGTGAGCTATGGCGTGATCGAGCAGCTGCGGGCGCAGCGGCCCGAGGCGCGGATGCTCGAACTCGCGCATCGCCTCGATCGCGAGACGTCCGGTCTGCTCATCGTGGCGAAGAAGCGCTCGGCGCTGACGGCGTTGCACGACATGATGCGCGAGGGCAGTGTCGAGAAGCGTTACTTCACCCTGGTCGCGGGGCGCTGGTCGAACCCGTTGCAGCACGTGAGGGCGGCGCTGCACAAGTACCTCACCCCGGAAGGAGAGCGCCGCGTGCGCGTCAGCGATGAGGGCAAGGCCGCGCACAGCATCGTGCGGCTGGTGAAGCGCTGGCGGGAGTACAGCCTGCTCGAGGTGGAACTGAAGACCGGTCGTACCCATCAGATTCGCGTGCATCTGACCCATCTCGGGTTTCCCTTGTGCGGCGACGACAAATATGGCGATTTCGCACTCAACAAGCGCCTGGAAGGGGAGGGGCTGCGGCGCATGTTCCTTCACGCGGCGCAGCTGCGCTTCGCACATCCGCTGACCGGTGTGCCGCTCGCCTTCGCCTCGCCGCTGCCTGCCGACCTGCAATCCTTCATCGAGCGGCTCGATGCCGCGGAGAAAAAGAATGGCTGAGCGTTTCGATCTGATCGTCTTCGACTGGGATGGCACGCTGATGGATTCGGCCGGTGCGATCGTGCGTGCCATGCAGGCTGCCGCGCGCGACCTCGGTCTTGCCGAGGTCCCCGCCGAACGGGCGCGCTTCGTGATCGGACTCGGACTGGGCGAGGCGCTGCGTCACGCCGTGCCCGATCTTGAAGAGGCTGCCTATCCGCGCATGGTCGAGCGCTACCGCCACCATTACCTGTCCTCGGATCACGAACTCACGCTGTTCGAGGGCGTGACCGAGATGATCGATGCGCTCGCCGCGCGCGGGCACATGCTCGCGGTCGCGACCGGCAAGAGCCGGCTGGGGCTGAACCGCGCGCTCGGTCATTCGGGGCTGGGCGCCTACTTTCACGCCACGCGCTGCGCCGACGAGTGCTTCTCAAAGCCACATCCGGCGATGCTCGAGGAGTTGATGGGCGAGCTCGGTGCCCGCCCCGAGCGCACGCTGATGATCGGCGACACGACGCACGATCTGCAGATGGCGCGCAATGCGGGTACTGCGGGAGTCGCGGTCAGTTTCGGGGCGCACCCCGTGGCTGCGCTCGAGGCCGAGGGGCCGCTGGCCTGCATGCATACCCCGGGGGCGCTCGCGCGCTGGTTGCGGGAGAACGCCTGAGTCGGTTCTCAGGCCAGCAGCAGGAAGAGCGCCGGGCGCTTGGCCAGGGCGGGGCGCTCGGTGCGGCGCCAGTCGCGTACGCTGCGGGTGTGCAGGGTTTCGTTCGCGGTGTTCAGTTCGCAGGCCACGCACAGCCGCGTGTCGGGCTTGAGTTGCTTGAGCATGGCCTCGAGCATGCGCTCGTTGCGGTATGGCGTCTCGATGAAGATCTGTGTGCGCCCGAGCTTGCGCGATTCGTCCTCGAGCGCACGCAGCATCGCGTCGCGCTCGATCTCGCCGACCGGCAGGTAGCCATGAAAGGCGAAGCTCTGGCCATTGAGCCCGGAGCCCATCAGTCCGAGCAGGATGGACGACGGCCCCACGAGCGGGACGACGCGGATCCCGAGTGCGTGCGCGCGCGCCACCAATAGCGCGCCAGGGTCGGCGACTGCGGGGCAGCCGGCGTCGGACATCAGGCCGAGATCTTCGCCAGCCAGCGCGGGTGCGAGCAGGGCGTCGAGCACGGCGTTGCCAGCGCGCGCAGTGTCTGCCGGGAGCTCGCGGATGTCGGTTTCGCGCAGGGGGTGCGGGTAGTCGATCTGCTTCAGGTGGGCACGCGCGGCGCGCGCCGTCTCGACCACGAAATGCCGCAGGCCTGAGGCGATCGCCTGTACCTGCGCGGGTAGGAAATGCGGCCATGGCGCCGCCTCCCCGAGGGCGACCGGAAGAAGGTAGAGCGTGCCGCGGCGTGCCTCGCGGTCGGTCTTTGCGCCTGTGGTCACGGCAGCTCCAGCCCCTCGGCGCGGAGCATGCGTGAGAGCGCGATCAGCGGCAGGCCGATCAGCGCGGTGGGGTCCTCTCCGGGCATGGCGTCGAGCAGGGTGATGCCGAGTCCCTCCGACTTGGCGCTGCCGGCACAGTCCAGCGGGCGCTCCTTGGCGACGTAGCGACGGATTTCCGCGTCGCTCAGGTCGCGAAACCGTACCTCCGTCGGAACGCCCTCGACCTGGAGGCGGCCGTTGCCCGTATTGAGGAGCGCGAGTGCGGTGTGGAACACAACTGTCTTGCCCCGCATGCGCTGCAACTGCGCGATCGCGCGCTCTTCCGTACCGGGTTTGCCGAACACCTCGTCACCGATGTAGGCAACCTGGTCGCTGCCGATGACGAGCGCGTCGGGCCAGCGTCCCGCCACTGCGCGCGCCTTCTCGGCGGCGAGGCGCTCGGCGATGGCAGCGGGCGCCTCGCCGGGAAAGGGGGTTTCGTCGGTCTCGGGGCGGTCGGTCTCGAACGGGACGTGCAGGCGCTCGAGCAGCATCTTGCGGTAGGCCGAGGTGGAGGCGAGGACGAGTTTCATAGGGAAAATGGGCTCGGGCTGTGGAAGACGCCGGGAGTGGTGGGGTGGCGGGTCGTGCGTGCGCGGCGGGCAAGCGATCATGCATGCCGGGGTGGCGGCAAGCCGATGGCCCTGCAAGGGATCGAGGCGCGACGCTGGTGAAGCCGTTTACAAGTGAATTGAAGGCTTTACACGCGACTCGAAAAAATAATATCATGCCGGGCTTATGTCGCAACAAGGCGTTCCGTCCAGAATCATCCCGGACCCATTCCGGTTCGCCGCGGAGTCCCGCTCGATCGAGGGCGAACTCGCCGTGGCCGATCTGTTGCGCCTGTCCGATGCGCTGGCGTCCACGCAAGACGTGCTCGGCTGGCGGGTCGCGGGCTCGATGGTCGAGGGTGCCGAGGGCATGGAGCCGCGCCTGCGCTTGCAGGTGGATGGTGTGCTCCAGCTGCGTTGTCAGCGCTGTCTGGCCGGGCTCGAGTGGCCGCTCAGGCTCGATACCTTGCTGCAGCCGGTGCGCGTCGGCCAGCCGATTCCCGAAGAGGAGCTGGAGAACGACGAGGTCGACGCGATCGAGATTGAAGGGGAGCTCGATGTGCTGGCGCTGCTCGAGGACGAGATCCTGCTGGCGCTGCCGATCGCCCCGCGACACCAGGTTTGTGAGGCGCCCCGCCCTGATGGCGGGTCGTCCAAAGAATCGCCTTTCGCTGCGCTGGCGTCGCTGCGAGGCAGTCCCAGCGCGAAATAGGCGCGATATTTGATTTAGGAGCTTTACTCATGGCCGTTCAGCAGAACAAGAAGTCCCCGTCCAAGCGTGGCATGCACCGTGCGCACGACTTCCTCACCGGTCCGGCGCTGGCCGTCGAGCCGACCACCGGCGAGGTGCATCTGCGTCACCACATCAGCCCCAACGGTTTCTACCGCGGCAAGAAGGTCCTGAAGACCAAGGGCGAGTAATTCTGCAGCCCCAGAAAAGCAGGGCGGCGCAGGGCGCATCGCGCCTGCGCCGCCTTTTTTCCGACCTCTATAACTAGAAGATCACGCGAGATGCCGATGGGTGTCACCATTGCGATCGACTGCATGGGTGGCGATCACGGCCCGGTCGTGACCGTGCCCGCCGCGTTGTCGTTCCTGCGTTCGCATCCCGATGCCAGTGCCGTTCTGGTCGGGCGCGAGGAAGCGATCCGCCCGCTGTTGGGCAGTGCAGCCGCGGAGTTCGGTTCCCGACTGCGCCTGCATCCGGCAACCGAGGTCGTGGCGATGGACGATCCGCCCGCGATCGCGATGCGCACGAAGAAGGATTCCTCGATGCGGGTCGCGATCGACCTCGTCAAGGAAGGTGTCGCCAGTGCCGCCGTGTCGGCGGGTAACACCGGCGCGTTGATGGCGATCTCGCGCTTCGTGCTCAAGACGCTGCCCGGGATCGACCGCCCGGCGATCGCGACCGTGCTGCCCTCGATGCACGGCCACACCTATGTTCTCGACCTTGGTGCCAACGTTGATTGTTCTGCCGAGCATCTCCTCCAGTTCGGCGTCATGGGCGCGATGCTGGTCGCCGCGATCGAGCACAAGGACCGCCCGTCGGTGGGTCTGCTCAACATCGGCGAGGAAGTCATCAAGGGCAACGACGTCGTCAAGGAAGCCGGCGAGCTGCTGCGCAACAGCGGCCTGAATTTCTACGGCAACGTCGAGGGCAACGACATCTACGAGGGCACGGTGGACGTCGTGGTATGCGACGGCTTCGTCGGCAACGTCGCGCTTAAGACTTCGGAAGGCCTCGCGCAAATGATCGGTGCCTTCCTCAAGCAAGAGTTCAAGCGCACGCCGCTGACCAAACTGCTGGCGATCCTCGCACTGCCGGTGCTCAAGCGCTTCAAGCAGCGCGTCGACCACCGCCTGTACAACGGCGCGCCGCTGCTCGGACTGCGCGGCGTGGTCCTCAAGAGCCATGGTTCCGCCGACCCGGTGGCCTTCCAGAACGCGCTCTCGCGCGCCGCCGAGGCGGCATCGAACCGGCTGATCGAACGCATTTCCGAACGCATGGCGAGCATGAACGAGGTGAAGGCATGATCTACGCACGGATTGCGGGCACCGGCAGTCATCTGCCGGGGAACCCGGTCAGCAACGACGACCTGGTCGCGCGCGGCATCGATACCTCGGACGAGTGGATCGTTTCGCGCTCGGGCATCCGCAGCCGCCACCTTGCCGCCGCCGACGTCGGCGCGAGCGACCTTGCCCGCGTCGCTGCGGAGCGCGCGATCGAGGCTGCAGGGTGCGAGCCGGACGACATCGACCTCATCATCGTCGCCACCTCGACCCCGGACTACATCTTCCCGAGTACCGCGGCGCTGGTGCAGGCCAAGCTCGGTATCCGCAATGGCGGTGCGGCCTTCGACGTGCAGGCGGTGTGCAGCGGCTTCGTGTATGCGCTCACGGTGGCCGAGAAATTCATCCGTTCCGGCAGTCACAAGCGTGCGCTGGTGATCGGCGCGGAAGTCTTCTCGCGCATCCTCGACTGGTCGGACCGCGGGACCTGCGTGCTCTTCGGCGACGGTGCCGGCGCAGTCGTTCTCGAAGCCTCCGATCGTCCGGGCATCCGTGCCTCGGCCCTGCATGCCGATGGCAGCCACCATCCCATCCTGTGCGTGCCGGGCGGCGTCGCGTCGGGTCAGGTGATCGGCGACCCGTTCCTGCGCATGGACGGCCAGGCAGTGTTCAAGTTCGCGGTGAAGGTGCTCGGCGACGTCGCCCAGGAGGTTCTGGAGCAGGCGGACGCGGGCGCGGACAGCGTGGATTGGCTGATTCCGCACCAGGCCAACATCCGCATCATCCAGGCCACCGCCAAGCGCCTCGGGCTGCCGATGGAGCGCGTGATCACCACCGTCGACCATCACGGCAACACCTCGGCTGCCTCGATTCCGCTCGCGCTCGATGAAGCAGTGCGCTCGGGCCGGGTGCGTTCGGGACAGCGCGTGATCGTCGAGGGCGTGGGCGGCGGCTTTACCTGGGGCGCTGCCCTGATCGATTTCTGAGTGTCCTCCCCCAACAACCGAAAAGTGGAGAACAGCATGCCATTTGCGCTGGTTTTTCCCGGCCAGGGTTCGCAGTCGGTCGGCATGATGGCCGCCTACGGCGAGTCGGCCGTGATTCGCGACACCTTCGCCGAAGCGTCCGACGCCCTGGGTGAAGACCTCTGGGCCATGGTCTGCGATGGCCCGGCCGAGCGGCTGGCCCTGACCGTGAACACGCAGCCCCTGATGCTGACTGCTGGCGTCGCCGCGTGGCGTGCCTGGCTCGCCGCCGGTGGCCCGAAGCCGGCCATGGTCGCCGGCCACAGCCTGGGCGAGTACTCCGCGCTCGTGGCGGCAGGTGCGATGGCGTTCAAGGATGCCGTGCCGCTGGTGCGCTTCCGGGCGCAGGCGATGCAGGAAGCGGTGCCTGCCGGTGAGGGTGCGATGGCTGCGGTGATGGGCCTCGAACCAGACGCGGTGCATGCCGCGTGTGCCGAAGCGGCGCAGGGGCAGGTGGTCGAAGCCGCCAACCTGAACGCGCCGGGTCAGATCGTCATCGCCGGCACCAAGGCTGCCGTCGAGCGTGCGAGCGAGATCGCCAAGGCCAAGGGCGCCAAGCGCGCTGTGCTGCTGCCGGTGTCCGCGCCCTTCCACTGCGCCCTGATGCGCCCCGCGGCGGAGCGTCTTGCCGAGCGTCTGGCGGGCGTGAGCATCGTCAAGCCGGAAATCGCAGTCATCAACAACGTCGACGTCGCGGTCTACGATGAGCCCGAGAAGATCCGCGACGCCCTGGTGCGCCAGGCTTATTCGCCGGTGCGCTGGATCGAGCTGGTGCAGGCGATGGCTGCGCGCGGCATGAGCCACGTCATCGAGTGCGGTCCGGGCAAGGTCCTCGCAGGAATGACCAAGCGTATCGCCAAGGACGTCGAAGGCGGCTCGGCGCACGACGCGGCCAGCCTTGAGCAATCCATCGCCGCAGTGAGGTAGATCATGAATTTTTCGCTTGAAGGCCAGATTGCCCTGGTCACCGGTGCATCGCGCGGTATCGGTCGTGCCGTCGCGCTCGAACTCGGGCGACTGGGCGCAACGGTCGTCGGTACCGCGACCTCCGAGTCGGGTGCCGCGGAGATCGGGCAGGCGCTCGCCGAGGCGGGCATTCAGGGCGCAGGCATGGCACTCAACGTCACCGACGCCGCCGCCTGCGAGGCGCTCGTCGGCGACATCGAGAAGCGCTTCGGCGCGATCGGCGTCCTGGTGAACAACGCCGGCATCACTCGCGACAACCTTGCCATGCGCATGAAGGACGACGAGTGGGACGCCGTGCTCGACACCAACCTGCGCGCCGTCTTCCGCATGAGCAAGCTGGTGATGCGCGGCATGATGAAGGCGCGCAACGGCCGCATCATCAACATCACTTCGGTCGTCGCCAGTTCCGGCAACCCGGGCCAGGCCAACTACGCCGCGGCCAAGGCCGGCGTGGCGGGCATGACGCGCGCACTGGCGCGCGAGCTCGGCAGCCGCAACATCACGGTCAACTGCGTCGCCCCCGGGTTCATCGACACCGACATGACGCGTGCGCTGCCCGAGGCGGCGCGTGACGCCCTGCTCGGCAACATCGCGCTGGGTCGTCTCGGCCGTCCGGAGGAAATCGCCGGCGCCGTGGCGTTCCTCGCTTCCCCCGCTGCCGCCTACGTAACGGGCACCACCCTGCACGTCAATGGCGGCATGTACATGTCCTGATTCGCGTCGGGATAGCGGTTCCCCGGCGTTTTGGTAGAATACGCCGGCTTTTTACATTCACCTGTCACCCTCAGGAAGGAGTTGGTTCATGGAGAACATCGAACAGCGCGTCAAGAAGATCGTCGCTGAGCAACTTGGCGTGAACGAATCGGAGATCAAGACCGAGTCTTCGTTCGTCGATGATCTGGGCGCGGATTCGCTGGACACCGTGGAGCTGGTCATGGCGCTGGAAGAAGAGTTCGAGTGCGAGATCCCGGACGAAGAGGCCGAGAAGATCACCACCGTCCAGCAGGCGATCGACTACGTCAACGCCCACCTCAAGAAGTAAGCATCCGCTGCGCTGTTCCAGCGTTCCCTGTCCGGCGCCCGCAGCAACCTGCGGCTTCCGGGCAGGTTTTGTTTCGTTCAATGATTTAGACGGAGTTGCCCGTGTCGCGTCGTAGAGTCGTCGTCACCGGTCTGGGCGTGATATCGCCGGTCGGCAATACTGTTCCCGAGGCCTGGGAAAACCTGATCGCCGGCAAGAGCGGCATTGGTCCGATCACCCGTTTCGATGCGAGCAATTTCGCCTCTCGCATCGCCGGCGAGGTGAAGGGGTTCGACGTCTCCGCCTATCTGTCGGCAAAGGAAGCGCGCCGGATGGATGTGTTCATTCATTACGGCATGGCGGCCGGCATCCAGGCGATCCGCGATTCCGGCATCGAGGTCACCGAGGCCAACGCCGACCGCATCGGCGTGAATATCGGCTCCGGCATCGGCGGTCTGCCGATGATCGAGGAAACCCACGATGATTTCCTCGGTGGCGGCCCACGCAAGATTTCGCCCTTCTTCATCCCCGGCACGATCATCAACATGATCTCCGGCAATCTGTCGATCATGTTCGGCATGAAGGGGCCCAACCTCGCGGTCGTGACCGCATGCACGACCGGTCTTCATGCGATCGGAATGAGCGCGCGGATGATCGAGTACGGCGACGCCGACGTGATGGTGTGCGGTGGCGCCGAGTCGACGGTGACCAATCTCGCGATCGGCGGTTTTGCCTCGGCCAAGGCGCTGTCCACCCGCAACGACGATCCGGCGACCGCCAGCCGGCCGTGGGACAAGGACCGCGACGGCTTCGTGCTCGGCGAGGGCGCCGGTGTGATGGTGATCGAGGAGTACGAGCACGCCGTCCGTCGCGGCGCGAAGATCTACGCCGAGCTCGCCGGCTTCGGCATGAGCGGGGACGCCTATCACATGACGGCCCCCGACACCGATGGCCCGCGCCGCAGCATGCTGAATGCCATGCAGAACGCAGGGGTCAGCCCCGATCAGGTGCACTACCTCAATGCCCATGGCACCTCGACGCCACTGGGGGACAAGAACGAGACCGATGCGATCAAGCTCGCCTTCGGGGAAGACAGCGCGCGCAAGCTGGTCGTGAACTCCACCAAGTCCATGACCGGCCATCTCCTCGGCGGAGCAGGCGGACTCGAGTCGGTGTTCACCGTGCTGGCCGTGCATAACCAGATTTCGCCGCCGACGATCAACATCTTCGAGCAGGACCCGGAGTGCGATCTGGACTACTGCGCGAACGTTGCGCGCGACATGAGGATCGACGTCGCGCTGAAGAACAACTTCGGCTTCGGCGGAACGAACGGTACCCTGGTGTTCCGCCGCGTCTGATCCTTTTTCCCTTCAGTTTTGCCCGGGGGCGCCATGCAGTTTCCGTTGGAACTGAGGTTGCGCTCTTCGCGGGCGATCATCGCGTCAGTGCTGGTCGCACACCTTGCGGCCGCGCTGGCGCTTTTTCATGTCCCGGCGGTCGTGGACGCCCTGCATGCGCATGAGGCGTCCGCCCTGGAGCGCACCGGTGCGCTGCTGGTTCTGCTGACCGTGTTCGCCTCGCTGTTGCGCGCGCTATGGTCCGAGTTCCGGAAGCGCGGCTGCATGCTGTGCCTGCACGAGGATGGCCTGCTCGAGGTCCTGCCTGCGACAGGGGAGGGCGGGAGCGTCTGGCGGGTGGCTCCGGATTCGGTGGTCGTGCTGGGCTGGGCGGTGTGGTTTCGCCCGGTCGCGCTGGACGGCGCTGCGCCCTGCTGCGACGGCGTGATCCGCGTGCCGGCGATGATGTTGCTGGCGCGCAACCTCCACGCAAGGGACTGGCGCCTGTTCCGCATCTGGCTGCGCCACAAGGCAGGGCGCCCCGTTGCGGACGCTCCGGTTTTGGCCTGAACCGCAGCCGGCGCGAAGCGACCGGCGCGCCTTTCTGCGCTTCAGGCGCCCTTGCGCCGCGTTCTCCGAGGACGCAGCACGGTATCGCGCGCCCGGGCTAGGGTGTCGGGGTAGTCACGCGAGTGATGCAGGCCGCGACTTTCCTTGCGCCTGAGAGCGCAGGCGACGATCAGGTCGGCCGTCACCACCAGGTTGCGCAATTCGATCAGGTCGTTGCTGACGCGGAAATTCGAGTAGAACTCGTCGATCTCGCGGGCGAGCAGCCGGATCCGGTGCTGTGCCCGACGCAGTCGTTTGGTCGTTCGCACGATGCCGACATAGTCCCACATGAACCGCCGCAGTTCCGCCCAGTTGTGCGAGATGACGACCTCCTCGTCGGCGTCGGTGACCCGGCTCTCATCCCAGTCGGGCAGGACGGGGGCCCGCTGCGCGGGCTTGGAGAGGATGTCGTCCGCCGCAGCCTCCCCGAACACGAGGCATTCAAGCAGCGAGTTGCTCGCCAGACGGTTGGCGCCGTGCAACCCCGTGCACGCGCACTCGCCCACGGCGTAGAGGCCGGGGACGTCCGTGCGTGCCGCAAGGTCCGTCATGATGCCGCCGCACGAATAATGGGCGGCGGGCACTACCGGGATCGGCTCCCTGGTGATGTCGATACCCAATTCGAGGCAGCGCGCATGGATGTTGGGGAAATGCTCGCGCAACCAGGCGGCAGGCTTGTGGCTGATGTCGAGGTAGACACAGTCGAGGCCACGCTTCTTCATCTCGAAGTCGATCGCGCGCGCCACCACGTCGCGCGGGGCGAGTTCCTCGCGCGGGTCATGCTCGGCCATGAAGCGCGTGCCATCCGGCAGCTTCAGCAAGCCGCCCTCTCCACGCACGGCCTCGGAGATCAGGAAGGATTTGGCTTGCGGGTGGTACAGGCAGGTCGGGTGGAACTGGATGAACTCCATGTTGCCAACCCGGCAGCCCGCGCGCCACGCCATGGCGACGCCATCGCCGGTCGCCACGTCGGGATTCGTGGTGTACAGATAGACCTTGCCGGTGCCACCAGTTGCGAGAACCGTGTTGCGTGCAGCAAAGGTGACGACCTCGTCGGCCTCGATGTCGAGCACGTATGCGCCGAGGCAGCCGGCTCCCGGCTGCCCGATCTTGTCGCCGATCACCAGGTCGACCGCGATATGGTGCTCGAAGATGTCGATGTTGGGATGATTGCGGACATGTTCGCCGAGCGTGGCCTGTACGGCCGCCCCGGTGGCGTCGGCGGCATGAATGATGCGCCGGTGCGAATGGCCGCCCTCCCGCGTGAGGTGGTAGCCGAGCTGGGAGTCGGCTTCACGAGTGAAGGGGACGCCACGATCGATCAGCCACTCGATTGCACGCTTGCCGTTCTCGACGACGAAACGGGTCGATTCCGCGTTGCACAGCCCGGCGCCCGCGACGAAGGTGTCCTGAATGTGGGCTTCGATACTGTCGGCGTTGTCCAGTACCGCGGCAATGCCGCCTTGCGCCCAGTTGCTCGCGCTGTCGGCCAGTTCGCGCTTGGTGACGACCGCCACGCGCAGGCGATCGGCGAGGCGCAGCGCCATGGATTGGCCAGCCGTGCCGCTGCCAAGGATGAGGACGTCGTATTGTTTCAGCAAGATTTGGCCCTGGCTCTGGGAAGGGGTCGCGAAAGAAAGGACGCGGGGAATATAGCACGCCGTGACAAGGCATCCGCCAGCGCCGGCCGCACGCGCACGCCTTGGGTGCGGGGCGCTCGCGCTCGAGGTGCGGGCGGATCGGGCAGGGGGGCAATGACCCTGCGCGGGCCTGAACTATTTCAATCTGTCCGTGTCTGTTGGGTGTCTTCGAATTCAGCGGTATTCGCGGCCGGTCGCTTATAATCCGGGTGTTTTGAAACTTGAATATCCGGAAGAACCAAGATCCCATGAGCGATCGTGAAATCGATCAGCAACTCGTCGAGCGCGTCCAGCGCGGCGACAAGCAGGCGTTCGGGCTGCTGGTATCGAAGTACCAGCGCAAGCTCAACCGTTTGCTATCCAGGCTGATCCGCGATCCCGCCGAAGTCGAGGATGTTGCGCAGGAGACCTTCATCAAGGCCTACCGCGCACTCGGTTCGTTCCGCGGAGATAGCGCGTTTTATACCTGGTTGTACCGTATCGGCATCAATACGGCGAAGAACTACCTTGTATCGCAAGGACGCAGGGCGCCGACCTCGACGAGTTTCGACTCCGAAGAGGCCGAGACCTTCGAAGATGGGGACCAATTGCGTGACATCAACACGCCCGAGCGCCTGTTGATGACACGGCAGATCGGACAAACCGTCGACGATGCGATGGCCGCGCTGCCCGAGGAATTGAGAACCGCCATCATGTTGCGCGAGCTGGAGGGCCTGAGCTACGAGGAGATCGCCAACATCATGGAATGCCCGATTGGGACGGTGCGTTCACGGATCTTCCGTGCGCGTGAAGCGATTGCAGAACGTCTGCGGCCCTTGCTCGACACGGCCCCGGACAAACGTTGGTAGGTGGCAAGCATGAAGGATAAATTGTCGGCGCTGCTCGACGGTGATCTCGACGAACAGGCAACGCGTGCGGTTTTCGACGGGCTGCGACGCGACCCGGATCTGAGACGGGACTGGGAAACCTACTGCCTGATCGGCGACAGCTTGCGTGGCGACCGTGATGGTTCGGATGATTTCGTTGCGCGCATCATGGCCAATCTCGACGCGGAACCCACGGTGCTTGCGCCGCGGGTCGCGCCCGATGCCGGAGCGCGTCAGCGCATGTGGCAGTCGCTGATGCCGATCGCGGCGTCGGTGATGGGGGTTGCAGCGGTCGGCCTGGTGGCGGCGACCCTCTACAAGCAGGATGCGTCTGCGCCGCAGACGCTCGCCGCGGCGCCGGCCGTCAAGGTGGTGAGCGCATCGAGTTCGGTGCGTCCGGTCGCGCAGACGGCGAGTGAGGACGTCCTGCGCGAATACGTCTTTGCCCACCAGGGGCTGTCGCGCGGCGGCCCGCTTCCCGCCGGTGTGCAGTACGTGCGTACCGTATCGGACCAGCGCCAGGGTATGGATCGATGAGGTTTTTCGCCGCCGTGCTCGGACTTTGCGCGCTGCTCGCGCAGGGCCCGGCCCATGCCGAGCTGCCATCGGATCCGCTGTCCTGGCTGGGGCGGATCTCGTCTGCGGGACAGCGGCTCAACTACGTCGGCACCTTCGTCTACCAGTCGGGAGGGCACGTCGAAACTTCCCGCATTGCGCATCGGGTCGACGCGAACGGCGAATATGAGCGTCTCGAGGTGCTCGACGGCAGCCCGCGAGAGATCATCCGGCGTGGCAACGAGGTTCATTGCGTACTTCCCGACGAGCGCACCGTGATCATCGATGAGGCGGGTGGACGTCGCGCGTTTCCGGCCCGCCTGCCCGCATCGCTGAGCGGACTCGCCGAAAGCTACCGCATCCGCAAGGGCGAGGTGAGCCGCGTTGCGGGTTACGAGGCGCAGGCGCTCGTGCTCGAGCCGAAGGACGACCTCCGCTACGGCCACACCTTGTGGGCCGAGATGCAGAGCGGTCTGCTGCTGAAGTCGCGCATGGTCGACGAGAAGGGTGGCCTGATCGAGCAGTTCAGCTTCAGCGATGTGCGAATCGGCGGCGAAGTCGATTCCGAGCTCCTCGAGTCCCGTTTCGAACCCGGAGAGGGCTGGCGCGTCGTGAATGCGCGCGGCAGCGACATGCCGATGGAAGAGGCGGGCTGGGTGCTCGCGGAGGCCCTGCCCGGATACACGCTCAGCTCGGTCATGCGCCGCCCGCTGGGGCGCGACCGCGGGCCCGCGTTGCATATGGTCTTCAGCGACGGGCTCGCGGCGATCTCGGTCTTCATCGAGCCGGTGGGCGACGGGTCCGCGGTCGGATTGGGGCCGGTATCGAATGGTGCGATCAACATCTACAAGCGCACGGTGAACGGGCATCTCGTGACCGCGCTCGGCGAGGCGCCCGAGACGGCGGTGCGGCGGATCGGCGAAAACATCCGCTCGGTGGCGCAGTGATGCAGGCGCGCGCGCGCGTGCTGCGGGTCGAGGGCCGCCAGGCTTGGCTGGAGCTGACCGAAACTGCGGGCGGCTGCGGGCGTTGCGATGAACCCGGCGGTTGTCGTTCGGTCCAGATTCACCACGCCTTCGGCTTGCCGGAGAAGGTCTTCTCGCTGCCCGTCGATTTCCCGGTCGGACCCGGGGACCGGGTGGTGATCAGCATCCCCGACGGTGCGCCGCTCAGTGCGGCGCTCGTCGCTTATGGGCTGGGCACTGTCCTGTTGCTGCTCGGGGCGGCGCTTGGCAGCCTTGTCGCCCCAGACGGACGCGCGGACCTTTTCGGCGTGATCGGCGGCGTGGCAGGGCTTGCGCTTGCCTGGCTCATCAACAGGGCGCTGCCGCGAAGCCGCCGCTGGCGGCACCGACTGCGCCTAGAGCTTGCCCCTGCAGACCACTGCGTTCAATCAGTCGATACCTCGCGATGACTCCTTCGTCGACGGCCCCGCGCGCGGGCCTTCATCGTTTCCTGATCGTCCTGCTCGCCCTGCTGACGGTCGCGCTGCTTGCGGTCGAAGCGCGGGCGGCGGGCGTGACCTTGCCGGACTTCACCGAGCTGGTCGCTCGTCAGGGCGCCGCCGTCGTGAACATCAGCACCACGCAGGCCCGACAGCAACCTGCCCGGCTGCCGTTCCAGATTCCGGAGCTGGACGAGTCGGACCCGATGTTCGATTTCTTCCGCAAGTTCATCCCGCGCATCCCCGAGTATCCGGGGCCGGACCCGGACAACCAGTCGCTCGGCTCGGGCTTCATCATCAGTCCCGACGGCTACATCCTGACCAACGCCCACGTCGTCGAGTCGGCCGAGGAGATCAAGGTCCGACTCGCCGACAAGCGGGAGTTCGATGCGGTGGTGATCGGTGCCGATGCGCGCAGCGACGTCGCGCTGATCCGCATCGAGGCCAAGGACCTGCCGCATGTGGTGCTCGGTGACCCGGAGGCGCTCAAGGTCGGGGAGTGGGTGCTGGCAATTGGCTCGCCCTTCGGCTTCGAGCAGTCGGTCACGGCGGGCATCGTCAGCGCAAAGGGGCGAAGCCTGCCTGACGAGAACTTCGTTCCCTTCATCCAGACCGACGTCGCAATCAATCCCGGCAACTCGGGTGGCCCCCTGTTCAACCTGCGCGGCGAGGTCATCGGCATCAACTCGCAGATATACAGCCGCACCGGCGGGTTCATGGGGCTGTCGTTCGCGATCCCGATCGACGTCGCGATGGACGTTCAGCAGCAACTGCGTACGAAGGGCAGGGTGGAGCGCGGGCGGATCGGCGTGTCGATCCAGGAGGTCACCCGCGATCTGGCCGACAGCTTCGGTCTGCCGCGTGCGGCCGGGGCGCTGGTGAGCGCGGTCGAGCCCGAGAGCCCGGCGGCAAAGGCGGGTATCGAGCAGGGCGACGTCATCGTGCGCTTCAACGGGCGCGGCGTGGAGAACTCCGCCGACCTGCCGCGCATCGTCGCCGCGGCCCAGCCGGGGGGCCGTGTGGCCGTGGAGATCTTCCGGGGTGGCCAGTCGCGCAGCCTCACGGTCGATGTAGGTGAATGGCAGGATCCGGAGGCCGAGCCCGAGGGCAACCCCGCTGCGAGCAGCAGCGCAGCGCCGAACCGGCTCGGGCTCGAACTCGCCGTGCCGACGCCAGCGCAGCGGCGTGAGCGCGCGATCGAGCGCGGCCTGATCGTGCAACGCGCGCAGGGTACCGCGGCGCGCGCCGAGATCGTCCCCGGTGATCTCGTGCTCGCCGTGGTGGTGGGCGGACGGCAGGTGGCGCTCGACAAGCTCGAGGACTTCGATCGCATCGCCGCCGAGCTCAAGCCAGGGCAGCAGGTGACCTTGCTGGTACGCCGTGGCGAGGCAACGTCCTATGTCAGCCTGAGGGCTGCGCGATGAGCGCACCGAAGCGCTTTACGGTGATGAGCCGCGAGTGGTGCCACCTGTGCCACGAGCTGGTCGATGCCCTGCGCCCACTGGCGGCGGAGTATGGCTGGGCGATCGAGGTCATCGACGTCGACCAGCATCCCGAGCTCGAGGCGCGTTGGGACGAACTCGTGCCCGTGCTGCTGCACGGAGAGCACGAGCTGTGCCACTACCATCTCGACGAGGCCGCCGTTCGCGCTTATTGCAGCGGTTTTCCGCTAGAATCACGGGCTTGACGCGGTCAGGCCACCCGAGCCTCCGAACCCACGAACTCATTCCGAAACGGGTGCTGCAAGGCACCCTTTTCGTTTCGCATGAACCACATCCGAAATTTCTCCATCATCGCCCACATCGACCACGGTAAATCGACCCTGGCCGACCGACTCATCCACTTCTGCGGCGGCCTGTCCGAGCGCGAGATGGAGGAGCAGGTGCTCGACTCGATGGACATCGAGCGCGAGCGCGGGATCACGATCAAGGCCCAGACCGCGGCCCTGCACTACAAGGCCAAGGACGGGCAGGTCTACAACCTGAACCTGATCGACACCCCGGGACACGTCGACTTCTCCTACGAGGTCAGCCGCTCGCTCGCCGCCTGCGAGGGCGCGCTGCTGGTGGTGGATGCCTCCCAAGGCGTCGAGGCGCAGACCGTGGCCAACTGCTACACCGCGCTCGACCTCGATGTCGAGGTGGTGCCGGTGCTGAACAAGATCGACCTGCCCGCGGCCGACCCGGAAAACGCCCGCGGCGAGATCGAGGACGTCATCGGTGTCGACGCCTCCGAGGCCATCCTGTGCTCGGCCAAGACCGGCCTGGGCGTGGAGGAGGTGCTCGAGGCCATCGTCGCCCGCATCCCGCCCCCCAAGGGCGAGCCGGGGGGGCCGCTGAAGGCGCTGATCATCGACTCCTGGTTCGACAACTACGTCGGCGTCGTCATGCTGGTGCGCGTGGTGGACGGCGAGCTCAAGCCCAAGGATCGCATCCTGCTGATGTCGAACGGCGCGCAGTACCCCTGCGACCAGGTCGGCGTGTTCACCCCGCGCTCGGTGGGCCGGGAGGCGCTGCGCGCGGGCGAGGTCGGCTTCGTCATCGCCGGCATCAAGGAGATCGAGGCGGCCAAGGTGGGTGACACCATCACGCTCGCCAACAAGCCCGCGAGCGCGCCGCTGCCCGGCTTCAAGGAGATCAAGCCGCAGGTGTTCGCCGGCCTGTATCCGGTGGAGTCCTCCGAATACGACCAGCTGCGCGATTCGCTCGAGAAGCTGCGCCTGAACGACTCCTCGCTGCAGTTCGAGCCCGAGGTGTCGCAGGCGCTCGGCTTCGGTTTCCGCTGCGGCTTCCTCGGCCTGCTGCACATGGACATCGTGCAGGAGCGGCTCGAGCGCGAGTTCGACATGGACCTCATCACCACCGCGCCGACGGTGGTGTACGAGGTGGTGCTCAACGACGGTTCGGTGATCCACGTCGAGAACCCGGCCAAGCTGCCCGAGCCGGGCAAGTACCAGGAGATCCGCGAGCCGATCATCACCGCGACCATCTTCCTGCCGCAGGACTACGTCGGGCCGGTGATCACGCTGTGCAACCAGAAGCGCGGCAACCAGATCGACATGCGCTATCACGGCCGCCAGGTGCAGCTGATCTACGAGATGCCGATGAACGAAGTCGTGATGGACTTCTTCGACAAGCTCAAGTCGGTGTCGCGCGGCTATGCCTCGCTCGACTACGACTTCAAGGAGTACCGCACGGCCGATCTCGTCAAGCTCGACCTCATGGTGGGCGGCGAGAAGGTCGATGCGCTGTCGGTCATCGTGCACCGCGCCAGCGCGCAGTACCGCGGTCGGGAGCTTGCCGCCAAGCTGCGCGGCCTGATCCCGCGCCAGATGTTCGACGTGCCGGTGCAGGCCGCGATCGGCGCGCACATCATCGCGCGCGAGACGATCAAGGCATTGCGCAAGAACGTGCTCGCCAAGTGCTACGGCGGCGACATCTCGCGCAAGAAGAAGCTGCTCGAGAAGCAGAAGGAAGGCAAGAAGCGCATGAAGCAGGTCGGCAACGTCGAGATCCCGCAGGAAGCCTTCCTCGCCGTGCTGCGCACCGACGAAGGCAAGTGATCGAACCCGCCCGCCGTCTGCTGTCGGCGGGCTGACGACGGAACCCGCATGAATTTCGCCCTGACCCTGTTCCTGCTGCTGATCGCCACCGGCGCTCTGTGGTTTTTCGACCGCTTTCACGCGCGCAAGCTGCGTCCGGCGGGTGCGCCGAATCCGTGGTGGGTGGAATATGGGGCGAGTTTCTTTCCGGTGATCCTGATCGTGTTCGGCCTGCGCTCCTTCGTGGTCGAGCCGTTCAAGATCCCCTCCGGGTCGATGATTCCGACCCTGCTCGTGGGCGATTTCATCCTCGTCAACAAGTGGACCTACGGCATCCGCCTGCCGGTGATCAACACCAAGATCATGGACGTCAACGACCCGCAGCGCGGGGACGTGATGGTGTTCCGCTACCCGGCCGACCCCTCGATGGATTACATCAAGCGCGTCGTCGGCCTGCCTGGCGACCGGGTCGAGTACATCAACAAGCGCCTGACGATCAACGGCCAGGCCGTGCCGATCGACGAGGCCGGGAACTACCTCCACCCGGACCGCCTTTACTACTCGCCGCAATACACCGAGAAGCTGGGCGAGATCGAGCATTCGATCCTCATCGAGCGCGATGCGCCCGCCTTCGTGCCGCAGGTGCTGAATTTCCCCAAGCGTGAAAACTGCACCTATACCCACTCGGGCGTGAGTTGTACCGTGCCCGCAGGGCACTATTTCGTGCTTGGCGACAATCGCGACGCGAGCAGCGACAGCCGGGTGTGGGGGTTCGTGCCTGATGAGAACATCGTCGGCCGCGCCTTCTTCATCTGGTTCAACTTCAGCGACATGAAGCGGATCGGCGGCTTTCACTGAGACTCCGGGGACAAGCATGTACATCAAATCCCAACGCGGCCTGAGCCTGTTCGGCGTACTCGTCGTCGGCGCACTTGCCGCCTTCGTGCTGGTGGTCGGTTTCCGTACCGTGCCGGTGGTCAATGAATACATGGCGGTCAAGCGCATCCTGGGCATCCTCGCCGCGGAAGCCGACAATGGCGCACCGGTGATCGAGCTGCGCCGCAGCTTCGACCGCCGCAGGCAGATCGACGACATCTCCAGCGTCAGCGGTGCCGATCTGGTGATCGACAAGTCGGGCACCAAGACCGTGATCGACGTGCAGTACAGCCGTACGGTGCCGCTGGTGGCCAACGTCAGCCTGCTCTTCGACCTGCATCCGTCGAGCGACGCGCGCTGAGCCGATGACCGCGGAACGACTTCAGTCCCGGATCGGCCATCCGTTCGGCGATCCGAAGCTGTTGCTGGAGGCGCTCACGCACCGCAGCTTCGGTCAGCCCAACAACGAGCGCTTCGAGTTCCTCGGCGATTCGATCCTCAACTGCGTGATGTCGATCGCGCTCTTCGAGCGCTTCGGCGAACTGCGCGAAGGCGAGCTGTCGCGCGTGCGCGCCTCGCTGGTCAGGCAGGACGCACTCCACCGCATCGCCTGCGAACTCGAACTCGGCAGCTTCCTGCGTCTCGGCGAGGGTGAGCTCAAATCCGGCGGGAGCCGGCGGCCCTCGATTCTGGCCGATGCGCTCGAGGCGGTGTTTGCGGCGGTGTTCCTCGATGCCGGCTTTGGCGCGGCCAAGTCGGTGATCGACCGTCTCTACGCGCCATTGCTGGCCGAGGTGGATCCCCGCAAGCCGAGCAAGGACCCCAAGACCGCCTTGCAGGAGTGGCTGCAGGGGCGCAGGATTCCGGTGCCGACCTACTCCATGGTGCAGGCCCTCGGCGAGGCCCATGCGCAGGAGTTCGAGGTCGCCTGCGAGATTCCCAAACTCGGCGTGCGCACGCTGGGGCGCGGCCCCAGCCGGCGGATCGCCGAACAACAGTCGGCCGAGCTCGCGCTCGCCGCGGTGAGAAAGACATGAGCGAAGTCCCCAGCACGGCCCCCGCGGGCGATTCCGGAGCGGACGCCGAAGGTTTTCGCGCGGGTTTCGTCGCGATCGTCGGCCGTCCCAACGTCGGCAAGTCCACCCTGCTCAACCGCCTCATCGGGCAGAAGATCAGCATCGTCTCGAGCAAGGCGCAGACCACCCGCCACCGCGTCACCGGCATCGTCACCGAGCCCGGCGCGCAGTTCGTGTTCGTCGACACGCCCGGTTTCCAGACCCACCACCGCAATGCGCTCAACCGCTCGATGAACCGCACCGTGTCGCAGGTGCTGGCCGACGTCGATCTGGTGTTCTTCGTCATCGAAGCCGGGCGCTTCACCGACGACGACCGCAAGGTGATGGCGGTGATCCCGGAGGGGGCCAAGCTCATCCTCGTCATCAACAAGGTCGACCAGTTGAAGGACAAGGCACGCCTGCTGCCCTTCATCGACGAGGTGCGCAAGGTGCGTGACTTCACCGAGATCGTGCCGCTGTCGGCGGAGAAGGGGCGCAACGTCGAGGCGCTGATCAAGGCCGCAACGCCGTTGCTGCCGCTGGGCACGCCGATGTTCGAGGAAGACGAGATCACCGACCGCAGCGAACGCTTCCTGGCCTCGGAATTCCTGCGCGAGAAGCTCTTCCGCCTGCTCGGTGACGAGCTGCCCTACGGCATCGCGGTCGAGATCGAGAAGTTCGAGGTCGAAGGCAACCTTCGCCGCATCCACGCCGCGGTGATCGTCGACAAGCCGGGCCACAAGTCGATGGTGATCGGCAAGGGCGGCGAGAAGCTCAAGCGCATCTCCTCCGAGGCTCGCGTCGAGCTCGAGAAGCTCTTCGACGGCAAGGTCTTCCTCGAGGTCTGGGTCAAGGTCAAGAGCGGTTGGGCCGACGACGAGCGTGCGCTGAAGAGTCTCGGCTACGAGTAATCCGGGCGCCGGGTCATGGCGGGAGCCAAGCAGCGCGTCGAGCAGCAGCCCGCATGGGTGCTGCATACCTACCCGTGGCGCGAGACCAGCCTGATCGTCGAGATCTTCGCGCGCGACCACGGCCGCGTCGCGCTGGTCGCGAAGGGCGCACGCCGGCCGCATTCGCAGCTGCGCGGCGTGCTGATGGCCTTCCAGCCGCTGTGGATGGACTGGTCCGGCGGCGGCGAGGTCAAGACCCTGGTGCGCGCCGAATGGCAGGGCGGGCAGCCCTTGCTGACCGGACGTGCGCTGCTCTGCGGCTATTACCTCAACGAATTGCTGGTGCGCCTGACCGCGCGCGAGGATCCGCATCCGCGGCTTTTCTCGGCCTATGCCGATGCCGTGCGCGCCCTCGGTCGCGGCGAGCCGGAGTCACCGATCCTGCGCCGCTTCGAGCTGGTGCTGCTGCAGGAGCTCGGTTACGAGGCCGGGCTTGCCCACGAGGGCGACGGCGGAGACGTCGTCCGGCCGGAGGGGCGCTACGTTTATATAATCGAACGCGGCCCGACGCGGCTCGAGACCCTGGAAGAGGAGGGCGTCGATGCCGCCGCGCTCGGCGACCAGCCCGTGCTGTCTGGCCAGACCCTGCTCGACATGGCTGCGGACGATTTCTCGCGTGCGGAAACGCTGGCCCAGTCCAAGCAGTTGCTGCGCATGCTGATCAACCACACCCTGGGCGGCCAGCCGCTGCAGTCGCGCCGGGTGCTCAAGGAACTGCAGGAGCTCTGATGATCGAACTCGGCGTCAACATCGACCACGTCGCCACGCTGCGCCAGGCGCGCCGCACCTGGGAGCCCGATCCGGTGTGGGCGGCCGTCGAGGCCCACCTCGGCGGTGCGGACGGCATCACCATCCACCTGCGCGAGGATCGCCGCCACATCAACGACGAGGATGTGCGCCGGCTCGCCGAGCTCACCCAGGTCAAGCTCAACCTCGAGATGGCCGCCACCGACGAGATGGTCGCGATCGCCTGCCGCACGCAGCCGCAGATGGCGATGCTGGTGCCCGAGGGGCGCCATGAGATCACCACCGAGGGCGGGCTCGACGTGCTGTCCCAGGAGGCGCGCCTCACGGACGTGATCGGCCGCCTGGCCGAGGCCGGAATCGTCACCAGCGTGTTCATCGACGCCGAGGTCGAGCAGATCGAGGCCGCCGCGCGCATCGGCGCCCGTGTGTGCGAGATCCACACCGGCCCCTACGCGCACGCCTTCCATGCTGCCGGACGCGACGCCGAGGCGCCGGCGGTGACCGCCGAGCTCGACAAGATCCGCAACGCCGGCGAGGCGGCGCGCGGTCTCGGCATGCGCTTCAACGCCGGCCATGCGCTCAACTACTACAACGTGCAGCCGATCGCGCGCCTGCACGGGATCCGCGAACTGCACATCGGCCACGCGATCGTCAGCCGCTCGGTCTTCGTCGGTCTGCGCGAGGCGGTGGCCGAGATGAAGCGGTTGATGCGTGAAGCCGCTTCGGCCACCTGAGCCCCCCATGGCACACCCTCCGGCGATGAACCGTCGCCTGCGAGCCGGCCGGTGCAGTCCATGATCCACGGCATCGGCACGGATCTCGTTCAGCTGCGGCGCATGCGCGAGGCGCTCGAGCGTCACGGCGAGCGCTTCGCCTTGCGCATCCTGGCCGCGAGCGAGGTCGAGGCTTGGCACGCCCATCGCGACCCGGCGCGCTTCCTCGCCAAGCGCTTCGCGGCCAAGGAAGCCTTCGGCAAGGCGCTCGGCACCGGCGTTGCGGTACCGGCCACGCTGCACGCGGTCGCGGTCGGCCACGACGCGCGCGGCAAGCCGGAGTACCGCTACGACGAACGCCTCGCCGCGCACATGAAGGACAACCGGCTGCGCGCCCACCTGAGTATCAGCGACGAGGACGAGCACATCGTCGCGTTTGCGCTCATCGAGCGGGTCTGAGCCCAGGAGCTTCCAACCCATGAATTCGCCCATCGGCCGCCCGCGCGGCCCCGTCATGATCGACGTCGCCGGCACCGCGCTGACCGAGGAGGAACGCGAGCGCCTGCTCGACCCGCTGGTCGGCGGGGTCATCCTGTTCGCGCGCAACTTCACCGGCTCCGATCAACTCCGCGCGCTCACGGCCGAGATCCGCGCACTGCGCGACCCGGCGCTGATCATCGCGGTCGACCACGAAGGCGGCAGGGTGCAGCGCTTCCGCAGCGACGGCTTCACCCGCCTGCCGTCGATGCGCAGCCTGGGCGCGCTGTGGGAACAGGATCATCTCGCCGCGCTCGACGCCGCGCGCGCCACCGGCTTCGTGCTCGCGGCCGAGCTGCGCGCGCACGGCGTGGACCTCAGCTTCGCCCCGGTGCTGGATCTGGATTACGGCTGCTGCCGCGCGATCGGCAATCGCGCCTTCCACCGTGACCCGCAGGCCGTCGCCGCGCTCGCCCAGGCGCTGGTCGCCGGCATGGCGGAGGCGGGCATGGGCGCGGTCGGCAAGCACTTTCCCGGCCACGGCTTCGTCGAAGCCGATTCGCATCACGACGTACCGGTCGACGAGCGCGACTTCGACACGGTGTGGAACGAGGACGTCGCCCCCTACCGCCACCGCCTCGGCCGCCAGCTCGCCGGCGTGATGCCCGCGCACGTCATCTACCCCAACGCCGACCCCAGCCCCGAACCGCAGCCGGCAGGCTTCTCGCCGTTCTGGCTCAAGGACGTGCTGCGTGGCCGGCTCGGCTTCAAGGGCGTGATCTTCAGCGATGACCTCAACATGGAAGGCGCGCGCGTCGCCGGCGACATCGTGGGCCGCGCCAAGGCCGCGTACGCCGCCGGCTGCGACATGCTGCTGGTGTGCAACCGCCCGGATCTCGCCGCCGAGCTGCTCGACCGCTGGGCGCCCGCGCCCGAGCCGGACAATCTCGCCAGGCTCGCTGCGATCGTGCCTTCCGCCCCGCAGCCCGCCTGGCTCGCCGACCCCTTCGTGCTCGAACTCCACGCCGCCTACGTCCAGGCCCGCGAACGGATCGCAGCCATCCCCGACGACACCGGTACCGCGCCGACCATGACCGCAGCCACCATCGGCGAGCAACGCAGCGAGGACCTGAGCAAGCACGGATAATCAGCGAGCGGGCACCATCAGCCCTGCGGAACGACTCCCTACCGCAACGCGCCGATCCTCGTCCGACCGTGTTGATCGCCACGGGCGACACCACCGGTCGAGCCTCGACAGCGCTGGAGTGGAGGTGGGGCGCTCCTGGAATGGGCGAGGATTGTCCGAGCGAGGAATCGAGCGAGTTCCGCAGCCCACGGAAGCATGGAAGGAATGCCCCGCGTCCGCTCCAGATAAGCGATGGTTTATCCCAACCCCCGCACCCCGAACGCACCTGAAGCCCTCGCCAAGTGACGCGATGGCTTCGAATGACGCAGAGCAAGCGCATGACCGACCCACAGCCAACCGACGCCCAGGCCTTCGACCCCAAGCCCTTCCTGCGCACCCTCACCGAGGAGCCCGGCGTCTATCGCATGATCGGCGCCGACGACAAGGTGCTCTACGTCGGCAAGGCCAAGAACCTCAAGCGCCGCGTCTCCAGCTATTTCCAGAAGACCGTCTCCAGCCCGCGCATCGCGATGATGGTGGCCCAGGTGCTGCGCGTGGACATCACCGCCACGCGCAGCGAGGCCGAGGCCCTGATCCTCGAGAACAACCTCATCAAGAGCCTGGCGCCGCGCTACAACATCCTCTTCCGCGACGACAAGACCTACCCCTACATCGAGCTCTCCGCCGACGCGTTCCCCCGCCTGGCATACCACCGCGGCGCCTTCACCAAGGGCGCGCGCTACTTCGGCCCCTTTCCCAACGCCTGGGCGGTGCGCGAGAGCATCCACCTGCTGCAGAAGACCTTCCAGTTGCGCACCTGCGAGAACACCGTCTTCGCCAACCGCTCGCGCCCCTGCCTGCTGCACCAGATCAAGCGCTGCACCGCGCCCTGCGTCGGCCTGATCGAACCCGAGGCCTATGCCGCGGACGTGAAGCTCGCCACCCGCTTCCTCGACGGCCAGGCGAGCGAGGTCATCGACGACCTGACGAACCGCATGCAGGCGGCCGCCGAGCGCCTCGCCTTCGAGGAGGCCGCCGCCTGCCGCGACCAGGTGCGCGTGCTGCAGGCGGTGCTGCACAAGCAGTTCGTCGACAGCCGCAAGGACGAGGACGTCGACGTGCTCGCCGCGATCGAGGAAGACGGCCTGACCTGCGTGAACATCGCCATGGTGCGCGGCGGCCGCCACCTCGGCGACCGCCCGCAGTTCCCCAGCGGCGCGGCGGTATCGGGGGCGATGGACAGCCTGCTCGCCTTCGTCGAGCAGCACTACAGCCAGCACCCGATCCCGGCGCGCATCCTGGTCAACCTGCTGCCCGATGCGGTGAAGGAGACCCTCGCCGAGCTCACCGAGCGGCCGCCGGGCGTGGTGTCACCGCGCTTCGAAGCCGAGAAGGCGTGGATGGAGATGGCCGAGAAGAACGCGCGCCTGGCCATCCAGGCGCGCGCGCGCGACACCGGCCGCATCGAACAGCGTCTGGAAGCACTGCGTCAGGCGCTCGACATGGACGAAGCCCCGCAGCGCATCGAGTGCTTCGACATCAGCCACACCATGGGCGAGGCCACGGTGGCCTCCTGCGTCGTGTGCGAGGCCGGCGCCATGAAGCGTGCCGAGTACCGCCGCTACAACATCACCGGCATCACCGGCGGCGACGATTTCGCGGCGATGCGCCAGGCGCTCGAGCGCCGCTACGGCAAGGTTGCCGCGGGCGAGGGCGTGTGCCCCGACCTGATCCTGATCGACGGCGGCAAGGGCCAGGTGAGTGCGGCGCGCGCGATCCTCGCCGAGGTCGGCCTGGAGTCGGTGGCGATGGTGGGCGTGGCCAAGGGTGAAGGGCGCAAGGCGGGGCTGGAGACCCTTATCTTCCCCGACGGCCGCGAGGGGCTTGCGCTCGGCGGCGAGTCGGCCGCCCTGCACCTGATCGTCGAGATCCGCGACGAGGCCCACCGTTTCGCCATCACCGGCCACCGCGCCAAGCGCGGCAAGGCGCGGGTGGGCTCGAAACTGGAGGACATCCCGGGCGTCGGCCCCTCGCGCCGCCGCAATCTGCTCGCCGCCTTCGGCGGACTGGACGGGGTGCGCGAGGCCACGGTCGAGGACCTGTGCCGGGTCGAAGGCGTCAGCCGGAAACTCGCCGAGCAGATCCACGCCGCACTGCGCTGAAGATCAATGGGGTCTGACCCCATTGATCTTCATCCTGATCCCCGCCGGGGCGATCAGCCGGCGAGCGCTTCCTTCACCCAGGCATTCGCCTGCTTGGCGTCGAAGCTGGTGCCGAACTTCCCTTTCAGCGCGCCCATCACTGCGCCCATCTGTTTCGGCGAGCGGTCGGCCAGGCCGGCGACGGTGTCGGCGATGAAGGCCTTCACCTCGGCTTCGCTCGCCATCGGCGGCAGGTAGGACGTCAGGATCGCCGATTCCTGCGCGAGCACCGCGAGGCGGTCGGCATCCTTGATCACCGCCACCGCCTCCTGGTTGTTCTTCAGGAACTTGCGAATGGTCTGCTGAACCTCGTCATCGCTGCTCTCGCGGTTGCCGGCGTTCTTGCCGACCATCTCGGCCTCGGCGATCAGCGTGGACAACAGGGTGGCGCGCACGCTGTCGGCGGCCTTGCGGGCGAGGAGGGAATCCTTTTTCAGTTGGGCGAGCAGGCTCATGGGTGACTCCATCGGGTTCGGTGGCTGGGCGCGGCGGGCGAATGCCGAGCGGGCGCGCGTTTGCAGGGCGCCGAGTTTAACCCAGCGGCGCCGCGTGCCGCCAAGCAGCCGTGCTTCAGCCGGGGGCGGGCACGTGGCTGAGCTGGAGCGGGCGTTCCACGCGCAGCGCGAAGCAGCCGCGGGACGTCTTCTCGATGCGGATCGGCACCTTGCGTTCGACCAGCCGGCGGCTGAGCAGGATCAGCCTGGCCTCGAGGTTGTCGCTGATGTCGGGCAGGCGGATGCGGGGGTCGAGCCGCAACTCGCGGTTGCTGAACGCGGTACGGCCTGTTTCGGCGTGGTCGCGCAGCAGCGTCCACAGGATCGATCCGGCAACGCCCTTGATCAGGTATTCCGCGTCGAGGAAGATGCTGTCGTTCTCGCCAAAATGGCGGACCTGCAGCGGTGGGCCGGTCGGCGCGGCGGGCGGCAGGTGGGCAGTGCCCCGGTTTTCATCGCAGTGATCCTGCGTACCGTGATGCAGCAACTGCATCGCCGCACCCAGGCCGCCCGCCAGCGACACCATGACGTCCTCGTCGTCGTAGCTGAAGCGCTGCTCCTGCGCGCTCTCGACATAGAGCACGCCAAGCACGCGCTGGCCGGTGCGGATCGGGACCGCGAGCTGGCTGTTCGCGCGCGGCAGGCCGGGCAGGGGAATCTCGGTGTCCATGCTGGCCGCCTGGCCGCTACGCTCGAGGTTGTCGCGGATCGCCTTGCCGTAGCTGTAATCGGCGGCGAAATGGCCGATCCGGATCGGGGTGCGCTCGCGCGCCGCGACGCCGATCACTCCGTCGCCAAGGGCAATCTCGGAGCCGATGCCGGAGGCGTCGTAGCCCTTGCTGGCGACGGTGTAGAGCCGACCGGCCGAAGAATCGAGCATCAGGATCATCGCGTGGTGGATGTCGAAGTGGCGCTCCAGGCAGTCGAGGGTTTGCGCCAGCAGGCCATCCAGTTCGCTGCACAGGCAGAGCTCCTCGACGCTGGCGCGCAGCGCGGCGAGCAGGTTGGCGCGAGGCGGCGGGGGCGGCAGGGTGGCGCCGGGGACCTGGACGATCTCGAGCACGCGATAGACGTCGGCGCCGAGCAGGCGGAAGACGCCGGCCATGCCGGTGTGCGAGGCGATCCCGGCCAGTTTCGCCCTCATGATCTCGAACAGCGGTCCTTCTTCCTCGGTGCGCCGGTAGCGCAGCAAGAGCCGGTAGTGCGCCGCCGTCAGCGGGTCGATGAGGGCGACGCGCGCGAAAGGATTGGCCAGGATGTTGCGGCGGGTGGTGTTGAAGAACTGCCAGGACAGGGCGACATGGTCGGCGTCCACGTACTGCACCTGGGAGAGATACGCCGCATTGGGCACGCCGTCCGCCGAGCAGGTGGCGATCGTTCCCGGGATGGCACCGTCGAGGCAGCCGCGGATGGCATCGAGCTTGAGCTTCATGCGCGCAGTGCCTGCCCGGCTTCGGGGCCGGGTGTCTGCAGGCTGCCGAAGCTCGGTGTGAAGCGGATCGCGACGAGTTCAGCGGGCGCGGCCTGGAGCACGCTGCGGATCACCGCCGCTGAATAGCCGAGCAGCTCGAGGCCGCTGGCGAAGGCGTCGGCGTGGCGGGCGGCGTGTTCCGCGTCGCTGGGTGCCGCGCTGACGACGACGGCGTCGACACCCTTTAGCTGCAGGGTGCGGTGCGTCGCCGGCAGGCTGAAGACGACCGCGACGCGCCCGCTGCCGCGGACGTCGGCGAGCACCTCGGCTGCCGCAGGCGCGGCCAGCAGCACGGTGAGCTGGCGCCGGTCGGGCGAGATGCGACAGCCGGTGCCGCGGGCGAGGTGAGGAATCCGATCGTCGTCGCAGCTCGCGACGGTAATCGAGACCTCGCGACAGACGAACGCGGCGAGCTCGTCATCGAGCAAAGGCGGATCGGTGTGGTCCATGGTGCCTTGAGCATAGACACCCTGGACCGGATCTCAAGCTTTCCACCCAGGCCACATACGGGCGGGGCCCCTACTCGGGTGCTGCCGGGAACACGATCGCGACGCCCTGCGGCTGCACCCCGGGAGGAAGGTAGGCGGGGGCCGGTTCGCCTGCCGGACCGAGCGCGCGCACGAAGCGGTAGAACGCGCGCAGGTCGCGCTCGTCCATGTCGCGCAGCGCGAACCACGGCATGGGTGGGCGAGCACTTGCCGTGCGCGCGTTGCGCACCCAGCTGTCCTCGTCGACGCGGCTGACCGACAGCCGCAGGTTCGTCGGGTAGGTCGTGCCCCAGGGGCCGCGCCAGCCCAGGCGATCACCGGTGAGCCACTGCTGCTCGGGTACCGCGCCGCCGGTCATCGCATAGTTCGGCGTGTGGCAGTCGTTGCAGCCGGCGATGCGGGCGATGTAGCGGCCGCGCTCGATCATCGCCTGCTCCGGGTCGGTGTCGCCGGCAAGGGCCGCCGGCGCCGTGCTGGCGAGGATGAGGGTTGCGGCGAGGATGGAAGGGCGCGCTCGTTTCATGGTCTGTCGTCTCCTGCAGGTTGATGCCCCCGGCTGGACGGCTGTCCAGCGCGAGCACCTGCAGTGTGGCGACCGCATGCGCGACGCGTTGCTAAAAAGGCGCTGCCGGAATGCTAAGAATCCCTTAAGCGGCGCCGCGGGCTCTGGGCCGGAGGCGCCGGCATCGTGCGCGCGGGCCCTCGCAGCCGGCCCATCCCGGGTTCAGCGCTGGTCGGTACGGTAGATCTTTTCCGGATTCATCTTCGCGGACCACGGCAGGCCGCTGTTCTGCCAGCCGTTCTTCAAGCGGAAGCCGGCCTGCGGGCCGTCCTTGATCGCCGCGCCCTGGAAACCGTCGATGACGAAGCGTGCATTCGGAAAGCCATTCTTGCGCAGGAAGTCTGCGCTCGGCTCGCCGCGCTCGCTGCCCGAACGGCACATCGTGATGATCTCGGCGTCCATGCCCATGCCGCGCTTTTCCAGCTCGGCCTTGACCTGGGCGACGAAGTCGGGGTTCTGGTAGAGCCTGAACACCCCGCGCTCGGCGTTCCACTGCGTGCGGTCGACCATCAGGTAGGGGATGTTCGCATGCACGACGTCGCTGAAGCCGACGAACATGATCTCGACCGGGTCGCGTACGTCGATGAACAGCACGCTGGGTTCGCCGACCTGGATCTTGGCGTAGGTTTCCTGGGCGGAGATGCCGATGTCGGCGGCCTGGGCGGTGAGGGCTGCGAAGCCGAGTGCGGCGGCGATCAAGAGTCGTTTCATGGAGGATCTCCTTGGTTCAGACAAAGAAAGCCCCGTCGCCCGGCGCGCGGGCGGCGGGGCTTGCGTGCAGCGGTGGGGCTGGCTCAGGCAGAACGGCGCATCATCGCGGCGAGCGGCCAGACCAGCGCGGCGGCCACGCCGCCGAATGCCGCTGCATAGAGGAAGAGGTTCGCCCAATCCACCCAGTAGCCCATGTTGGCGAAGGACGACCGAGTGAGCCCGGGTGTGATGAAGAAGGTGATCGCCGTGACGACCACGAAGGCGACCACCGCAGGCTTGATCGCCTTGCCCCAGCCCGGGCGGCCGCGGCTGGCGGCAACGCCCATCAGCACCACCCACAGCACGGCGGTCGCGACCACCACGGGCAGATACTGCAGGCCCAGTTCGAAGAGGATGTTCAGCGTCAGCCAGATTTCGTACATGTCGTATCCCCCTAGACCCGACCCTTGGCCACCGCCATGTAGGCGGGCTTGAGCAGGCGGTATTTCATGACCCAGGCGAAGTAGCTGTCCTGGAGCGGATCGATCATCGGCAGGGAGGGCGTGAGATTGTTGTTGTAGTCGAACTCGATGAGTAGGGCCGAGCCCTCGCGCAGCAGCAGCGGGCAGGAGGTGTAGCCGTCGAAAACCAGCGAGGGCTCGCGACCCGCGATGACGTCGATGAGGTGCTGTGCCACGATCGGCGCGCTCTTCTTGACCGTGGCGGCGGTCTTGCCCTTGCCGGTGCCGTTGATGTCGCCAATCCCGAACACGTTCGGGAAGCGGCGGTGGCGCAGGGTCTTGGGGTCGACCTCCAGCCAGCCACCGGCGGCGAAGCCGCCTTCCTTCCATGACAGCGGGCTGTTCTTCACCGGGTCGGGCGCGCGCATCGGCGGCACGACGTGGATGAAGTCATAGTCGATCTCGGTGCGTTCGCCTTCCGGACTGCTCACGGTGGCGCGGCGCGCGCCGACGTCCACCGCGACGAGCTTGCTGTTGAAGGTGACCGGGATGTCGAGCTCGGCCCAGCGGCGCAGGACCTCTTCGTTGATGCGCGGCACGCTGAAGATGTTGCCGAGCGCAGAGTGGAAGTCGATCTTCGAGCGCGTACGCGTGCCGGCCTGCTTCAGGCGGTCGGCGATCATGAAGGTCATCTTCAGTGGCGCGCCGGCACACTTCAACGGCGTGGCGGGCAAGGTCATCAGCGCCTGGCCGCCCTTCTGGCGGAAAGCGTCCATCGCCTGCCAGGTTGCTTCCGCCGCGGCGGGGCTGGGATAGACGCAGCCCAGGCCGTGGGTGCCGATGGCGGCGACGTCCATGCCTTCGATCTGGGCGAAGTCCAGATGCAGGCCGGTGGCCACCACCAGGTAGTCGTACGCGATGCGCTTGCCGCTGTCGGTGACGACCGCGTTGGCCTCGGGGTCGAACTCGGCCACCATCTCGCGCACCCATTCCACGCCGGCGGGCACCAGGTCGGCGTTGCGGTCGCTGACCTTGTCGACCGGCCAGATGCCGGTCGCCACCAGGGTGTAGCCGGGCTGGTAGTTGTGGACTTCCTTGCGGTCGATGATCGTGATCCTGGCGCCGTCGAGCTCGCGCGACAGGCGGCTGGCAATGGCCAGGCCACCCAGACCGCTGCCGGCGATGACGATGCGCGCCGTGGTCTTCAGCGACGCGCGAGCCGGCTGGGTGGCCACGGCGAGGCCGCTGCCGGCGACCACGGGCAGCACGGAGGCGCCGAACAGCAGGCGACGTCGCGTGGCATCGACGTCGGGCGTGGCGCAGGGGGATTCAGGCGTATGGGACATGTGTCTCTCCTTCCCGGTCGGGGGTCTGTGCCATGCGCGCAGCCCCGTTTCTATCGTCGCTTCTTCTTCAATCATATAAGTAATTGATCAAATAGCCATGTGCCGATCAGGGCTATGTGACCGAGGTCACATAGCGCCGCCCTGCAAGGAAACGAGGCGGCCGACAGCCAGGGCGAGGCCGAGCAGGCAGGCCAGGCTCGAGAAAAGCAGGCGCCAGGCCACATGGCGCGGCACGAAGCCGACGCCGCGCACGAAGCCCGCGCTCATGGCCCAGAACAGCGCCAGGGCGGCCCAGTGGTCGGCGACGCCTTGCGGACCGGAGAGGGCGGCAGGCCAGGCCGTGATGCCCAGCATGATCGCGATCGCAGCCAGCAAGGGCAGCAGCCGGATGCCGCCCGCCGGCGCCGCGGGGAGGGGTGAGACCTTGGTGTGCATCGTCGACTCCTTGCCGCCCTCAGTGCGCAGCCTTGCCGTTTGCGCGGGCGGGATCGACGTCGGCATGGGCCTGGCGCAGGGCGTCGGCACGCGCCTGCTCGCGCGCCTCTTCGCGCGCGTCTTCATTTTCGCCCCACAGCGCGTTGAGGATGGCCAGCAGCACGGCGAAGCCGATGCCCAGGACCCAGGCGAAGTACCACATGTCGTTCTCCTTGTTCGGTTCGTACGGGTTCAGTACGCGGAGTGCTCGTTCTCGCGGATGTAGGCTGCGGTGACCTTGCCCGCCATCACGCTGTAGGCCCAGCTGGTGTAGGCGACGATGATCGGCATGAAGATCAGCGTGGCCCAGAACATGATGCCCAGCGTGCGCTGGCTCGAGACGGCGTCCCACACGGTGAGGCTGGCGCCCGGCACGGTGGAGGAGGGCATCACGAAGGGGAACATCGACACGCCGGCGGTGCCGATCACGCCCACGATGGCAAGCGACGAGGCGACGAAGGCAGCCAGCGTGCGGCCCTTCCATACCAGCGCCAGCGCGGCGAGTCCGCCCGCGTAGGCCAGCGCCGGCACCAGCATCGTCAGCGGCGCGGTGTCGTAGTTGGCCAGCCAGGCACCCGGCTTCAGTTCGACCGTCTTGGCGAGCGGGTTGGGCAGCGCCGCGGTGTCGATCACGGAGGTGATCACATAGCCGAAGTCGCCGTTGGCGATCCACAGCCCCGCGGCGCTGAAGCCGGCCAGCATCAGCACGCCGAAGATCAGCGCGGCGGTGATCGAACGGCGCTGGATGCCGCCCTCGGTGCGGTGCGCAAGATAGATCGCGCCGTGGAAGGTGATCATCGCCGTGCTCACCACGCCGGCCAGCAACGCGAAGGGATTGAGCAGCCCCCAGAAGCTGCCGGTGTAGTAGGGCACCAGAGTGTCGTCGAAGTGGAAGGGCACGCCCTGCAACAGGTTGCCGAAGGCCACGCCGAAGATCAGCGGCGGCACCGCCCCGCCGATGAAAAGGCCCCAGTCCCAGGTGCTGCGCCAGGTGGCGTTGTGGATCTTGCTGCGGTAGTCGAAGCCCACCGGGCGGAAGAAGAGCGCCCACAACACCGCCAGCATGGCCCAGTAGAAGCCCGAGAAGGCGGTGGCATAGACGATCGGCCAGGCGGCGAAGATGGCGCCACCGCCGGTGATGAACCACACCTGGTTGCCGTCCCAGTGCGGGCCGACGGTGTTGATGACGACGCGGCGCTCCTCGTCGTTCCTGCCGACGAAGGGCAACAGCGTGCCCACGCCCATGTCGTGGCCGTCCATGATGGCGAAGCCGACGAGCAGCACGCCCACCAGCAGCCACCAGATGAGTTTCAGGGTCGGGTAGTCGAAGATCATGATGTCCGCTCCGGGATCAGGCGTGGGCGTGGTGGGTTTCGTTCTTGTAGCGGCCGGTGCCCAGGCTGCCCGGGCCCTGGCGGGCGAACTTCACCATCAGATACATCTCGACGATCAGCAGCAGGGTGTAGAAGCCGACGAAGCCGGCGAGCGAGCCGTACAGGCTTTCCACCGTCAGTGTCGAGACCGACAGGTGGGTGGGCAGCACGCCGTAGATCGTCCACGGCTGGCGGCCGTACTCGGCCACGAACCAGCCCATCTCGCAGGCCAGCCAGGGCATCGGGAGGAACCACAGCGACCACCTGAGCAGCCACGGCCGCTGGGCGAAGTCGCCCTTGATCGAGTACCACAGCGCAGCGCCGAACAGCGCCAGCATCGCGAAGCCCAGCGCCACCATGATGCGGAAGGTCCAGAACAGCGGCGTCACCCTGGGCAGCGTGTCGCGCGCGGCGCGGTCGATGAGTTCGGGGGTGACGTCGTCCATCGAGGCGACGTACTTCTTGAGCAGCAGGCCGAAACCGAGGTCGGCCTTGACCTCGTCGAAGGCCTCGCGCAGCGCCGCGTCCTGCGGGTTCTTGCGCAGCGCTTCGAGCAGCTTCACCGCCTCCACGCCCACGATCACGCGTTCGCGGTTCAGCGCGTAGATCTGGTTGAGGCCGGGCAGCTCCTTGTCCAGCGAGCGCGTGCCGATCAGGCCCATCACCCAGGGGATGTGGAGGGCGAAGTCGTTCTTCATCTCGGCTTCGTTGGGCACGGCGATGACGTTGAAGCTCGCCGGGGCCGGTTCGGTCTCCCACATCGCCTCCATCGCCGCGAGCTTGGTCTGCTGGGCCTCGCCGAGCGCGTAGCCGGACTCGTCACCGAGCACGATCACCGAGCAGATCGAGGCGAAGCCGAAGGCCGCCGCGATGCGGAACGAGCGCTTGGCGAACTCCACGTCGCGCCCGCGCAGCAGGTACCAGGCCGAGATCGACAGCACGAACATCGCGCCGGTCACATAGCCAGCCGACACCGTATGCACGAACTTGCCCTGCGCCACCGGGTTGAACACCACCGCCCAGAAATCGGTGAGTTCCATGCGCATCGTCTCGTAGCTGAATTCCGAGCCCACCGGGTTCTGCATCCAGCCGTTGGCGATCAGGATCCACAAGGCCGACAGGTTGGTGCCCACCGCCATCAGGATCGTCACCAGCAGGTGCTGCTGGCGCGACAGGCGGTCCCAGCCGAAGAAGAACAGGCCGATGAAGGTCGATTCGAGGAAGAAGGCCATCAGGCCCTCGATCGCCAGCGGCGCACCGAAGATGTCGCCCACGTAGTGCGAGTAGTAGGCCCAGTTGGTGCCGAACTGGAACTCGAGCGTGATGCCGGTGGTGACGCCGAGCGCGAAGTTGATGCCGAACAGCTTGCCCCAGAAGCGGGTCATGTCCTTGTAGATCGTCTTGCCGGTCATGACATAGACGCTTTCCATGATGACCAGCATCCACACCATGCCGATGGTGAGCGGCACGAACAGGAAGTGGTACATCGCCGTGGCGGCGAACTGCAGCCGCGACAGATCGACGAGTTGCTCACTGACCATGGGTTTCTCCAGATGTCGTGTGTTGTGTCTTGCTTGCCGGGGCGAGCACCTGCGCAGCCATGGCGCCAGGGTCGACTGCCACCTTCGCGTCGCGGATGAACACCCACCACAGCGCGGTGATCAGCACCAGCTTGATCACGAGTACGAGGGTGAGATGACGCAACAGGCCTTGGTCGGACGGCTTCATGCGGGCGCTCCGGTTGTCTGGTGCTCCATTAACAAGTGCCGTGCCAGCGTGAGCGGAAGACGTTTTTTGCGATAAATCAAAAACTTCGATCAGGTCGCCGGATTGGGAATGATGTCTTGGCTGTCAGGGTGGCAGTCAAACTGCCGCCATGACTGTCGATTTGGCGGGGCGTGACTGCATCGATGAGTGGAGACCCTTGTGCCCGAACGCGGCGGGCCTGAGCTCCAGTTGGCAGTCTGGTGGCAGATGCTGCCTCGATTGGCAGTCGTGGCGGATCGACGGCTTGGTCGCCTTGTGCGGAAATCCGCCTCTCCACTGGGTTCTCGCGGGCTGGCACGGCCGTTGCTAAATGGATTCGCAGAAGCGGAGCCGTGTCGTGGTCGCCACCAAGATCGTCCTCCCTCTGCGGTCTCAACCCCCGTGGCGACGGCCCGATGAACTCCACCGGCTCCGCTTCCCTTTTCTTCAGCGCACTGCGCACCACCCCCACCGGAGATGCAGCACATGTCGGATAACCTGAAGAAGGAACGTCGTCGGCTCCTGATCGCGACTTCCGCTGCCGGGGCTGTCGGCGCCGCGGCCACTGCCGTTCCCTTCGTCGCCAGCCTGACGCCGTCCGAACGGGCCCGCGCTGCTGGCGCGCCGGTCGAGGCCGATGTCAGCAAGCTCGCCGCCGGCGAGATGATGACCGTCGAGTGGCGTGGCAAGCCGGTGTGGATCCTGCGCCGCACGGCCGAGATGCTGGCCAGTCTGGAAGGGCATGAGCCTCGGCTGGCCGACCCCGCGTCGGCTGAGCCGCAGCAGCCCGACTACGCCGCCAATCGTCATCGTTCGATCAATCCCGACTACCTCGTGGTGATCGGTATCTGCACCCACCTCGGCTGCTCGCCGTCGGAGAAGTTCGCGTCCGGGGCCGCCAGCGGCATCGGCGATGACTGGCCCGGCGGCTTCCTGTGCCCGTGCCACGGTTCGATCTTCGACCTCGCCGGACGTGTGTTCCTCAGCCAGCCGGCACCTACCAACCTCGAGATTCCGCCGCACAAGTGGCTGTCGGGGAGCCTGGTGCTGATCGGCGAGGACGACTCGACCACCGCCTGAGCCGCGCGCGGCCCGTCCCATCCTTCCAACCCCCGGCGCCCGCCCGCGTGTGCGGGGCTGCGCGCCGCATCGATCGAGGCACAGCATGAAGATCGCCGTCACCAGCCAGAACTTCCGCACGGTCACCGCGCACGCCGGCAAGGCCCGGCGGTTTCTCATCTACGACATCAGCTGCCCCTGCTCCCCGCGCGAGGTCGATCGTCTCGACCTGCCGATGGAGATGGCCTTCCATGCGTTCCGTGGCGACCGACACCCGATCGACGGCATGACCGCACTCATCACCGCGGGTGCGGGCGAAGGCTTTCGCAAGCGGATGGCGCAGCGCGGCATCGAACTGGTCGTGACCGGCGAATCCGATCCCCTGCAGGCCATCGTCGACTACACGCAGGGCGTGGTGAAACCCGCGGCGGCCCACGATCACGCGGACCACACCTGCTAGGCGGAGATACGCCGGCACTCTGCGGCGAGGGTGTTGAAGGCTTCGGCCTGGGTCATGAAGATGCGGCCCGATAGCCACGCTGTCACCCCGGCCCGGTCCAGCCGGTCGCCGTGCCTGCGCGCGAGCAGGATGCGGGGGCGACGGCAGTTGTCGCGGGCAGCGGGTGGCGCGCCTACAGCAGGTCGATCGGGATCTTCAGGTAATGCACGCCGTTGTCCTCGGCCGGTGGCAGGTTGCCGGCACGCACGTTGACCTGGATCGCCGGCAGGATCAGCGTCGGCATGGCCAGCGTGCGATCGCGTGCGGTGCGCATGGCAACGAAGTCGGCCTCGGCTACGCCTTCATGGACGTGGACGTTCTTCGCCCGCTGCTCGGCCACCGTGGTTTCCCACACCGGGGCGCGGTCGTCGGGCGGATAGTCGTGGCACAGGTGCAGGCGCGTCTCGGGCGGCAGCGACAGTAGCTTGCGGATCGAGCGGAACAGCGTGGCCGCATCTCCGCCGGGGAAGTCGCAGCGTGCGGTGCCGTAGTCGGGCATGAACAGGGTGTCGCCGACGAAGGCGTCCTGCCCGACGATGTAGGTGAGGCAGGCCGGCGTGTGGCCGGGCGTGTGCATCACCTCGACCGCCAGCCCGCCAATGCGGAAGCGCTCGCCGTCCTCGAACAGGTGGTCGAACTCGGCGCCGTGGGTGTTCATGTCCTTGGCGTTGAAAAGGTCCTTGAACACGGCCTGCACCTGGCGGATATGCGCGCCGATGCCGATCTTGCCCCCGAGCTGCTGCTTGAGGTAGGGCGCGGCCGAAAGGTGGTCGGCGTGGGCGTGGGTCTCGAGCAGCCAGTCGACTTGAAGCCCGGCGTCGCGCACGTAGGCGATGACGGCGTCGGCCGAGGTGCGCGATGTGCGTCCCGACCTGGGGTCGTAGTCGAGCACGCTGTCGATGATCGCAGCGCGTGCTGTCGCGGGGTCGGACACCACGTGAGTGACGGTGTTGGTGGCGGCGTCGAAGAAGGACCGGATCTCTGCCTGGGGCATTGGTAAGCTCCTCATGTCGTTTCGTGACTGAGTGAGCGGCTCACTCGGGCACGCAGATCTGGCCGCGGCTGGCGGCCCGCAGGGTCTTGAAGGCCAGCAGCGCGACGACGCCGCTCAGCACCGCGAGCATCGCCCAGGACAGCCCTGCATAGAAGACCTGGCCGCTGCGAGCACTCATCTCGAAGGTGGCGATCGTCATCGCTGCCAGCGGGAAGGAATAGGCCCACGCCGAGATGAAGAACGGCAGGCGGAAGAAGCGCACCGCATTGCTCGCCAGCAGCAGGGTCAGGAACAGCGCGGTGAAGTACAGCACCCGGGCGAAGGCGTCGACCTGGTCGGTGAGGCCGACATAGGCCAGGAAACCGACCGCGGGCGGGGCGATCAGGATGAAGAGCGTGGGCGTCAGGCGCGCGGGCAGCGGCTCATGGAAGAACAGCCGGTACAGCACGATCGTCATCAGCACCAGCCAGAACACCAGCCCGATGCTGAAGAAGAACCAGCTGATGTCCGCGGGCGCGAAGCGCACGCCGGCGATCGGCACGATGATGTTGCCCACCACCGGGATGAACCAGGCCGGGTTGGCGTGCTTGATGTCGTAGTGGGTGTGGTGGATCCAGCTGCTCATGGCGAACAACGTGAACATGAGATGCACGGCGGCGCCGATGCCCCACATCCATTGCGCGACGGCCGGGGCGTCCTGTGCCCAGCTGATCGACAGCAGCAGCAGGCCGATGGAGATCGCGGGGAAGAAGTTCAGGCGCACCGGATGGGCGCGATCGGCCTTCACCGCCTCGGGGTGTCGCAGCAACTTGGCTCCGTACGTCGCCAGCAGGAACAGGTACAGCGCACTCGCCAGCCAGCGCAGCGCGACGCCGATCTCGAGCGGCACGCCGCCGGTGTGATGGGCCTTGAGCCAGGCAATGGTGAGGCCCGCCATGCCCATCACGGTGGAGAACAGGGCGACCGGGAAATGCGCGAGCCGCTCGAGCGGGGGGCTCACCGCCGTGGGCGCGGCTGAAGCGTTCGTGTGCATGTTTCGTCCTCGCAGGTGGCAGTCGATGCGATGTGCACCAGCAAACAACATGCCACGGCCGGGCGACGTTTGGGGCCGCCCGAGAAACCCGGGCAATCCGCGTGAAACGGAGGACGTCGAGGCTCAGCGCGTGTTCGGGACCGAGGGTCTGTGCGCTGCCACGCGGCAGCAAGTGTGTCGTTGATGGCAGCGCACGTGTGCCGGAGGGCATTTGATGATGCGCCCTCCGACACCGGTCAGAAACCGAGCCTCATCCCGACCACCAGGTTACGACCTTCGAGCGGGGCGACGTTCTTGATGAACGAGGTGTGCGCGTAGGCCAGCTGGTTGCCGAGGTTGTTGCCCTTGACGTAGACCTGCCAGGGCGTGGCCTTGTAGCGGCCGCTGTAGCTCAGGCCGACATTGACCATGTTGTAGCCCGGCGTCTCAAGCTCGAACGCGGCGACATCGTCCTGGCGGCCGACGCGATAGACCTCGGCTTCGGCACGCCAGGCATTCCACTTGGCATCCAGTCGCAGGCCGACGCGATGAGCCGGGATGCGCGGCAGGTCGCGGTCGCCGTCGCCGGCCTCGAGCCTGGCGCGAACGTAGTCGCCGAAGAGCGTCAGGCCGAAGGTGGCGTCGAGCTGCTGGCGGATGGCGCCCTCGATGCCGGTGAAGCGGGCGTCGCGCTGGGCGTACTCGATGAGCTGGAAGTCCTCGTAGGCGTCGAGCGTGCGGGCGTGGATGTAGTCGTCGATGCGGTTGTGGAACACGCTGACGGAGAGGGTAGTCGGACCGGCGAGCTTGCGCAGCGTCAGGTCGACGTTGTTGGCCGTCTCCGCCTTCAGCTCGGGGTTGCCGCGTTCCCAGGTGCTGGTCGCCATGTGCAGGCCGCGCGCGTAGAGTTCCTCGGCCGTCGGCAGGCGCTGGGTGCGCGACAGCGTCATGCCCAGGCTGTACTGCGGGGCGAAGTCCCACACCGCGCCGAGCGACACCGAGTTGCCGCGGTGGCTGCGGTCGCGCTGGGTGCTGCTGTCCACGTCGATGTCCTGCCATTCGTGACGCAGCCCGGCTTCGAAGCGCCAGTCGGCCAGTGTGTACTCCTCGATCAGGAAGGCCGCGTGCCGGGTCGTCACGGTCGGCGATACGTAGGCTTCATCGCCGTCCGCGCGGAAGTCGCGGCGGCCGGTCTGCAGGCCGAGCACACCGCGCCAGCCGCCGAGCGGCGCATGTTCGAGTTCGACACGGGCATCGCTGGCCTTGCTGCGGAAGCGGGTGCCGACGCTGTCGATCCCTTCGTCCTGCTCGATCTCGTCGTGGCCGTAGTCGGTGTAGGACGCGCGCAGGCGGGCGCGGGTGAAGCCGGCGAAGGGTTCCAGCAGTTCGCCGCGCAGGTCCCAACGTTCGCTGTCGAGCTTCACGTACGGGGTGGCGGCGTGCTCGTCGTGTTCATGCTCGTGATCGTCTTCCTCGCCGTGGTGGCCGCAGTGCAGGTGGTCGCCGTGCGGGTGGCAGGCTTCGTATTCATGGCTGTGGCCGGGCAGCCCGTACTCGTTCCGCTGACGGCTATACGCGACACCGAGATAGCCGCGCGCGCCCACCCACGACACGCCGAGGCTGCCGGTCTCGGTCTGGTTGTAGCTGCCCCCGACCCGGCCGTGGTCCCAGCCGCTGCCGACACGGTAGTCGCGCGCGTCGCGCTTGAGCCCTTCGGCGTGGAAGGCGAGGTTGCCGCTGCCCGCGGTGACTTCGAACGCGCCGGCGACGCCATTCGCGACACTGTCGGCGCGCAGTTCCACGCTGCCTTCGACCCCGCGTTCGGGGACCGCGGTGGGGACGCGCTTGTCGAGCACGTTCACCACGCCGCCGATCGCGCCGCCGCCATAGGCGAGCGCGGACGGGCCGCGCAGCACCTCGATCTGCTCGCTCAGCATCGGCTCGATCGCCACGGCATGGTCGGGGCTGATCGTGGATGCGTCCATGATCTCGCTGCCGTCCGACAGCAGCTTGACGCGCGGCCCGTCCATGCCACGGATGATGGGCCGGCTGGCGCCGGCCCCGAAGTAGCTGGCGGCGATGCCGGGTTCGCCGGCCAGCGTCTCGCCGAGCGTGGCGGCACGACGGCGTACGAGCTCGTCGCCGGCGATCACGCTGACCGGGGTGCTCATCTGATCGCTGCCGAGCGCCAGCGCGCTGGCCGAGACGGTGACCGGGGCAAGCGCGGTGTCGTCCGCGTACGCGGCGGCGGACCCGAAAGCGAGGGCGAGGCTCAGCATGAGCGGGGTGGGTGAGGTTTGAAGCCTGGACATCGGTGTTCTTCCTTCGTGTTCTGTTTGCGCAAGGAAAAGGCCGTCCCGCGTCCGGGCTAGCGCACCGGACGGAGAGGCGTCATGCAGGCCGGGTCACGGACCCGACGGTTTCAGCAGGGGATGGGGCGAAGGGCCGATGAGGGCGGCGCGCGGCAGCGTGGCCGCCGCGGGCTGGACGACGAGGGGGACGGCGCGAGGGCGGTCGGCGTGAGCGCGGCGCCATCATCGTCACAGGTGAAGGTCGCCGGCGCGGCCGGAGGAAGCTCGAGCGCGGCGAGCGCCAGGCATTCCAGGCAGAGGGCGCCGGCGTGACGGCGGTCTTCCTCGCCCGGCGATGCATCGTTCGCGGCAGCCCGGGTTGTCTCTGCCAGATGGGTCAGGGCATGGGCGTGCACCTCGATCTGCGCGGCGAGCAGCGCGAGCGCAAGCACGACCAGCAGCGCCCTGCCGGCAAGCACGTGTCCGTCGCTGATGCGGCGGGCGAGTCGGCGGGGGTGCGGAAGCGACAGGAAGAAAGCACGCAGCCCGGCGCGGGGCCGGGCTGCGGGTGCGGCGCAGGACATCGCCGCATTCTAGGGTGGGGATCTTTCTAAGGCAACAAAGTTGCAATAGAACTCGCCAATCAGAAACCGATGACTTTGCGGTTCGGCTCCAGCAGTGCGGCGCCCATGTCGGCGGGCTTCGCCGGCTTGATACCGTCCTTCAGGTCTTCGGCTTGCTTGCCACTGTTGGGCAGGTAGAGCGCGCATACCGAGGCGGTGGCGCCCTTCTTCAGCGCGCCGTCGAGCAACTGTGCCGGCGTCACGTTGTTGGGCTTGAGCGCGTCGCCGCCGGCACCCTTGAGTGCGAGGTCGCCGGCCTGATCGCATAGCAGGATGTCGACCTGTGCGCCCTGTTCCTGCATCTGGTTGGCCAGCACCATGGCCATGCCCTGGGTCATCGGGCTCTCGGCGTTGAGGACGACGGTGACGGCCTGCTTGTCGGCAAATGCAGTGGTGGAGGCGAAGGCGATGGCGAGGGCAACGAGGGTTTTCTTCATGCTGGGATTCCTTTGGTGAGTCGGAAGGCGCCCGCAGACCGGCGGCTACGAGTGGGTTTGCGGACGGGATCCGGGCCGATCGGGAGAGTCATGCCGCAGGGCAGGGCGCTTACAGCGACCTGGTGGAGAAGTACCAGTCGACCGTGTTGTAGCCCTCGGTGGCGCGCTTGTCGGCCGCCTCGGTGGTCTTGGGCGGGGAAACGATCACGTCTTTGCCCGGGCACCAGTTCTCGGGCGTGGCCACGCCATGCTCGTCCGAGGCCTGCAGCGCCTGCAGCAGGCGGACGAACTCGTCGATGCTGCGACCATTGCTCATCGGGTAATACACCATGGCGCGCAGGACGCCATTCGGGTCGATGAAGAAGGTTGCGCGCACGGCCTGGGTGTCGGCGGCGCCGGGATGGACCATGCCGTAGGCGCGGGCGACGTCCATCTTGATGTCCTCGATGATCGGGAACGGGATGTCGACGCCGAATTTCTCCTTGATGTTGCGTGTCCAGGCCAGGTGCGAGAAAAGGCTGTCGATCGACAGGCCCAGCAGCTCGCAATTCATCTCGGCGAACTTGGGCGCCGCGTTGGCAAAGCCGATGAACTCGGTGGTGCACACCGGGGTAAAGTCGGCTGGGTGGGAGAACAGGATCAACCACTTGCCGCGATAGTCCGCAAGCGAGCGCTCGCCGTGGGTGGTCCGGACGTTGAAGGCGGGGGCTGGCTCATTGAGGCGGGGGAAGCTGAATTGGGCTGCGTTTTCCATGATGAAGCTCCGTGGCAGTGACGATGAAGGATTACGACGGGTTCAGAATTAGAAGAGGCTAATTGAGATTGCATGCTACTTCTGTGAATTGCATTCATAGCTGAGAGCTATGCCTAATGGGATAACTGTTTAAACCTAGGCATTGCTCAGAACGCAATTCACGTGCCAAGGCTCAGTCGCAAGCAAGGTGTCGGGGCTTGGCCGCGGGGTCGTAGCCCGCATTGGGCCTGAGGGTCTTGGGCTTTACCGGACATCAACGCCTGCGGAAATCTCGCGTGGGCGATTGAGGTAAGATCTGCCAGCACGGCAGATTTCTGCCAGAGCTGACGTCAGGAGTGACACGACATGCCGCCCGATCTGCGCCCGCTTCCCGAGTTGGTGTCCTTCCTCGAGACCTTGCCCGAGCCGCATATCCTGTGCGACCGCGATTACCGCATCATCGCCGCCAATGCGGCCTATCGCGCGTCATGGCCGGATGGTCGCAACGTCGTGGGGCGTACCTGCTACGACGTCAGCCATCACTACAGTGTCCCCTGCGATCGCGCCGGCGAGTCCTGCCCGCTTGCCCGCAGCCTGGCTTCGGGTCAGCGTGAGCGTGTGCTGCACCTGCACCACACGCCGCGCGGCGAGGAGTACGTGAACATCGAGCTGTCGCCGGTGCGCGACGCGAAGGGCGATATCGCCTGGTTCATCGAGAAGATGGAGCCGATGCACGTTGCCCGCGGCGTGTCGGATCACCGCGGCCTGATCGGTCGCTCGCCCGCCTTCCAGCGCATGCTGGAGATGATCGCGCGCGTGGCGCCCTCCGATGCGAGCGTGTTGCTGCAGGGCGAATCGGGCACCGGCAAGGAATTGCTCGCGACCGCCGTGCATGAGGCGAGCCGTCGCGCGGAAGGACCGTTCGTGGTGGTGGACTGCTCGGGCCTCCCCGAGACTCTGTTCGAAAGCGAGGTCTTCGGTCATGAGCGCGGCGCCTTCACCGGCGCCACCGCGCGCAAGCCCGGCCTCGTCGAGGCGGCCAGTGGCGGCACGCTGTTCCTCGACGAGGTCGGCGATATCCCGCTAGCGATGCAGGTCAAGCTGCTGCGTCTGCTCGAGACCGGCACCTATCGCCGGGTCGGTTCCACCGAGCTGCGCCGCGCGGACATCCGCCTGGTCTCCGCCACCCACCGCCCGCTCAAGCGCATGATCGCCGAGGGCAGCTTCCGTCAGGACCTGTATTTCCGTATCAACACCTTCCCGATCGCGGTGCCGCCCTTGCGCGAGCGCGAGGGCGACCTGCCGCTCCTGATCGATTCCCTGCTCGAGCGCGTGGCGCCCAAGCGCCGCCTGACGCTGTCACCGGCCGCGCTGCGGCTGCTGTGCGCGTATGCGTTCCCGGGCAACGTGCGTGAGCTGCGCAACGTGCTCGAACGCGCGAGCCTGATGTGCGATGGCGACGTGATCGGCCCGGAGCACCTTCCGGAAGAGGTGCTGCATCCCGAGCCCGAGGCGACGAGCGCGAGGGGGGCCGGGCCGATGCCTGCTGGCGCTTCGGTCGCGCAGTCGGGCGATGCGCTCGATCTCGATGAGGTGCAGCGCCAGGCGATGCTGCGCGCGGTGCGCAGCCACCGCGGCAGCCGGCGCGAACTGGCACGTCGCCTCGGGATCAGCGAGCGTACGCTCTACCGGCGGCTCAAGGAGTTCGGACTGGTGGAACGCGGCGGCGAGGATACGGCGGCGGGCGAAGGATAGGCCGAGCTGTCTCCAATACGCCAAGCTGGCAGCAATGGCTGCCTCAAGGCAGTAGATGGCAGTGAGCTTTCGCACAGGAGCGGCTTGAAACGCCCGGACGGCGGGGCTGAAGCAACCTGGCACGGGCTTTGCTGATCTACTGCTGTGCGAAGCGGGACCGAGTCGTGAGCGCTGCGTGATCGTCTCCCCTCAACGGTCTTGCCCCCTGCAGCGTCGGCCCGATGAAGTCCTCCGGCCCGCTTCGCCCTTTTCCTCTCCGACTTATCTGCGGAAATCGCGGTGGCAGGCCTTGCAGCTGTCCTGGACCTCGGCGTAGGCGCTGCGGGCGTCTGCTTCGTTGCGCGCAGTGGCGGCGGCGATCAGCCGGTCACTGGCTTCGATGAAGGATGTGCGGCGCTGCTCGAAATCGGCCGGTTTCTCCCAAACGGCAGGGAGGGCCTTGGTGGGCGGGTAGTTGGTATCGGGGCCGAAATGCGACCAGGGTCGTTCGCGCAGGCTGGCAAGCTCATTCGCCAGGCGCGCGAAGGCGTCGGGGTCGTAGCGACGGTCCTTGAGCATCGTTCCCATCGGCTCGAAGCTGCGCAGCATCGCCTTGAAGGCCTGCTGGCGCTTGGTCACCGGTTGCTCGGGATGGGTGTCGGGAATCTCGCTCGAGCATGCGGCCAGCGTAAGGGCGGACAAGGAAAGAAGGGCAAGGCGGACGGACAGGGTCGGGCGGGGCATGATCTTGGTCTGTTTGCTGGAAGGTCGACTGGGCTGGGCGAAGGGCGGCTGCCGGCATGCGCACGCTGGAGAAGCAAACGGCGTGCCGCGAATGCTCGCCCGGCGAACGCGCGATCCTAAGGGTTCGCTGCCGCCCAAAAAGTTCCCGCCTTGCGGCGCTCGTTGCCGGCTGCGGCCCGGGCTGCTGTTCAAGCAGCGCAGGCCGCGCTAGGGTTGCAGGATGAACCCGACGCCCATCCCCCGCGCGCGCGGCTTCGCGCCCACCACCGGCCTGCCAGGACTCGACGCCGTGCTCTCCGGCGTCGCGCCGGGCGACAACATCGTCTGGCAGATCCAGTCGCTCGCCGACTATGGCGCGCTGGTGCGTCCGTATGCAGCCGCGGCGCTGGCGCGCGGCGACCGGCTGATCTACTTCCGCTTCGCCAGCCATGCGACGCTGCTCCCCGAGGACGGCGGGGCCGAGATCCACCGCCCCCGCCCGGAGGATGGTTTCGACGCCTTCGTGGATCAGGTGCACTCGGTCATCGAGGCCGCAGGCCCGCAGGCGCTCTACGTGTTCGACTGCCTGTCCGAGTTGGCCGACGCCTGGCAGTCCGACCGCATGCTCGGCAACTTCTTTCGCCTGACCTGCCCGCGGCTCTTCGATCTGGATACGGTGACCTACTTCGGTGTGTTGCGGAACCGGCATGCGCACGCCGGGATGGACATGATCACCGAGACCACGCAGTACCTGCTGGACGTGTTCCGCTGCCGTGACCGGCTCTACGTCAAGCCGATAAAGGTGCAGCACCGGTCGGCCGCGGCCATGAACCTGATCCACGCCTGGGAGGCGGGCGACCGCTTCCGCCCGGTGGCCGACAGCGGCACGGTGGCCGAGATCCTGGCGGGCTCGGGCTGGCCCGGGCTCGAGGACGAGCAGATCCGCAGTCACTGGCAGCAGCTCTTCGACGCAGCGCGCACGGTGTCCGCCCTGCGTCGGGCCGGGGCGCCCGACACGGCCGCCGAGGCCAGCTGGTTCGCCCGCTTGGCCCGCCTGCTGTTTCCGGAGGAGGCCGGTCTCCAGCGTCTGCTCGAGCGCTACCTCACGCTCGACGATCTGCTCGAAGTGCGGGCGCGCATGATCGGCATCGGTACCATCGGTGGCAAGGCGGCGGGCATGCTGGTGGCGCGCGCGGTCCTGCGCCGCGATGCGTCCGGGCTGCATGCTCGGCTCGAGGCGCACGACTCCTTCTATGTCGGCAGCGAGGTGTTCGACACCTTCTTTGTGCGCAACGGGTTGTGGTGGATCCGGCGGCGTCAGCGCGATCCGGCGGGCTTCCTGCAGGGGCTGGACGGGGACGATGGCGCGCGCGCGCGCATCCTGCGCGGTAGCTTCCCCGATTCGACGGTGCGCCAGTTCGAGGCCATGCTCGACTACTTCGGCGAATGGCCCTTCATCGTGCGCTCCAGTTCCCGGCTCGAAGACCGCTATGGCAATGCCTTCGCCGGGCAGTACGACAGCGTGTTCTGCGTGAACCAGGGCCCGCGCGAGAAGCGGCTCGCCGACCTGCTCGATGCGGTGCGCCAGGTCTATGCGAGCACGCTCTCGGAGCAGGCGCTGCGCTACCGCCAGCGACGCGGCCTGCTCGACGAGCACGAGCAGATGGCGCTGTTGATCATGCGCGTGTCGGGTACCGCGGGCGGGCGCTATTTCCACCCGCACGCGGCCGGCGTGGGGCTCTCGGTCAATCCCTATCCGTGGAATCCGCGCATCGACATGAGGGCCGGCGTCGTGCGCCTGGTGGCGGGTCTCGGTACGCGGGCGGTGGACCGCGCCGACGACGATTACACCCGGCTCATCGCGCTCAACGCGCCGGAGTTGCGACCCGAGACGAACTTCGGCGCGATCGCCCGCCACGCCCAGCGCCGCATGGATACGCTCGATCTCACGCGCAACGAGGTGGTCACCGGCCCCTTCGCGGAGCTGGTGCGCGGCCAGGCGGATTTTCCCGAGGCGCTGTTTACCACGCGGGAAGGTCCGGACCGTCCCGCCTTCCTCACCTTCGACGGACTGATCGCGCGCACGGACTTCGTAGCCGACCTGCGCCTCCTGCTCGCCCGCCTGCACGACGCCTATGCGCATGCGGTCGAGATCGAGTTTGCGCTCAACTTCGTGCCGGACGGTGGCTATCGCATCAACCTGCTGCAGTGCCGGCCGATGCAGGTGCGCAGCGTCGAGGGGGTGGCCGAAGTCGTGCCGCCGGCGGATGCGACGAGGCTGCTCAGCGCGCGCGGTGCGGTGATCGGGCCGGGGCGCGTGATCCGGCCCGAACGCGTCGTATATGTTCGACCGGCGGCCTATGGCGCGCTCAATCAGGCGCGCCGGCTCGCGGTAACGCGGGTCCTCGGGCGCCTCAATGCGCTCGCCGGGGGGCGCTGCGTGCTGATGCTCGGCCCCGGGCGTTGGGGATCCAAGGATCCGTTCCTCGGCATTCCGGTGCTGTTCTCCGAGATCAACCACGTGGCGGCGCTGTGCGAGATCGTCGCGATGCACGACACATTGGTCCCGGACGTTTCCCTCGGCACGCATTTCCTCAACGAGCTGATCGAGGCCGATCTGCTCTACTTCGCCCTCTTTCCCAGGTTGGCCGGCAACGAGATCGATGAAGACGCCATCCTGCGCTGGCCGAACCGCCTGGGCGAGCTCCTCCCGGGCGATGCCGAATGGGCAGACGTGGTTCACGTCGCCGATCCCGCGCGGGGCGTGCTCACGCTCTATGCCGATGCCGCGGGGCAGCGGCTGGCGGTGACGATTGCGGGCGCGGGAGATGATGCAGCGGGTGCGGGAGATGACGCGGCTTGATTCAGTTCAAGCCTTTCTGCGGGGCAGACGGGTAGCATCCGCCGGTCCGATCCTCATCCGGAGCAAAGCATGCGATCGACTGTCCCCCTCGCCGCGCTCGCCTTGGCCGCTGCGCTCGCCGGGCCCGTGCCCGCGCTCGCCGCCGAAGGAGGCGCCCCGCAACCCAGGCTGCAGGCACCCGGTGACGAAAAGCCGCGCCCCACCGACGAAAGCCTGCGTGACGCGATGGCCACGTTGCGTGAGACCGTCGCAGCCCGTCTCGCGGGCGATGCCGCAGAACCGCTCGACGAGGCGGGCTACGTGGCGCTTGCCACCGAGATCGAGCGCCAGCTTTCGGCGCTTGCCGCGGGGCGCGACTTTCACAGCAAGGCGGGCCGTCACCTGCAATGGATGCTTGGCGACATCGGCGATGGCGCCGGCCTCATGCGCAGCGCGCCACGCGTGCCGGGCAAGCGTCTCGGCCTGATGCGCGTGGTCGAGACGCTCAATTACTACGGTCGAGAGTACGACCATCCAGGGTGGGAGCCCCTCAAGCCCTGAGCCCGCGGCCGGGCAGGCGCTCGCGGCGCTGGATCACGTCGCTGATGAATCCGTCCCGGCTGTGCTTCAGGCGCGGTGCGTAACGCGCGCGCAGTTCGCCGAGCGTGGCCACATGGCGTCCGTGGAGCGGGTGTGCCGGAAATACGAGCGTTTGCTCGGGCAAGGTGAAGAGGCGTCGCGTGAGCGTGTCGAACAGCATGCCGGGGTCGGCCTCGCCGTCACCCGCGCTGCAGCTGCCGACGTCGAAAGCGTCGCCGCAGAACAGGCGGTCGCGCCAGAGATAGCTGAGGCAGCCCGGCGTATGGCCCGGTGTGCTCAGCACGCGCACCACCTCGTTGCCGAAGACGAGCCGGGTGCCGTGCGCAGCGCGCAGCACGTCGGCCTGGCATCCGCTTGGCAGGGCGGCCGCTTCGCCGACCACGAGCTGCGCGCTGCTGCGGTCACACAGCGGGCTGCAGTCCGCAGCATCGACGAGATGTACGTGCGTGCGCAGCACATGGCACAGGCGCAGGCTGCGTTCGGTGAGCAGGGCGAGGACGAGTTCGGTCTCGCGCGGTGGCGGATCGATGACGACCGCCTCCTGTTCATCGAGGTCGGCGAGCAGGTAGCCGATCTGGCTCGAGTCGGCGCTATGGAGCGGATGGAAATACATGGCAGGCCTCGGTTGCGATCGTCCGCGCGGGCTCAGCTCGCCGCGTCCGAGGTCAGACGCAGACAAGAAGCGTGCCAATGCTGATCTCGGGCAGCGGCACGCCTGACGGCGCACCCTGTGGGCGGCCACTGCGGCGCCAGGCGCTGCCAGCAGGCTGCCAGCGCGGTCAGGATGGCAGAGAAACTCGGAATGCTGGCGGCGCTGGTGCGTGTCCCGCTCGCGGGGCCAGCGTGAAAGCTCAGCAGGCGAGCTGCGCGCGATAACGTTCGATCAGGCCGCGGGTGCTGCCGTCGTGCGCCTCCGAAGCCACCGCAGGGGTGGCCGGATCGAGCTCGTCGAGCACGCGTGCGGCGAGCTGCTTGCCGAGCTCCACGCCCCATTGGTCGAAGCTGTTGACACCCCAGATCGCGCCCTGCACGAAGGTGCGGTGCTCATAGGCGGCGATCAGCGCGCCGAGCGTGCGGGGGTCGAGGCGCTCGAGCAGCAGCACGTTGCTCGGCCGGTTGCCGCCGAACACGCGATGGGGAAGCAGTTCCCGGATACGCTCCTCGGGCAGGCCGGCTGCCCGCATCTCGCCTTCGGCTTCGGCAGCCGTGCGGCCGCGCATCAGGGCTTCGGCCTGGGCTACGAGGTTGGCGAAGGCGATGCGGTGCAGGCCTTCATCCGCTCGCCCGGGTTCGAGCACGCCGATGAAGTCCACGGCGACTTTCTGCGTCCCCTGGTGGAGGAGCTGGAAGTATGCATGCTGGCCGTTGATGCCTTGCTCGCCCCACAGGATCGGGCTCGTGGGGCAGGGTACCGCGCTGCCGTCGAGGCGCACGGACTTGCCATTGGACTCCATGTCGAGCTGCTGGAGGTAGGCCGGGAGACGGTGCAGGCGCTGGTGGTAGGGTGCGATGAGTTGGCTCGGCAACTCGAGGAAGTTGACGTTCCAGATACCGCACAGCGCCATCAGCACGGGCAGGTTGGCCGCCAGCGGTGCGCTGCGGAAGTGCTCGTCCATCGCATGCGCGCCGGCGAGCAGAGCGTCGAAACGCTCCGGTCCGATTGCGACCATGATGGGCAGGCCGATTGCGCTCCACAGCGAAAAGCGTCCGCCGACCCAGTCCCAGAAGCCGAACATGTTGGCGGGATCGATGCCGAAGGCCGCGACCGCGGCGGCACTGGTCGATACCGCCACGAAGTGGCGCGCGACCGCCTCCGCCGACCCCGCATGGTGGATCAGCCATGCGCGCGCGGCGCGGGCGTTCGCCAGCGTTTCCTGGGTGGTGAAGGTCTTCGATGCGACGATGAAGAGCGTGGTCTCGGGGCGACAGCCGCGCAGCACGTCTCCAATCTGGACGCCATCGACGTTGGAGACGAAATGCATGCGCAGCCGTGGGTGGGCCTGGTCGCGCAGCGCCTCGCACACCATGGCCGGCCCGAGGTCCGAGCCGCCGATGCCGATATTGACCACGTCGGTGATCGGATTGCCGCCATGACCGAGCCAGGTCCCGTCCCGCAAGCGCTCGGCGAATGCGCGCATGCGCCGGCGCACCGCGTGCACCTCGGCGGCGATGTCCACCCCATCGACCATCCATTCGCGTCCCGGCGGAGCGCGCAGGGCCATGTGCAACACGGCGCGGTCCTCGGTGGCGTTCAGGTGCGCGCCGGCGAACAGGGCGGCGGTGCGCGCGGGCAGATCCGCCTCGGCCGCCAGCCTCAACAGCAATGCCAGCGACTCGGCGCACAGCAGGTTCTTGGAGTAGTCGAGGGTGATGCCGCAGGCACTCGCCTGCATGCGGCGGGCTCGCTCGGGGTCGGTACGGAACAGGGTGCGCAGGTCGGTGCCGAGGAGGGCGTCGCGCCGGGCCTTAAGCGCAGGCCAGGCGGACGATTGCAGGAGGTCGTGCATCACGGGAGGGCTTGGCGAAAAATGCAGTGGGGGTGCGCGGCGCGGGTGGAATTGCATGCGTGATGTTACAGACTGCCAGGGGGGCTGTGTGCACGGCCCCCGCGAGCCGAGCGGACCCGCCACTGAGATATACTCGGCGCTTCCTGAATCACGCGAGTTGCGCCGAGGCATGCCGCTCAATATTCCGAATGCGCTGACCTGGGCGCGCATCGTCCTGATCCCGATCTTCGTCGGCATGTTCTACCTGCCTGAGGCGCTGATGGGGGCGCAGACGAAGAACCTCGTCGCCACGCTCATCTTCGTCGTGGCTGCCGTCACCGACTGGTTCGACGGCTACCTTGCGCGCGCGCTCGGCCAGACCTCCGCTTTCGGCGCGTTCCTGGATCCGGTTGCCGACAAGCTGATGGTGGCGGCGGCGCTGATCCTCCTCGTCCAGCTGTCGCGTGTGGACGCGCTGATCGCGGTGGTCATCATCGGGCGCGAGATCACGATCTCCGCGCTCCGTGAATGGATGGCGCGCGTCGGGCAGTCGGCGAGCGTGGCAGTGGCCTACGTCGGCAAGCTCAAGACGGCGGCGCAGATGGTTGCGATCCCGATGCTGCTCTTCAACGCGCCGATCTACGGTGTCGACATGCGCATGTTCGGCAACATCCTGATCTATGTCGCCGCGGCACTGACCCTGTGGTCGATGGGCTATTACCTGCACCGGGCCATGCCCTTGCTGCAGGGAAAGCTCGGGCAATAGGGTTCGCGGCGCACCGCGCCCGGCAGGAAGGCGAACGGTGGTGGCAACGGCCGCCGAACCGGTCCCGGTCAAGTGTTCTCACGCGGCGATCCGCTGCCTTGCATGGCCTCAAAAGAGGTTGACGATCAGAAAATTTTGCCTATAATGGCGGTCTTTCCCGAGCGGGAATAGCTCAGTTGGTAGAGCGCAACCTTGCCAAGGTTGAGGTCGCGAGTTCGAGACTCGTTTCCCGCTCCAAAGAATTCGACGATCGGGCGTCAGCCCGATCCGGAGGCTCCAGCAGCGCGGAGCAACCGGCCGAAAAGGTCGTGGCGCGATGGCAGAGTGGTTATGCAGCGGCCTGCAAAGCCGTGTACCCCGGTTCGATTCCGAGTCGCGCCTCCAGCAGTAAAGTGGTTTTGCAGTATTGCGGCAGGGTAGGGAACTTGATATAGTTCGCGCCCTGTCGGCAAAGCGGGAATAGCTCAGTTGGTAGAGCGCAACCTTGCCAAGGTTGAGGTCGCGAGTTCGAGACTCGTTTCCCGCTCCAGAACAAGCAGCCGGATGAGTACAATGTGCTCATCCGGCTTTTTTGTCTGATGCGCCCGGGCGTTGATGCGTTGCGTCACGGGCGCACGCCGGCCCACGCTTGCGCCGCCATGCTCGACATCCAGTTTCCCCTGCCTGCTGACGCCATCCTGCCGGACTACGGCGAGGGGGGGCTGTTCGGGCTCGCCGCGAGTCTGCGGCACTGGCTCCACTCGCCCGAAGCCGGCTGGGCGGCAGGCGAGATCGCAGACGGTGAACGGGCGCTGGTCGTCCTGCTCGTGATCGATGGCCTCGGCGATCGTTTCCTGCGCACGGCAGGGAGGGGCTCCGCGCTCGAGGCGGCGCGCAGGGCTACTTTGACGTCGGTGTGTCCGAGCACGACGGCGAGCGCAGTGACCACGTTGTTGACCGGAGTGGCTCCGGCATCGCACGGTCTCAACGGCTGGTTCATCCACGACCGGCGCTTCGGCGGGGTGATCGCCCCGCTGCCGCTCACGCAGCGGGGCGGACCGCCGGTCGAGGCCTTTCGCCTGCTGCCGCGCCTGTATCCGGTTGCGCCGATGTTTCACCACGCGTGTCGCCCGGTGAATCTGGTATCGCCCGCCGATATCGCCTTCTCGCGCTTCAGCCTGCATCATGCCCGCGGCGCCCATATCGAGCCCTACATGGGGCTGGAGGATTTCGGTGCCGCCATCCTTGCGATGGCCGATGCGCTCAGGACCAGCGGGGGGCTCATTCACGCCTACTACCCGGTCTTCGACGCCCTCAGCCATCTCCATGGCAGCCGTTCGGCCGAGGCGCTGCGCTGTTTCTCGCGCGTCGATGATCTCTTCCGTCGGCTGCAGCACGCCCTGGCGGGGCGCGACGTGCGCCTGATGGTGACGGCCGATCACGGTTTTACGGATTCGAGTCCTGAGCGCTGCATTGACCTGCCGTCAGACGGCGAGGTCGCGGCGATGCTCGCCGCGCCGTTGTTCGGCGAAAGAAGGCTGGCATTCTGCCGGGTACGCGAAGGTGCGAAGTGCGAGTTCGAGGCCTGGGCGCGCGAGCACCTTCCCGGCAAGGCCGCGCTCGTTCCGGGCGACGCGTTTCTCGGTTCAGGTCTGCTTGGCCCGGGGCGGCCGCATGCGCGCCTCGCCGAACGGGTGGGCAGCCATGTGCTGCTGATGGAACCAGGATGGACGATCGTCGATCACGTCGAGGGTGAGGTTGCGCATGAAATGATCGGGGTCCATGGCGGCCTGAGCGCGGACGAGATGCTGGTTCCGCTGGCCTTGGTGCGGACGTGATCGGCGCTGTGGCGGGTCGCTAGCCCCGTGGGGCCGTTGCGCGAGTGCGTGCGCGGCTCAATGCGCGTTCTCGTCCGGCGGCACCGGGAGGACGACGATGCCCTCGTCGAGGAGTTCCGCGATGTCGTCCCGGGAGGCGGCACCACGGATGTCGCGTGCCTCGGCGTCACCGTGGTGGATCCGGCGAGCCTCCTCGGCCAGGCGATCGCCCACGTCCTCGGCCTTGCGCGCCATTTCGCGCAGGGCGCCCACGACCTGGGCGACGACTTGAGACGGCAGGGCCGGGGCAGCGTGCGAGGTGTCGTAGGCCGCCGGGGGCTTGGGCGCAGGCGCGCTCCGCGTGAGGACATAAGGCGCGCTTGGAAGCCGCTGAACCCGTGTGTCGCCGCATGAGGGACAGGCGACCAGGCCACCCGCGAGCTGGGATTCGAAGTCCGCGCTGGAGGCGAACCAGCCCTCGAAGCGATGCGCGTTGGTGCAGGAGAGATCGAGGACGATCATGCAGCGCGGAGTCGGGTCGCGGAGGCGGTGCGCCGGCAGCGCACGGGAGCCGGCATCACCCTGCCAGAGGGGGCGAAGCCAAGCTGGTGCCCGGAGCGGGGATCGAACCCGCACGGCTTGCGCCGAGGGATTTTAAGTCCCTTGTGTCTACCAGTTTCACCATCCGGGCGGGTCGGCTTCAGCGGTTCTGCTCCGGCAGCACAATGTTCACCTCGAGCACCTCCATGTTGTCCTGCTTGTCGAGGTGTACCTTGATGTCGTCCGGATTGACCGCGACATACTTCGAGATGACCTCGATCAGCTCGCGCTGGAGCGCAGGCAGGAAGTCGGCGGTGGTACTGCCGCCCGCTCGCTCGTGGGCGATGAGCAGGGACAGACGGTTCTTGGCGATCTCCGCGGTCTTCTTCTTTTCGCCGAAGAGGCGGGCGAGGAAGGACATGTCACTTGCCTCCGAACAGGCGCTTGATGAGGCCGGGCTTCTCGTAGCTCACGTAGCGCAGCGGGCGGTCCTCGCCGAGGAAGCGGCTGACGACGTCGGCGTAGGCTTCGGCGACGTCCGTACCCTTGAGGTGGATCGCCGGCGTGCCCTGGTTGGAGGCGTGGAGCACCGATTCCGATTCGGGGATCACGCCGATCAGCGGCACGCGAAGCAGCTCCTGCACGTCCTTGTACGAGAGCATCTCGCCGTCCTCGACGCGCTTCGGGGAGTAGCGCGTGATCAGGAGATGTTCCTTGACCGGTTCGCCACCTTCGCGGGCGCGCTTCGACTTGCTTTGCAGGATGCCGAGAATGCGATCGGAGTCGCGCACGGAGGAAACTTCGGGGTTGGTCGTGACGACCGCCTCGTCGGCGAAGGTCAGCGCCATCACCGCGCCGCGCTCGATGCCGGCCGGGGAGTCGCACACCACGTAATCGAAGCCCATGTGCTCAAGCTCCTGCAGCACTTTCTCCACGCCATCCTCGGTGAGCGCATCCTTGTCGCGCGTCTGCGACGCCGGGAGGATGAAGAGGTTGTCGCAGTGCTTGTCCTTGATCAGGGCCTGGTTGAGCCGGGCCTCGCCGTTGACCACGTTCACCAGGTCGTACACCACGCGGCGTTCGCAGCCCATGATGAGGTCGAGGTTGCGCAGGCCGACGTCGAAGTCGATGACCGCGGTCTTGAAGCCGCGCAAGGCGAGCCCCGAGGCGAAGGCTGCACTGGTGGTGGTCTTGCCCACGCCGCCCTTGCCGGACGTTACAACGATGACTCTCACGGTTTCCCCTTTGTGATGCTGTGTGGCTGGCTCAGTCGAGCTTCAGCGCTTCGATGTTGAGTGTGTGTTCGGCGCCGGTCAGGCGGACGAGGGTCGGCTTGCCGGCGTAGGCCTCCGGGATGCCGCGCTCGAAGGTCCGGAAAACGCCGGCGATGGAGACGAGCTCGGGGCCGAAGTTGCTGGCCAGGATGCGCGCGCCTTGGTCGCCCTGGGCGCCGGCGATGGCGCGGCCGCGCAAGGGGCCGTAGCAGTGGATGCTGCCGTCGGCGATGACCTCCGCGCCGGGACTCACGCCACCGAGCAGCACCAGATCGGTGCCGCGGGCATAGACCTGCTGGCCTGAGCGCAGCGGACGATCGACGAACATCGTCGGCGTGGTGCTTGCTGCCGCCGGCGCCGGAGGCGCAACCGGGGCGGGTGCGGGTTCCTGGCGGGGCGCAGGGCGCGGCGCGGCGTCGGCAGGCGCCTGTGCCACGAGCTGCGCAGGATCGATGAGCGCCAGCCCGGCACGGCGCGCGACCTCGTGATGCTCGTCGGGGAGGCGGATGACGCCAATCGGCTGCAGGCGGTAGCGACGCAGCAGTGACTGCAGCCCCGACCAGTCGATGCGCGCGGGCAACTGCGAGACCGCACCGAAGTCGAGGATCACTGCCTCGCCATTGAAGAAATCGGGCATGCCGCCGAGCATCTTGTGCATCGCATCGGCCAGCGTGGTTGGCTCCGCGGCCTGCAGCACGGCAATGGTCGCGCCCAGCGTCGTGTTGCGGAACTCGATCGGGCGGACGGACGCGTTGGCGGACATGGGCTGAAGGGTCTTCAAAATCAACGAAGTGTACTGATCGGCAGGCGATCGGGCAAGCATGCTCGCGCGCCTGTCATGCGCCCGTCCGACTGGCACCGATCGCGTGTTCAGTGCAGGGTCGGCGGACGGAAGAGGGCATCGACGTCTGCCGCGTCGAAGCGATAGGTATGGTTCGAGAGGTCGTCATGAACCACGATCTCGCCATGCTCCTCGAGGACCGCGCGCACCTCCGCCTCACCGAGCGAGCGCAGCATGGTCGCGACCTTCTCCGGGTCCGCCGGCCAGTCGTGGGTCACCGGACGAGCCTCGAAGACACGCACGTTCTCCTCGGCGAACAGGCGGCGCAGGATCTCGGTGGCCTCGAGGCCGAGCAGCTCGTCCTCGCGAACGGTGTGCGCCAGTTGCTGCACGCGATCCCAGCCGTCGATGTCCTTGAGATCGGCGCCGGGCAGTTTCTGCACGAAGAGCGCCACTGCGGCGTCCGCGCTGCAGGCGAGCCAGAGACCCGCGGGCTGCTGTTCGGACTGCGCCAGGTAGTGCTCGAAGACCTCGGCGATGCTCTCGCCTTCGAGCGGCACGAGGCTCTGATATGGCTGCTCCAGCCCCTCGATGTCGAGCGAAAGCTGCAGCCGACCGTCACCGACGAGCTCGTTCAGCCCGCCGCCCCCCGGGACATCCTGCGCTTTCGCATAGCCGCGCAGGTTGAGCGTCGCGGCGCAGTCGATCACCAGCAGGCTCACCGGACCGTGACCGGTGATCTGGAAGGTCAGGCGGCCGGGCTGCTTGAGGTTGCCTGCGATCACCGTAGACACTGCGCTCATCTCGCCAAGCAGGCGGGCGACCGGCTGCGGGTAGCCGCGACCGGCCTGCATCGCTTGCCAGACATCGGTCAGGCGCACGACCGCGCCTCGGATGTCGAGGTCTTCGAGCAGGAAGCGCTGCACGTAGCTGGAGGGGAGGGTCTTGTTCATCATGGGCGTCCGGTTATTCCCGCGGGCGAGAGGGGCTCAGCCTCTGCAAAGGCGTTCGAGCGCAGCGGTGTCCAGGCCGACGAGCAGTTCGCCGTCGGGGAACTCGACGACCGGGCGACGGATCAGGCTGGGTTGCGCCTGCATCAGCGCGATCGCGCCCGCGGTATCGACGATCGCCTGCTGCTCGGGTGCGAGCTTGCGCCAGGTGGTGCCGCGCCTGTTGACGAGCGCTTCCCAGCCGAGCCGGTCGCACCAGCGCGCGAGCGTTGCGGCGTCGATGCCGGCTTTCTTGTAGTCGTGGAACTCATGCGCGACACCGGCGCCCTCGAACCAGGCAAAGGCCTTCTTCATGGTGTCGCAGTTCTTGATGCCGTATAGGGTCGGATTCATGAGAGGTCCGTGTGCTCGTTGATTCGCGTCACGCCCGCGTGCGGTCGCGCCCGATCGTCGCGCTCACTTGCTGCCGCGGGCACGGGCAAAGGCTTCGGCCAGGGCATTGCCGCCACCAGGCGCGCTCGCGCGAGCGGACGCTCTGCCGTTGGCGCGGTCGTGCTCGTTCGGACGGCGCCCGCGGCTGCCCTCGCGAACGGGCTGGCTGGGGCGGGTGTCGGCGCGCGCACCGGCTTCGCGGCGCGGCGTCTCGTCGCCCAGGCGCATGGTGAGCGCGATGCGGTGGCGCGGGATGTCGACTTCCAGCACCTTGACCTTCACCACCTGGCCCGCCTTGACCACGCTGTGCGGGTCCTTGACGAAGGTGTTCGACAGCGCCGAGATGTGCACCAGGCCGTCCTGATGCACGCCGATGTCCACGAAGGCGCCGAAGTTGGTGACGTTGGTGACCACGCCCTCGAGCAGCATGCCGGGCTGCAGGTCCTTCAGGGTCTCGACGCCCTCACGGAAGCTCGCGGTGCGGAACTCCGGGCGCGGGTCGCGGCCGGGCTTCTCGAGTTCGGCGAGGATGTCCTGCACGGTGGGCAGGCCGAAGCGCTCGTCGGTGAATTCGGCGGGCTTGAGGCTCTTCAGGAAGCTGTCGTTGCCCATCAGCTCGCGCACGCTCTTCTGCACCCTGGCGAGGATGCGCTCGACCACCGGGTAGGCCTCCGGGTGCACCGAGGAGGCGTCGAGCGGGTTGTCGCCGCTCGGGATGCGCAGGAAGCCGGCGGCCTGCTCGAAGGTCTTCGGCCCGAGGCGCGGCACCGCCTTCAGCGCGTCGCGGCTGCGGAACGGCCCCTGGGTGTTGCGGTACTCGACGATGTTGCCGGCGAGGGTGGCGTTGAGCCCCGAGATGCGCGCCAGCAGCGGCGCGGAAGCCGTGTTTACGTCCACACCGACCGCGTTCACGCAGTCCTCGACGACCGCGTCCAGGCTCTTCGCCAGCCGTCCCTGGTTAACGTCGTGCTGGTACTGGCCGACGCCGATCGACTTGGGGTCGATCTTGACCAGCTCGGCGAGCGGGTCCTGCAGGCGGCGGGCGATCGACACCGCGCCGCGCAGGCTGACGTCGAGCGTGGGGAACTCGCGCGCGGCGAGCTCGGAGGCCGAGTACACCGAGGCGCCGGCTTCCGAGACGACGATCTTGGTCAGGGCCAGTTCGGGGTAGCGCTTCATCAGCTCGGCCACCAGCGCGTCGGTCTCGCGCGAGGCGGTGCCGTTGCCGATCGCGATCAGCTCCACGGCGTGCTTCTTCGCCAGCGCGGCGATGGTGGCGATCGCGGACTCGCGGTCGCGGCGCGGCTCGAAGGGATACACGGTGGCGGTGTCCACCAGCTTGCCGGTGGCGTCCACCACCGCGACCTTGACCCCGGTGCGGATGCCCGGGTCGAGGCCGATGGTGGCGCGCGTGCCGGCGGGGGCGGCGAGCAGCAGGTCCTTGAGGTTGCGCGCGAAGACGCGGATCGCCTCTTCCTCGGCGCGCTCGCGCAGCTCGCTCATCAGCTCGAGCTCGAGATGGATGGAGATCTTCACGCTCCACGCCCAGCGCGCGGTTTCAAGCAGCCAGCGGTCGCCCGCGCGGCCCTGGTTGCGGATGCCGAAGCGCACCGCGATGCGGCCCTCGCAGGGGTGCGGGGCCTCGGGGTCGGCGCGTTCCACATCGAGCGCCAGGCGCAGCACACCCTCGTTGCGCCCGCGCAGCAGCGCCAGCGCGCGGTGCGAGGGCATGGTGGCGATCGGCTCGGCGAAGTCGAACCAGTCGCGGAACTTGGCGCCTTCGGTCTCCTTGCCTTCGATCACGCTCGCGCGCACCTGGCCGTGCTCGTGCAGGTAGGCGCGCAGCTCGCCGAGCAGGGCGGCGTCCTCGGCGAAGTGTTCCATCAGGATCTGGCGGGCGCCGTCGAGCACCGCCTTGGTGTCGGCGAAGCCGGCCTCGGCGTTGAGGTACTTCTCGGCTTCGAGCTCGGGCGTCAGGTTCGGGTCGGCGAGCAAGGCCTCGGCGAGCGGGCCGATGCCGGCCTCGCGCGCGATCTGTGCCTTGGTGCGGCGCTTGGGCTTGTAGGGCAGGTAGAGGTCTTCGAGGCGCTGCTTGGTGTCGGCATGCTCGACCTCGGCGCGCAGCTCGGCGCTGAGCTTGCCCTGTTCCTCGATCGAGGCGAGCACGGTGGCGCGGCGATCCTCGAGCTCGCGCAGGTAGCCCAGGCGCTCTTCCAGCGTGCGCAGCTGGGTGTCGTCCAGGCCGCCGGTGACTTCCTTGCGGTAGCGGGCGATGAAGGGCACGGTGGCGCCGTCGTCCAGGAGCTGGACGGCGGCCATGACCTGGCGCGGCGAGACGCCGAGCTCGTCGGCGATGCGGTGTTCGATCGGGGGGAGCATGGGGAGGACGGCGGCGGTGCGAAAAGGGAAGGGCGCGATAGTGCAGCAAGCCGCCCTCCGGGATCAACCTCGGGCGGCCGTCACGCAGGATCTCAGAGCGCGACCAGGGTCTGCCGGCCCCACCAGCTTTCGCCGGCGGGCAGGCGTACCGGCTGGCGCGCGACCGCGGCCTCGATGCAGAGCATGCGGCGGAAGCCGTCGTCGGGCAGGTCGGCGATCGCGGCGCTGCGCTCGACCCACGGATTCCACACCACCACGTCGGGGAATCCGTCGCCGTTGATGCCCAGGCTACGGTCGTATTCGCGCAGCAGCAGCGGGCGGTTGACGTCGTGATACACCCGGTCGGTCTCGGCCTCGATCACCAGCACGTCGCCGCTGTCGCGCCTGATGCGGTTGGCGTCGGTCTTGTCGCGATACTCGAAGCCATGCAGGCCCTCGATCCGCGATTCCTCCACCTCGCGCACGCCGAGATAGGTGTGCAGCGCAGCGGTGAAATCGAAGGCCTCGCCGCCGGTGTTGTCGATCTCGAGCTCGAGGTCGAGCCGGCTGTCCTCGATCAGGACCGAGAGCTCGGCGGCAAAACCATGGGGCCAGACGGCGCGCGTCGCGTCGTCATCGACGAGCCGGAGGCTGACCAGTGCGAAGTCGTCGCCCGTGCGCTCGGTGGCCAGCGTCCACCGTAGCGTGCGCGCGAAACCGTGGGCGGTGAGGGGGCCGAGGTCGGCGAACTGCGGGAAGCACACCGGGATGCCGCCGCGAATCGGCGTGCTGCCGTCGAACACCGCGCGCGGACTCAGGTACAGGCGCTCACCACCGCCCGGTGGCGACCACGACAGCACCTGGGCCCCCTGCAGGGCGACGACCGCGCGCGCGCCCGCCGCGGTGGCGAGATGCAGCGCCGGCTGCCCGTGGTGGTCGATGTGCTCGATCTTGGCCGCCATCGATCAGTCCTGCAGCGCCAGCACGCCGAGCTTGACCGAGCTGTCTTCCGGGTCGTTGCTGAGCACGAATCCAAGCTTCTGAACGAACTTGAGCATGCGCTCGTTGTTGGCGAGGAAGACGCCGTTCATGTACTGGATGCCGCGGCTGCGCGCGGTCTCGATGAGCACGCCCATCAGCTTGCGGGCGAGGCCGCGGTGCTGCCAGTCGTCGGCCACCACCACCGCGAACTCGCAGGATTCGCCGTCCGGGTTCACCGCATAGCGGCAAACGCCGATCTCGTTCTCGACGCCGTCGACAGCGAGCGTGGCGACGAAGGCCATCTCGCGGTCGTAGTCGATCTGCGTCAGGCGTGCCACCATCGCCGGCGGCAGCTCGCGCATGGTGTTCATGAACCGGTAGTACTTGGTCTCGGCAGACAGGCGGCGGACGAAATCGACCTCGAGCTCCGCATCCTCCGGCTTGATCGGACGGATCGTCACCGTGGTGCCATCGGGCACCGTCCAGGTGCTGATGAGGTGCGACGGGTAGGGATGGATCGCCATGTGGTCGTAGCGGTCGGCGGTCGGCGACACGTTGTCGACGATGATGCTGGCGTCCACCGCGACCACGCCGTTCTCGTCCACGATCAGCGGGTTGATCTCCATCTCGGTGATCCACGGCAGCTCGCAGACCATCTCCGAGATGCGCAGCAGCACCAGCTCGAGCGCATTCATGTCCACCGCGGGCATGTTGCGGAACTCGCCGAGCCGGGCGGAGATGCGCGTGGAGCGGATCATGTCGCCGACCAGGAAGCTGTTGAGCGGCGGCAGGGCGACCGCGATGTCGCGGTTGGCCTCGACCAGGTTGCCGCCCTCGCCGAAGGTGATGGCGGGGCCGAACACCGGGTCGCGCTTGACGCCGACCACCAGCTCGCGGCCGTTGCGCTTCTGGATCATGGGCTCGATGGCGATGCCGTTGATCACCGCATCGGGCTGCACGCGCTTGACCTCGTCGAGGATCTCCTGGTAGGTCGAGCGCACTGCGGCCAGGCTGCGGATGTTCAGCCGCACGCCGCCGACGTCCGACTTGTGGGCGATGCTGGGCGAGTCGATCTTCATCACGACCGGCAGGCCGATCTCGGCCGCCAGCACCATCGCCTCGGCCGCCGAGCGCGCGACCACGGTCTGGGCGATGGGGATACGGAAGGCGGCGAGCAGGGCCTTCGACTCCATCTCGTTGAGCTTCTTGCGGCGCTCGGACAGCGCCATCTCGATCACCAGGCGCGCGCTCTCGATCGAGGGCGGCGGCAGGTGCGACAGCGAGGCCGGCGTCTGCATCAGCAGCTTCTGGTTCCGGTAGTAGGCCGAGATGTGGCTGAACAGCTCGACCGCCGGCTCCGGCGTACGGAAGTTGGGGATGCCGGCGAGGTTGAACTTCTGCCGCGCCTCGGTCACCAGTTCCTCGCCCATCCAGCAGGTCACGACCGGCTTGTCGGCGGTCTTCTCGAGCTCGATCACCGCCTCGGCCACGCCGGTCGGGTTGCTCATCGCCTGCGGCGTCAGCATCACCAGCACGCCATCGACGTTCGGGCCCTCGAGCACGGCGCGCAGCGCCTTCTGGTAGCGCTCGGGATCGGCGTCGCCGAGGATGTCGATCGGGTTGCCGTGCGACCAGCCCGAGGGCAGGACGGCATTGAGCTTCTCGACCGTGCCTTCGGAGAGTTCGGCGAGCGGGATGCCGATGTCGGCCGCGCGATCGGCTGCCATGACACCCGGCCCGCCGCCGTTGGTGATGATCGCGAGGCGGTTGCCGCGCGGGCGGAAGTGCGAGAACAGCGCGTTGGCGGCCGCGAACAGCTGCCCCATGTTGTAGAGGCGGATTACGCCCGCGCGGCGCAGGGCCGCGTCGAACACCGCGTCGTCGCCCATCGGTGCGCCGCTGTGGGACAGGATCGCGCGCGAGGCGTTGGGGTGGCGGCCGGTCTTGATCAGGAGCACGGGCTTGACGCGTGCGGCGCCGCGCAACGCGCTCATGAAGCGGCGGGCGTCACGGATACCTTCGACGTAGAGGAAGATGCTCTCGGTGCGCGGGTCCGAGATCATGTATTCGAGCACCTCGCCGAAATCGATGTCCGACGAGGAACCCAGCGAGACCACCGCCGAGAAGCCGACGTTGTTGGGCTTGGCCCAGTCCAGGATGGCAGCGCACAGCGCGCCCGACTGCGAGATGAGGCCGATGCTGCCCTTGAGCGCCGACGCGTGGGCGAAGGTCGCATTCACGCCGAGCTGCGGACGCATGATGCCCAGGCAGTTCGGGCCGAGCAGGCGGATGCGGTGGCGGTGGGCAGCCTCGATCACCTGGCGCTCGAGCAGCGCGCCGCGCGGACCCGCTTCGGAGAAACCTGCGGAGAGCAGGATGGCGGCCTTGACGCCGGCGCGCCCGCAGGCGTCCATCAGCGCAGGGGCCTTCTCCGCACGAACGGCGATCACCACGAGGTCGAGGCGCTGCGGCACGTCCTCGACCGACTTGTAGCAGGCAACCCCATGCACCTTCTCGTGCTTGGGGTTGATGGCGAAGAGCTTGCCCTTGTAGCCGGCGTCGAGCATGTTGCGCATGAGCACGTTGCCGAGCGAGGACTCGCGTTCGCTGGCGCCGATGATGCCGACCGAGCGTGGTTCCAGCAGCGGTGTGAGGTAGTGCTTGTCTTTCATGATTGGAACCCGACTGACTTGTTGAATGCTGTGTGACGCTGTGTGACGAGGGGCAGGGCGCGACCGTGCGCGTCAGCCTGCTGGATCAGGTCAAAATTATACTGCGGTGCACAAACCGCCTGCGTGCGATGTGTCGCATTTTTGTCCTTGTTCTGCCTGCGGGTATCCGGAACAGTCCGGCTCACCGACCCAGGACGAAGCAGAACCGTGCGCCCGCGCCGGGCCGGGCGTCAACCCAGATTCGGCCGTCGTGGCGCTCGATGATGCGTTGCACGGTCGCCAGCCCGATACCGGTGCCGGGGAATTCGCTCTGGGCATGCAGGCGCTGGAAGGGTTTGAAGAGCTTGTCTGCGTAAGTCATATCGAATCCGGCGCCATTGTCCTCGACGCAGTACACCGTGCGCCCGCCCTCGCGGCGGGCGCCGAAGCCGATGCGGGCGTCGGGCGCGCGGCGGGTGAACTTCCACGCGTTGCGCAACAGGTTGTCCAGCAGCACATGAGCCAGCGAGGGGTCGGCGCTGGCCGTGAGGTCCCGCGTGATCTCGACCACCACCTTGCGCTCGGGTTCTTCGGCGTGCAGTTCGCGAATCACCGATTCTGCAAGCTGGGAAAGGTCGACCGTTTCGCGTCGGAGCGGCTGGCGGGTCACGCTGGCGAGGTCGATCATCGCGTCGATGAGCACCGCCATGCGCTCGGCTGCGCTGCGGATGCGCTCGAGTTGCTCGCGCTGCGCGGGTTCGAGGCGCTCGCCGGCATCGTCGGCCAGGATGCGGGCAAAGCCGTCGATCGCGCGCAGGGGGGCACGCAGGTCGTGCGACACCGAGTACGAAAAGGCTTCCAGCTCGCGGTTCGCCGCCTCGAGCTCGGCGGTGCGGGCGCGCACGCGCGCCTCGAGTTCCTGGTTGAGGTTGCGCAGGCTGAGTTCGGCGATCTTGCGTGCCGAGATGTCGTCGAGCGCCCCGGCGACCCACGCGTCGGCACCGTCCTTTTCCGTCACCCGGCAGCAGTCGACCTCGATCCAGCGGATCTCCCCGCCCCGCGTGCGCAGGCGCAGCTCGCCCGTCCAGGTCGGCAGCTCGCCGCGCAGCAGGTCGCGCAAGGCATCGCGGGCGCGGGCGCGGTCGTCGGGATGCAGGAAGTCGCACAGCGGGCGATCGCGGCTCTGTTCGAGCGTGTAGCCGGAGAGCGCGTTCCAGTAGTCGTTGAGCAGGACCAGCCGACCCTCGGTGTCGGTCCGGAAGAGCACCTGATGCACCGAGTCGACCACTTCCAGGTAGGGCGGGCGGGCGGGAGCGGGGGCGCTGACGGCGGCGCCAGCCAGCGGCGCGGGCGGGGTGGCCGCCTCGGTCGTTCCGGGCCTTTCGTGGCGGTCCGGCCTGGCGCTGCGCGCTCGCGCCGAGCGCGACCCGAGCAGGTGGCCGAGGATCAGCCCGGCGAGGAGGAGCGCCATCGAGCCGAGTGCCAAGGACCCTTCATCGGAGGCTGCCAGCGCCAGGCCGGGCATGAGCAGAAGCGCAGCGCTCGAGACGACCCGAGGGGCCGCGCAGGCGAGACGCTGGGGGATACGGTGAGCGCGGGGCTGCAGACGATCTTTCACTGGAGCGCTGCCGTGCGAAGCGATGGGTAGCGGGGACGATCGCGTCGCAGCGGGGGGCTGGCGAGAAATGAAGTGAGTCCTGTATAGCATAGTTCGCAGCCGGCAAGCACGACCGCGGCGGGCAGCGCCCCGGAGGAGGGCGCCACGCAGCCTGCCGCGCATAGAATGCGGGCTTCGATGCCAGCGGACCTACGAAGAATGTCTGACCACGCCTCCCGCAGCGGCCTGGCCGCGCCTGCCCCCCTCTCACACCCGATGGCGGCCGGTGCGGCTGCCGCACCCTCGCCATGGGTCCTGCGCTTCGCGCCGCTGATCCCGGAGGGCGCCACCGTGCTCGACTATGCCTGCGGCAGTGGCCGCCATGCGCGCGCGCTCGCCGCGCGCGGGCTGCAGGTCCATGCCGTCGATCGCGACCCGGACGCGCTTCGTCCGCTCGCGGCCGTTCCCGGCGTGCAGGCGCGGAGGCTCGAACTCGAGGACGATGACTGGCCCTTGCAGGGTGAGACCTTCGATGCGGTGGTCGTCACCAACTATCTCCATCGCGCGCGCTTCGATGCGCTGCTCGGCCTCGTGCGTGCGGGGGGCTTGTTCATCTACGAGACCTTCATGATCGGAAACGAGCGCTTCGGCAAGCCATCCAATCCGGCCTTCCTGCTGCGCCCGGGCGAGTTGCTCGAGCGTGTGGGCGCGGGCTGGACGGTGATCGCGTTCGAGCAGGGCGAAACCGCCGTGCCGCGCAGCGCCGTGGTTCAGCGCATCTGCGCGGTGAAGGCGACGACGATCCCCCGCCTCCCCTGAGCCGCCGGCGAAGCAGGCGGGCGCTCAGGGCCGGGCGAGGATGCGGGTGGCGAGGTTGCGGATGCCCGCCGCGCTCAGATCGTCCGTCTCCACCCGCAGGGCTTCGTTGTAACCGGCGTAATTGACGTTCTGCGAGCGATGGTAGAGCGGGTCGTAGTGCTGGTCGATGAGCTCGCCGAAGAGCTCGCGGAGCGCGTGTGCCGCGGCGAGCGTCTTCCAGCGCTCGAGGGTTTCGCGGCTCTGGTGTTCGCGCAGCCGGTGCAGCTTGTCCTGGAGCGCGCCGACGTCGTCGCCGAGATAGGCATAGTCGCGCACCAGGAAGTCGAGCCGGGCCTCGCGCGTGGCATCGATCAGGATGCAGCGCGCGCGTCGCATCGCCAGGATGAGCGGCTCGGGGACGAAGAGCAGGCCGATCTTTCGGCTTTCGGCCTCGACATGCACCGGGCGGGCAGGATCGAGCCGCCGCAGGCGATCCCACAATCGCGTCTCGAAGCCCTTCTGCGCCGGCTGCGGACGGTCGGGCAGGGCGCCCAATACCGAGCCCTTGTGCGCCGCCAGATCCTCCAGATCGAGCACCTGCGCACCCTGGGTCGCAAGCGCCTCGAGCACGCGCGTCTTTGCGCTTCCGGTGGGGCCGCAGACGATGCGCAGGTCCAGAGTGGGCACGATGCGCTCGATTTCGGCGATGACGTGGTGGCGAAAGGCCTTGTAGCCGCCTTCGAGCTGGCAGGCGTCCCAGCCCACCATGCGCAGCCAGGTGGCGAACGAACCGCTGCGCTGGCCACCGCGCCAGCAGTAGATCAACGGGCGCCAGTTCTTCGGCTTGTCCTGCATCGCCGCGAGCATGTGGCGGGAGATGTTTGCCGCCACCAGCGCACCGCCGAGCCGGCGGGCATCGAATGCGGACTGCTGCTTGTACAGGGTCCCGATGACGATGCGCTCCTCGTTGTCGAGCACCGGCAGGTTGATCGCCCCGGGGATGTGATCCTCGGCGAACTCGGCCGGCGTGCGCGCGTCGATGATCTCGTCAAAGCCGGACAGCTGTGCTACGGTCGCGACGCTTTTTTGCATGATGTTGACACGACGCGCGGCGCCCATTGCGCCGCGCGTCGCTTTCTCCTTCGGAAACATGAACGAAATCAGACTGACCGAATTCTCCCATGGCGGCGGCTGCGGCTGCAAAATCGCCCCTGGCGTGCTCTCCGAGCTGCTCGCCACCATGCCGGCGGGCCTGGTGCCGCCCGAGCTGCTGGTCGGCACCGACACCGCCGACGATGCCGCGGTGTTCAAGCTCAACGAGCGCCAGGCCATCGTCGCCACCACCGACTTCTTCACCCCGATCGTCGACAATCCGCGCGACTTCGGCCGCATCGCCGCCACCAATGCGCTCTCCGACGTCTACGCGATGGGTGGCACGCCCATCATGGCCCTGGCGATCGTCGGCATGCCGCTCGACAAGCTGCCGCCCGAGGTGATCGGCGAGATCCTCAAGGGCGGCGCCGAAGTCTGCCGCGACGCCGGCATCCCGATTGCGGGCGGGCATTCGATCGACGTGCTCGAGCCGATCTACGGCCTGGTCGGCCTCGGCGTGGTCGATCCGGCGCGGGTGCGCACCAATGCCGGCGCCAAGGCGGGCGACGTGCTGATCCTGACCAAGCCGCTCGGCATCGGCATCCTGTCCGCGGGCCTGAAGAAGGGCCGGCTGTCGGAAGACGGTTACGCGCAGATGATCCGCTGGACGACCACGCTCAATCGCGTCGGCGCGAAGCTCGCGGACATCGATGGCGTGCATGCGGTGACCGATGTCACCGGCTTCGGCCTCGCTGGTCACCTGCTCGAGATGTGCCGCGGCGCGTCGCTCACCGGTGCAGTGCGTTTCGCGGCCTTGCCGGTGATCGAGGAGGCGCGCGCCCTGGTGCAGGACGGCGTCGCCACCGGCGCGTCGACGCGCAACTGGGCGAGCTACGGCGCCAGCGTCACGCTCCCGGCGGACGCCCCCGAGTGGCAGCGCAAGCTCGTCACCGACCCGCAGACCTCGGGCGGACTGTTGATCGCTTGCGCCGCCGACACGGTGGACGCCGTGCAGGCCGCGATCTCAGCCGAGCAGGGCGCTCCAGGCGTGGTGATCGGCGAGATGCGCGCAGGCGCAGCGCGCGTGCTTGTCGGCTGAGAGTGCCTAGCGCCGCCGCGCCTGCGCCGTGGCGCCTGTGAGCATGGGCTGCAAGCTATGCCATACCGTATCGAGGATCAGCCCCTGGGCCTCGGCCGTCGGGTGAATACCGTCGGCCAGGAACAGCTCGGGACGGTCGGCAAAGCCTTCCATCAGGAAGGGGACGAGCGGAAGCTCCTCGCTTTCGGCCAGGTCGCGGAACACCGCGCTGAATCGGCGGGTGTAGGCCGGGCCGTAGTTCGGCGGCATCTGCATGCCAACCAGCAGCACCTGCGCGCCGGATGCGGTTGCGGCGTCGATCATCGCCTTCAGGTTGTCGGCAAGCAGTCTGGGCTGCAGTCCGCGCAGTCCGTCGTTGGCGCCGAGCTCGAGAATCACGATCGCGGGTGCGTGTTCGGCCAGCGCGGCGGGCAGGCGGGTGCGGCCGCCGGACGAGGTTTCACCGGAAACGCTGCCATTGACGACGACATGGCGGAACCCTTTGTCCTGCAGCCGCGTCTGCAACAGGGTGGGCCAGTCCTGCCCCCTGTCCAGGCCATAGCCGGCGGACAGGCTGTCGCCCCAGACGAGGATGGCCGGTGCGTCAGGGTTGCCGGCGGGCGGGGTTGCCGCGCTGGCGATGTGTGCGGCGGCGAAGAACAACAGGAAGACGAAGCGCGTGATGAATCGTAGCGGCATGGAAATCTCCAATCCGGTCATCGAGGTCGATGGCCTGTCCAAGCAGGTGCGGCTCGCCGACGGTCAGGGCGACCTCCACATTCTGCAGGACGTGAGTTTTGCGGTGGGCGCCGGCGAGTCGGTCGCGATCGTCGGCGCCTCGGGTTCGGGTAAATCGACGCTGCTGGGATTGCTTGCCGGCCTCGATGTTCCCGGGCACGGGGCCGTGCGCCTGCAGGGCATCGACCTCTTTGGCCTCGACGAGGATGCACGTGCGGCATTGCGCGGCGAGTCGATCGGTTTCGTGTTCCAGTCCTTCCAGCTCCTGCCCGCGCTCACCGCGCTGGAGAACGTCATGTTGCCGCTGGAACTGGCGGGCATGGCCGATGCGCGTGCGGTGGCCGCCCAGTGGCTGGAGCGTGTCGGTCTGGGCAGCCGCCTGCGGCACTACCCCAAACACCTGTCCGGCGGCGAGCAGCAGCGTGTTGCGCTCGCGCGCGCATTCGCGCCGAATCCGCGCGTGCTGCTGGCCGACGAGCCGACCGGCAACCTCGATGCCGAGACCGGCAAGGCGATCATCGAGCTCATGTTCTCGCTCAACCGTGAGGCGGGCACCACGCTGATCCTGGTCACCCATGACGAGTCGCTCGCGCGCCGCTGCGGGCGCGTGCTGCGCATGCAGGCCGGACGCCTGGTGGAAGAGGACGCCCGCTGAGGCGAGCGGGGCGCGCTTCGCGCGTTCGCGGGCAAGCCCGCTCCCACGGGTACCTCGAGCTCAGCGTCCGTGGGAGCGGGCGTGCCCGCGAATCGGTCGGGCCGATGAACGGTCAGCTACCGAAGATGTCGAGGATGCCGTCGAGGCCGGTGTGGTCGAGGCAGCAGTGCGCGACGTCACGCAGCACCGGCTTGGCGTGGAAGGCGACGCCGAAGCCCGCCGCGCGCAGCATCGGGATGTCGTTGGCGCCGTCGCCGGCGGCGATCACCTGCTCCGGCTTCAGGCCGAGCGCGTCGCGCACGCGCTCCAGATGGGCCGCCTTGGCCTCGCCGTCGACGATGTCGCCCACCACCTTGCCGGTGAGCTTGCCGTCGATCACCTCGAGTTCGTTGGCGTGAGCGTGATCGAAGCCGAGGCGCACCTTGAGCCGCTCGGTGAAATAGGTGAAGCCGCCCGAGACAAGCATGGTCTGGATGCCCGCGCGCTGCAGCCCCTGCAGCAGGCGCTCGGCGCCCGGATTGAGCTGGAGGCGGTGATCGAAGACCTCGGCGAGCGCGGACTCCGGCAAGCCGGCGAGCAAGCCGACGCGGCGGGTGAGCGATTCGCGGAAATCGATCTCGCCCTGCATCGCCGCCTCGGTGATCGCCGCCACCTCGCGCTTGAGGCCCTGCATGTCGGCGATTTCGTCGATGCACTCGATGTTGATCAGCGTCGAGTCCATGTCGGTGACGAAGAGACCGAAGTCGCCCAGCTTGCGCCCCTCGGGCAACCACACATGATCGAGCCCGCCCTCGGCGCAGGCGGCGACCAGGCCTTCGTGCGGCTTGGCGCCAACGAGGCGGAACGAGCGCGTGGTGATCTGCTCGATCTCGCGCGTCTCGGTGAGCTTGGCGACGTTCTTCAGCGCGACGCTGTCGACGTCGCTGGCCAGCACGACAAGGTTCATGCGCGCCGCTCCACGCGGGGCAGCACGTCACGCAGCACGGCAGCGGCGTTGCGGATCATGTCCTCGGTGGTGTCCCAGCCCACGCAGGCGTCGGTGACCGAGCAGCCGTACTTGAGCTGAGAGAGGTCGGCCGGAATCGGCTGATTGCCGGCCTCGATGTTGCTCTCGATCATCAGGCCCACCACCGACTGGTTGCCCTCGCGGATCTGGTGCATCACGTCCTTCATCACCAGAGGCTGGTATTCGGGCTTCTTCCACGAGTTGGCGTGCGAGCAGTCGACCACGATGTTCTTCGCCAGCTTGGCCTTGGCGAGCGCCTGCTCGGCGAGCGATACCGAAACCGTGTCGTAGTTGGGACGGCCGCCGCCGCCGCGCAGCACGACGTGGCCGTAGCGGTTGCCGCGGGTGCGGGTGATCGCCGACTGGCCATGGTTGTTGATGCCGAGGAAGCTGTGCGGGCTGCCTGCCGAGATGATGGCGTTGATCGCCACCTCGAGGTCGCCATCGGTGGCGTTCTTGAATCCGACCGGGGTGGACAGGCCCGAGGCCATCTCGCGGTGCGTCTGCGATTCCGAGGTGCGGGCGCCGATCGCGGTCCATGAGATGAGGTCGCCGTAGTACTGCGGCGCGATCGGGTCGAGTGCCTCGGTCGCGGTCGGCAGACCGATCTCGCATACGTCGAGCAGGAACTTGCGCGCGCGCTCCATGCCGACGTCGATGCGGAAGGAATCGTCCATGAACGGGTCGTTGATGAAGCCCTTCCAGCCGGTCGAGGTGCGCGGCTTCTCGAAATAGACGCGCATCACCAGCAGCATCGTGTCCGAAACCTCGTCGGCGAGCTTCTTCAGCCGGCGCGCATAGTCCAGGCCTGCCACCGGATCATGGATCGAGCACGGCCCGACCACCACGAACACGCGCGGATCCGTGCGATCGAGGATGTCCATCACCGCCTTGCGACCCGCCACCACCGCAGCCGCCGCGCGCTCGGTGAGCGGCACGCGCGCCTTGATCTCCTCGGGCGAGGGCATGTGGTCGAAGGCGAGGACGTTGAGGTTTTCGGTCTGGGTGAGCGGCATTGCAGGGGGCTCCGGTTGCGGCCTGGAAAGCTTGCAATTGTAGCGCCGGCGCCTGGGCATGTCGTTGCGGATTTCCGGCCTCCGGGGCGCGTGTCCGCCGCCCCGTTCGCCCATCGCGTCGCACTGCACCGACTCCGGCGCGCTGCCGCCGCTGGCCGGGCTGCCACGCGGGCGCTCAGCGCAGCACGAAAATGATCGCGACGAGGACCGCGACGATGCTGGCGAGCAGCACGGCTGCGGCGGCGACGTCCTTCACCACGCGGATCTCCGGATGCCGCTCCGGATGGAGCCGGTCGGCCAAGGCTTCGATCGCGGTGTTGAGCAACTCCGCCACGAGCACGAGGCCGACCGCCAGTGCGGCGATCGCCCACCACACCGCGGGCGGCCGCGTGAGCAGCAGCACGGCGAGCACGGCCGCGCCGGCCAGCACGTGCGTTCGCACGCTGCGCTCGCGGCTGAAGGCCAGTGCCAGACCCGAGAGCGCAAAGCCGAGGCGACGGAGCAGCCCTTGGCCCTTCACCGCTCGATCTCCTCACCCAGGTGAATCGTCTGCGCCGCAGCCCACCAGCCCAGCGCCCAGGCGGCCCCTCCGGCCCAGCCGGCGAGCACGTCGCTCGGCCAGTGCACGCCGAGATGAATCCGGCTCAGGCCGATGAGCGCGGACAGCACGAGGGCGACCGACATCAGGTAGAGCTTGAGGCGCCGCGCGGTTACGAGGCGCGCGAGGAGCGCGCCGAGCGTCAGATAGACGAGCGCCGAGAGCATCGCGTGACCGCTGGGAAAGCTCGCGCTCGTGACATAGGCGTGGTGCGCCACCAGATCGGGACGCGGACGATTGAAGGACAGCTTGAGCAGGACGCTGGCGAGCGCGCCGCTTGCGGTCGCGCCGAGCACGAACAGCGCGGTCCGCCGGCGCCGGGCGAGCAGCAGGAACAGGCAGGTCGCCGCCACGAGCAGGCCGAGCACGCCCGGGCTGCCCAGCGCAGTGATGTCGCGCGAGAACGCGTCCAGCCAGGGCGGGCCAAGGGGGTCACTTGCGTCGCCGGGTGCGCGAAACGCCATCAGGATCGCCGTGTCGATGGCGCGCGCGTCGCCCTCGACAACTTCTTCGGCGATCTCGACGAACACCCACAGCGCCGAGCTCGCCGCCAGAATGCCTCCGAGGACGCGAAGCTCGGGTCCCTCTCGTCCCATTCGCAACATGTCCTGCCTCCCTGATCACCGCGCCATGCGCCCGGGTACATGGAAATCCGCCTTGAGAGAGACCGCACCCGGTCGTCGCTCGATGCCCGACGGGTGATCGGGCTGAAGGCGACCGATGGTATCAGGATCTCCGCCACGGCCTTCGCGCGCGCCCTCGGTCAGGTCGCCATCCTCCGCAAGCGTGGGCCGCGGCTCAGGACGCGAAGCCCATGCACCTGTGCCCGCGCAGGCGCTCATGGGCTACCCTCACCGCAGGATCAACAGCCGGCTGCCGCCGGCCCGGGGCGCGCCCTCTGCACGATCAGCGCCCACCCACTTGCATGCTGGAGCCCCGCAATGACCAACCGCTGCGCCTGGTGCGGCACCGACCCGCTCTACACCGCCTACCACGACCTCGAATGGGGCGTGCCCAACCACGACGACCGCCACCTCTTCGAGATGCTGGTGCTCGAAGGCGCGCAGGCGGGGTTGAGCTGGATCACCATCCTGAGAAAGCGCGAGAACTACCGCCGCGCCTTCGCCGACTTCGATGCCGACAAGGTCGCCCGCTACACGTCGGCCGACGTGGAGCGGCTGATGGCTGACGCCGGCATCGTGCGCAACCGGCTGAAGATCGAGTCGGCGATCGCCAACGCGCGCGCCACGCTGGAGGCGCAGACGCACTTCGGCTCGCTGGACGCGCTGCTATGGAAATTCGTCGATGGCGTGCCGCGTGACGGTGGGCGGCGCTTGCTCGCGGACGTACCGGCCGAGACGGTGGAATCGAAGGCCATGAGCCGCGAACTGAAGCGACTGGGCTTCCGCTTCGTCGGGCCGACGGTGTGCTACGCCTTCATGCAGGCGGTGGGCATGGTCAATGACCATGTGGCGGATTGCTACCGCCACCGCGAGGTGAACGGGGGCTGATCCGCGCGCCGGGCGCTATACTCCGCGCCGGTTTTCACGCGCGCCGAGCCATTCATGACCGTCGAACAGAGCCTTGTCGCCTTCACCCTGGCCGCCATCGTGCTCGCGGCGACGCCCGGGATAGACACCGCACTGGTGCTGCGCATTTCCATCTCGGCCGGCGCGCGACGGGGGCTGGGCGCGGCCTTGGGCATCGCGGCGGGGTGTCTGCTGTGGGGGGCGGCGGTGGCGACCGGGCTGGGGGCGCTGCTGGCAGCGTCCGGCTCGGTATTCACCGTGGTGAAGTTCATCGGAGCGGCCTATCTGGTGTGGCAGGGTTTCGCGCTGTTGCGCAGCCGCGGCGTGCGGTCGGACGCACCGGCCCTGGTGGCGGGCGGGGAGACAGTGGGCTCGGCCTTCGCCAAGGGCTTCCTCACCAATGCCCTCAATCCGAAGGTCGGCATCTTCTACCTGACCCTGTTGCCGCAGTTCGTACCTGCCGGTGTCGGCATGGCGGGGTTCAGTTTTCTGCTCGCCGCGATCCATGTGGCGATGTCGCTGCTGTGGTTCGCGCTGCTGATCGCGCTGACCGGGCGCTCGGTGCGACTTCTGCAGAGGCCCGCGGTCGTCGCCGCGCTCGACCGCCTCACTGGCGCAGTGTTCCTGGGCTTCGGGCTGAAACTGGCGGTGTCGCAGCCCGGCTGAAGGCTGCGGGGGGCGCCGGGATCGCGACTTCCCCGTCGGCGACCTTCAGCGCTGCGGCGTTTGCCGCGCTACAGCCAGCGCGCCTTGCGGAAGCGCCACCACAGGAAGGCGCTCGCGCCGATGATGACGCCGAGCCCGGCGAAATAGCCGTACTCCCACTCCAGCTCGGGCATGTGGCTGAAGTTCATGCCCCAGATGCCGGCGAAGGCGGTGGCCACCGCGAAGATGCCGGCCCAGGCCGCCAGGCGCTTGCTGACCTCGGTCTGGTCGATGGTGACCAGCGAGATGTTCACCTGGATGGCGGTGCCGATGGTGTCGCGGATGCCGTCGAGCGAGGCGTTGATGCGCGTCAGGTGGTCGTAGACGTCGCGAAAGTAGTGCCGGCTCTTGGCGCAGACCTCGGGCACGCGTCCGCTGTGAAGCTTGCCGGCGGCTTCCAGCAGCGGCAGCACGGCGTGCTTGAGCAGGGTGACCTTGCGCTTGAGCCGGTACAGCCGGCGCATGTTCGAGTTGCCCGCGCCCTTGGTGAAGATGCGCTCCTCGAGCGCCTCGACCTCGTTCTCCAGTTTCTCGATGAGCGGGAAATAGCGGTCGACGACCGCGTCCATCAGCGCATAAAGCACGAAGCCTGCGCCCTTGGCGAGCATCTTCGGCTCACGCTCGCAGCGCGCACGCACGCCGAGGAAATCGCGCGTGCTGTTGTTGCGCACGGAGAGGATGTAGTTGGGGCCGACGAAAACATGCACCTCACCGACCTCGAGCTTGCCTTCGCGCTCCTCGATCAGGTGCATGACCACGAAGAGTTCGTCGTCGTACTCCTCGACCTTGGGGCGCTGATGGCCGTGGTTGGCGTCCTCTACGGCCAGCTCGTGCAGGCCGAACTCCTCTTTCATCACCGCGAGCTCTTCGGGCGTGGCGTCCTTGAGCGCGACCCAGACGAAGGTGTCGGGCTGCTGCAGGTAGTCGCTGATGTCCTCCACGGGGAGGTCGGCGAGCTTGCGACCGTGCTGGTAGGCGGTGCAGTTGATGAGCATGGTCGTCCCTCGCTTAAGCCTTCACCCCACTTGCCTTCACTGGGTCGGCTCTCACCGCGTCGAGCAGGTCCTTCACCGCCTTCACCCGGTCCTTGAGGTTGGGCAGGCTGGCGCGGCGCACCAGCTTCTCCGGGCCGGCCATCTTGGTGCTGCGGTCCTTCTGGATCAGGAAGATGACCTTCACCGGGTCGATCGGCGCGTCCTTGGCGAACTGCACGCTGATCTGCGCATCCGAGGCGTCGAGCTTGTGCACGCCGTAGTCCTTCACCAGCATGCGCAGGCGGTGGGTTTCGATCAGTGCGGCGGTCTGCGGCGGCAGTTCGCCGAAGCGGTCGATGAGCTCTTCCTGCAGCGCGCGCAGGTCGTCCTCGATGTCGCAGTTGGCCAGGCGCTTGTACAGCGTCAGGCGCTCCTGCACGTCGGGGCAGTAGTCGGTGGGCAAGAGCGCCGGCGTGTGCAGGTTGATCTCGGAGACCACTTCCAGCGGCTGCGACAGGTCGGGCTCCTTGCCGGCCTGCAGGTCCTTGACCGCGCGCTTGAGCATCTCGGTGTACAGGCTGAAGCCGACCTGCTGGATCTCACCCGACTGGTTCTCGCCCAGCACCTCGCCGGCGCCGCGGATCTCGAGGTCGTGCATCGCCAGGTAGAAGCCGGAGCCGAGGTCCTCCATCATCGCGATCGCTTCCAGCCTCTTCTGCGCCTGCGCGGTCGGTTTGGCGCCCGGCATGGTCAGCAGGTAGGCGTAGGCCTGGTGGTGGCTGCGGCCGACGCGGCCGCGCAGCTGGTGCAGCTGCGCGAGGCCGAAGCGGTCTGCACGGTTGATGATGATGGTGTTGGCGGTGGGGATGTTGATGCCGGTCTCGATGATGGTGGTGCACAGCAGCAGGTTGGCGCGCTGCTGGGTGAAGTCGCGCATCACGCGCTCGAGCTCGCGCTCGGGCAGCTGGCCGTGGCCGACGACGATGCGGGCCTCGGGCAGCAACTCCTCGAGGTCGTTACGCATGTTGTCGATGGTGTCGACCTCGTTGTGCAGGAAATACACCTGGCCGCCGCGCTTGAACTCGCGCAGCACCGCCTCGCGGATCACGCCGCGACTCGAGGGCTGGACGAAGGTCTTGATCGAAAGGCGCTTCTGCGGCGGCGTGGCGATCACCGAGAACTCGCGCAGGCCTTCCATCGCCAGGCCCAGGGTACGCGGGATCGGGGTGGCGGTCAGGGTCAGGATGTCGACCTCGGAGCGCAGCTGCTTCAAGGCCTCCTTCTGGCGCACGCCGAAGCGGTGCTCCTCGTCGATGATCACCAGCCCCAGGCGCTTGAAGACGACGTCTTTCTGCAGCAGGCGGTGGGTGCCGATGATGATGTCGACCTTGCCCTCGGACAGCAGCTGCAGCGCTTCGGCCTGCTCCTTGGCGGACTTGAAGCGCGACAGCTCGGCGATCCTGATCGGCCAGTCGGTGAAGCGGTCGGCAAAGGTCTGGTAGTGCTGTTCGGCAAGCAGCGTGGTCGGGCACAGCACCACGACCTGCTTGCCGTCGGCCACCGCGATGAAGGCCGCGCGCAACGCGACCTCGGTCTTGCCGAAACCGACGTCGCCGCACACCAGACGGTCCATCGGGCGGCCGGACCTCATGTCGCTCACCACCGCATCGATGGCCGATTGCTGGTCGGGCGTGGTCTCGAAACCAAAGCCCTCGGCAAAGGCCTCGAGGTCGTGCTGCCTGAAGTCGAAGCGGTGACCGGGGCGGGCGGCGCGCTGGGCGTAGAGCGCGAGCAGCTCGGCGGCGGTGTCGCGCACCTGCATCGCAGCCTTCTTCTTGGCCTTCTCCCACTGGCCCGAGCCGAGGCGGTGCAGGTCGACCGCGTCCGGGTCGGCACCGGCGTAGCGGGTGATCACGTGCAGCTGCGACACCGGCACGTAGAGCTTGTCGCCGCCGTTGTATTCCAGGTGCAGGAACTCGGTGTCGCCCTCGCCGAGGTTCATGTGGAGGAGGCCGAGGTAGCGGCCGATGCCGTGCGACACGTGCACCACCGGGTCGCCGACCTTGAGCTCGGACAGGTCGCGCAGCCAGCCCTCCATGGTGGCGGCCTTGCGCGCGTCGCGGCGCACGCGGCTGCGCGCGGTGGCGGCGTAGAGCTCGGTCTCGGTGAGCACCGCGAGCCTGGCCGCGGGCAGCACGAAACCGCGCGCGAGCGGGGCGACGCCGAGCGCGAGGCGGGCGTCCGAATCCAGGAAGGCACCGAAGTCGGCGGTGGCCTCGGGGCGCACCTCGTATTCGGCGAAGAACTCGGCCATGGTCTCGCGCCGGCCGGGCGAGTCCGACAGCAGCAGCACGCGGCCGTCGAAGCCGGCGAGGAAGGCCTTGAGCTTGTGCAGCGGGTCGGTGGCCTTGCGTTCGACCGCGACCTCGGGCGGTGGCAGCGCGAGCGCGTCGGCCGTGTTGGCGACGGCTTCGGCCCCGATCGTCAGTCGCGGCAGGTTCTTCAGCGCGATGAAGAAGGCCTCGTCGCTCAGGAAGAGCTGCTCGGGCGCCAGCACCGGGCGGGTGCGATCGCCCTTGAGCAGGTCGTAGCGCGAGCGCGTGTCCTTCCAGAACTCGGCGATCGCCGCCGGCACGTCGCGGTGCAGCAGCACCGGGGTATCAGCGGGCAGGTAGTCGAGCAGGGTCGCGGTCTCGTCGAAGAACAGCGGCAGGTAGTACTCGATGCCCGCGGGCGCGATGCCGTTGGAGACGTCCTTGTAGATCGACGCGCGCGTCGGGTCGCCCTCGAAGGTCTCGCGGAAGCGGCTGCGAAAGCGCGTGCGGCCCTTGTCGTCGATCGGGAACTCGCGCGCCGGCAGCAGGCGGATCTCCTTGGTCGGGTACACCGTGCGCTGGGTGTCGGGGTCGAAGGTCTTGATGCTCTCGACCTCGTCGTCGAAGAGATCGATGCGGAAGGGCAGCGGCGAGCCCATCGGGAATAGATCGACCAGCCCGCCGCGCACCGAGAACTCGCCCGGGCTCACGACCTGGGTCACGTGCGCGTAGCCGGCGAGCGCCATCTGCGCCTTGAACTGCTCGACGTCGAGCCTTGCGCCCTGCTTGAGGAAGAAGGTGTAGGCCGCCAGATAGCTAGGCGGCGCCATGCGATAGAGCGCGGTGGAGGCAGGCACCAGCACGATGTCGGCCTCGCCGCGGGAGATGGCGTAGAGCGTCGACAGGCGCTCGGAGATGAGGTCCTGATGCGGCGAGAAGGTGTCGTAGGGCAGGGTCTCCCAGTCGGGCAGCAGGTGCGCGCGCAGGCCGGGCGCGACCCAGGCGATCTCGTCCTGCAGGCGCTGGGCGTCGAGCGGGTTGGCGGTGATCACCACCAGCATGCGGCCGCGGTTGGCGAGCTGGGCGAGCGCGAGCGCGTCGGCCGAACCCGCCAGAGCGCCGACTTCCAGCCTTGCGCCCGGCTTGGGCAGCACGAGCGTCGACAAGGGGCGGAGGAGGGCGTCTAGGGAAGTGGGCATGGTTTTCCAGTCGGGGTTGCTGCTGTGCGATGCGATGAGGGCGTTGCCGGGCTGAGTGGGACAGGCCGCCGCAGGCGCGCATTATCCCCGCAAAAAAGGCTCCGATTGCGCTCAGGCCATCAGATCGAGAGCGGGCGCGGGCACTGCCGCCGCGGATCCGGCCGCGACCTCGTAGGCCGTGCGTGCCTGGCGTGCGAGGTAGGCGGAGGCGGTGTCCATGGCCGCGGCACCCTGTTCCCCCCGCGTGCCGCCGACGGCTTCGGCGCCCGCGGACAGACTGCCGGCCTCGCCGCGTTCGAAGGCCTGGCGGGCGATCTCCATGCGTGCGTCCATGGCCATGCGGGTCGCCTGCGAGGCGACCTGACGATCCTGCGGCGAGGGGTCGGCAGGGGCGAGCGCCGCGGCGCGGACCCGCTCGGCCTTGGCGAGCGTTTCCTCGGGTGTGCGCCCGGGAGAGGTGTCGATGCTGACCTCGCCGCCGATGGCGTAGCGTTGGCCGTCGGGTCCGGTCTGGTAGGTGTAGCTGGCGCCACGGGTGACCAGTCCCGCGCCGGCCGCGACGTGAGCCATCTCGTGCGCCCGCACCTCGCGGTCGCGCGTCTGCAGCTGCCGGAGCTCGCGCAGATCGTCTTCCGAGAGTTCCGCGCTGCGCGTGGTCGCCGGTCCGCCCGCGCCGGGCTCGGCCACGCGCGCCTCGTCCTGTGGCTGCCGGCCAGCCGAGCCGCCGGCCGTTCCGTCAGCCCTGTCACGAAGTGCAGAAGCGTAGGGCGATGCGCCGGCCAACAGGTACGCCCAAGCCGATGCACTGGCGGGTGAAATGGCCATGCGATTCGAGTGGCTTGATTGATAAGGTTTTTATTCTAGCCCAGCGGCAGTTCCGATGCGCGGCTGCGATACGCCGCCGTGTCCATGCGAGGTGGCACGGAGTGACGCGTTTCACGCAATCAATTACCGTTGACGTCAACGGCACAGGAGCGCCGCCACCGCCGCTGTCCATTCACGCTCGCCCATCATCACATAGGAGCCCCCGGAGCCATGAGCAACCCCCTGCAGTCCGCCGTCGACGAAGTCATGACGAGCCGTTATTCCTGCCGCGCCTTTCTGCCCGATCCGGTGCCACGCGAGCTCATCGCCGGGATTCTCGCCGTCGCGGCGCGTGCGCCTTCAGGGACCAACATTCAGCCCTGGAAGGCCTGGGTGCTGACCGGCGAGACCAAGGCGCGCGTCAGCGAGCGACTGCTGGCGGCATTCGACGATCCCGAGGAGGCAGCGACCCATTCCGATCCCTGGCAGTACTACCCCAGGCAGTGGGTGTCGCCCTACATCGACCGCCGACGCAAGGTCGGCATGCAACTCTATGGCCTGCTCGGCATCCAGAAGGGCGACGCGAAGCGCATGCACGAACAGTTCGCGCGCAACTACACCTTCTTCGACGCACCGGTCGGCCTGATCTTCACCGTGGACCGGGTCATGGAGCAGGGCTCCTGGCTCGACTACGGCATGTTCCTGCAGAACGTCATGCTTGCCGCCCGGGCGCGTGGGCTGGACACCTGCCCGCAGGCGGCGCTGATCCAGTTTCATCGCCTGATCCGCCAGGAGGTCGGCATCCCCGAGAACGAAACCCTGATCTGCGGCATGTCGCTCGGTTACGCGGATCCCGACGCGGTGGAGAACACGCTCAGGACCGAGCGCGCGCCACTCGAGGAGTGGGTTTCCTTCCGCGATTAGGCGCGGTCGCACTCACGGTTGCGCCGACCCCTCGACCTGCGGGAGGTGCTGGCGCAACCAGGTCGTGGCTGCGCGCGCTGCGAGAAGCTCGAGCTCGCGCTCGTTGTCGCTGGGGGGGAGCGCCAACCAGTGATGGTCGCCCCTCATCAGCGGATAGGCGCGTTCGAGAATGCCCGCCTCGGTCGTGCCCGGGGTGACGATCAGGCGCACAGGTGTACGCACCGCACGCAGGGGCTCGGCCCCGGCGAGGTCGGCGCGTCCGCCCAGGCAGGCGATGGCGCTGAAGCGCTCGGGCGCGCGCACCGCGGCGCGGATGGCTGCGGCGCAGCCGGTGCCGCTGGCGACCAGGGCGAGCGGCAAACCGGTCAGGGGTGGCTGATGGGTCGCCCACTCGGTCGCCGCGAGGATGCGCTCGGTGAGGCGCGGAATGTTGTACGTGGCGTCCGGGTCGCGCTGAGCCTCCTGGCGCGTCAGCAGGTCGATCACCATGGTGGCGAATCCCGCAGCCTGCAAAGCCAGCTCCACCGGACGCGCAGGCTGTTCGAGCGAGGGGTGGCCGTGCGAGTGAAGGCACAGGGCCAGCGCCCGGACATCCGGCGCGTGCGCCAGCATGCCGTCCAGCCATACGCCGTTGGCAGGGATGCTGAGCTGGGTGTGACGCAGTTTCACGTGGGCTGTCCGCGACCTGGGTAATGGCGGTGGATGTTAACCGGAATCCGCCGTGCGCCGAAGGCATCATTCACGGCGGCACCCACGGCGCCGAAGCGCCCGGCAAGGCGCTCTCCACAGCTTGGACAGGCGCCCTCCGCCGTGAGCCGGTAGCTGCGGATCTCGTACCAGTCGCGCTCGATCAGGGGTTCGCCACAGCCGGCGCAGTGCGTCGTGTCGCCCTCGGTGTCATGCACGTTGCCGGTGTAGACATGGTGCAAGCCCGCATCGCGCGCGATCTGGCGCGCGCGGCGCAGGGTCGCAGGCGGCGTCGCGGGCACATCCACCATCTTGAAGTCGGGGTGAAAGGCGCTGAAGTGCAGCGGCACGTCGGCGCCGAGCTCCCGACGCACCCAGTTCGACAACGCGGCGAGCTCCGCGTCGGAGTCGTTGTGTCCGGGAATGAGCAGGGTCGTGAGCTCCACCCACACCTCGGTTTCGTGACGCAGCCAGACCAGGGTGTCGAGCACGGGCTGCAGGTGGGCGCCGCAGAGCTTGAGGTAGAAGTCGTCGGTAAAGCCCTTCAGGTCCACGTTGGCGGCGTCCATGCGCGAGAAGAAATCGCGCCGCGCACATGCGGAGATGTAGCCGGCGGTGACCGCCACCGTCTGCAGGCCGCGGGCATGGCACGCGTCGGCCACGTCCATCGCGTACTCGGCAAAGATCACCGGGTCGTTGTAGGTGAATGCGACGCTGTGGCAGCCCCAGTGCAGGGCGGTGTTGACGATCTCCGAAGGGGCGGCCTGGTCCATCAGGGTGTCGAGGTCGCGCGACTTGGAGATGTCCCAGTTCTGGCAGAACTTGCAGGCCAGATTGCAGCCGGCTGTGCCGAAGGAGAACACCTTGCTGCCGGGGTAGAAGTGGTTGAGCGGCTTCTTCTCGATCGGGTCGATGCAGAAGCCCGAGCTGCGGCCATAGGTGGTGAGCAACATTGCATCGCCGTCGCGCATGCGCACGAAACAGGCGCCACGCTGGCCCTCGTGCAGCTTGCACAGGCGCGGACAGAGGTCGCACTGGATGCGGCCATCTTCGAGGCGTTGCCAGTAACGCGCCGGGAAGCGGCTGCCAAGGTCCGGTCTGTCACCGTCGGCAGCCGGCTCGGGCATCGGGTTCATGAGGCCTCCTGTTCAGTCTCCTTCCACTTCTGCACGTGGTAGCGCGCGGCCATCAGGCCGGCTTGCTCGCGCCTGGACGACAGCCCCGCCTTTTCCTTGAGCGCGGCGAGAAACTGACGCGGCTCGGGCAGCTGGTCCCACACCTGGGGCAGGAACGTGGCGCTGCGGCAGCCGGAGAAGATGATCAGCCCGTCTTCTCCGGGGCGCAGCTGTGCGAGCAGCTCTTGCTCCCCGGCGAAATCGAGGAACTCGGGCTCGGACAGCACCGAGACCTCGATCGCGATCGCGTCGAGCGCGTCGGCGGCCAGCGGCGGGAAGCGCGGATCCTCGGTTGCGGCGGCGACCGCGTTGGCGACGACGTCGTCGCCGAGCAGGCGCGAACGACGCAGGCTGCCGATGCAGCCGCGCAGCTCGCCATCGCGGGTGAGGGTGACGAAGCTGGCGCCCTTCTCGCGCAGGCGCGGATCGTCGGGCACCGTCGGCGCCGGACCGCGCCCGAGACGATGGGCGATGGCCTGGCGGGCGAGCGTGAGCAGGGTGGCGCCAAAATCAGTGTCGGACATGGCTGAGGGGTTCCGTCTCGCAGAAGGCGATGCTCGTGTATCCGACGACCTGGGCGCGGTCGCCCGCGGTGTCGCCGGAGTTGCGCAGGTCGAGGAGGTGCGCCCGGAGCTGATGCGCGTGAGCGGCCACCAGCAGGCCGTTGATGGGCGTGGCGCCGCAGGCTTGCTCATGGTCCAGTCCGGGACGCAGCGCCAGGATCTGTTCGACCGCCGCACGGTCCGACCATTGCGCCTCGCGGTAGCTGAGGTAATGGGAGAGATCGGAGCTGATCAGGATCAGCGTCTCTGGCCCGCCCCACAGCGATTCGATCAGGCTCGCGACCGCATCGGTGGGGGCGTCGCCGACCAGGATCGGGACGATCTCGAAGCGCTCGAGGATCATCTGCAGGAAGGGCAGCTGAACCTCGAGGCAATGCTCGAAGGCGTGCGGGCGATCGTCGACGAGGACGTCGTCCCGCGCCTGCAGGTCCAGCCAGTCGGCGCGTGCAACCGGAACGTCACCGAGTGGCGTCGCGAAGGTCTGCGCCGCCGGGAGCGCGAAGCCGCGAATCGGCACCCTGTGGGTCGGCCCGAGCATGACGACACGATGGATGGACTGGCGCAGCGGCCCCAGTTGCGCATAGGCGTTCGCCGCCACCGGGCCGGAGTAGATGTAGCCGGCGTGCGGCACGATGATCGCCTTCGGCTGCGGTGCGGCTTCGAGCGCCACGGCGGTGCTGAGCATCTCGGCAAGCTGTGTACGCAGTACGCGCTCGTCCTGCGGGTAGAACTGGCCGGCAACGGCCGGCGGGCGAATGGACGCAAGCGCCATCGGGGCATCCTCTGCAAAGGCGGTTTGGCGAGAACGCTTTCAATTATAGGCCTCGAGCCGCAGCCCTGCAGGCGTGGCCCGGCGTTCGGCGCGCTGCCGCTCGCGCACACCATGCCGCTGGCGCACGCCGCGCAGCTTGCTCGGCAAGCCGCACGGCGTCGTGCGTGCCCGGCTAGAATGCGCGCCATGCAGAACTTCCAAGCCCGACATTTCGCCATCGTTCCCGCCGCCGGTACCGGCTCGCGTATGGGGGCGACGCGTCCAAAGCAATACCTTCCGCTGCTCGGCAAGCCGCTGATCCATCATGCGCTCGCGGTGCTCTGCGCTGCGCCCGAGATCGATCGCGTGTTCGTCGTGCTGTCGGTGGATGACATCGAGTGGTCGCGTCACGACTGGTCGGCCCTGGGCCCCAAGCTGTGCCCGCTGTTCTGCGGTGGAGCCACGCGTGCCGACAGCGTGCTGGGCGGGCTGCGCACGATCGCAGGCGAGGCGGCGCAGAGCGACTGGGTGCTGGTGCACGACGCTGCGCGCCCCTGCCTTGCCCCCTGGCACGTCGACAAGCTGGTGCGCGAACTGGCCCACGAGGAGGTCGGCGGGCTGCTGGCCGTCCCGGTCGCCGATACGCTCAAACGCGCCGATGCGCACCGCCACGTGCTCGCGACCGTGCCGCGCGACAGCCTGTGGCAGGCACAGACGCCGCAGATGTTTCGCTATGTCATGCTGCGCCGCGCGCTCGAGCACGCCAAGGACGTCACCGACGAGGCGAGCGCGATCGAGGCGGCCGGCTTGCGTCCGCGCCTCGTTCAGGGCGACGCCACCAATCTCAAGGTCACCTATCCGCTCGACCTGCACCTGGCCGAGTGGATACTGCAGAACCGACAAGGATCGAACACATGAGCTTTCCCTTCCGCATCGGCCAGGGTTTCGACGTGCACGCGCTGGTTCCGGGGCGGGCGCTGATCGTGGGGGGTGTCAACATCCCGTTCGAGCAGGGGCTTCTCGGACACTCCGACGCCGATGTGCTGCTGCATGCGCTCACCGATGCGCTGCTGGGCGCAGCGGGCCTGGGCGACATCGGCCGGCTGTTTCCCGATACCGATCCGGCGCATGCCGGCGCCGACAGCCGCGCCCTGCTGCGCGAAGCGTTCGCGCGCGTGCGGGCCCAGGGCTGGGTGGTGGTGAACGTCGACGCCACGCTGATCTGCAAGGCGCCACGCATCCTGCCGCATGCCCCCGCGATGGTGCGCAACATCGCCGCCGATCTCGGCATGGACGAGGACGCGATCAACATCAAGGGCAAGACGACGGAGAAGCTCGGCTTCACTGGGCGCGGCGAAGGCGTCGCGGCGCAGGTCGTGGCCTTGCTCGCCCGCGCGGAGCATGACTGAGGACACCACGGAGGAGGGCGTGTCGGACCGGGGTGTGGCGGACCACCAGCGGGTGTTCTTCGCGCTCTGGCCGGATGCCGCCACCGCAGCGGCCTTGCATGCGCGCGCCAGCGGCCTGAAGACTTCGTGCGGTGGTCGCGCGATGCGTCGCGACACCCTCCACCTGACGCTGGCCTTTCTCGGCGAGGTCGCGGCCAAGCGGCTCGAGGCCCTGCAGGGGATCGCACGCTCCATGCGCATCGAGCGCTTTACGCTGGCGCTGGACCGCATCGGAAGCTGGCACGGCAATCGCGTCCTGTGGTGCGGTCCGTCCCGGTCACCCGCCGCGCTGGACGAACTCGCCCGGGCGCTGGCAGAGCGCTTGGCTGCGGCGGGCTTCGCGCTCGAGGCGCGCGGCTTCTCGCCCCACGTGACCCTGGTCCGCAACGCGCAGCGGGCGCCCGTCGCGCAACAGGCCGAGGCAATCCATTGGCCGGTGGCGAGCTTCGTGCTGGTCGCTTCGGAGCGCACGGCCAAGGGAGCAGGTTACCGCGTCCTCGCGCGCTGGCCACTGGCGGGCGATGGCAAGCCGGCGCCTTGGCGAACGTCGTGAAATGAAAACGGGGCGCCCAGCGCCCCGTCGTTTGTGGAGCCCCGGTCGAGTGGCTCCGGTCTCCCGAGTGGAGACGATCGATTCAAGTGATTGTTGCGTTCAGCAAATTGGGTGAAGCCCTGGCGTTACCTTCAAACGCTTCCTCCTTTGCCCCGGCCAGGCGGCCTTCGGCGAGTGAATGCGTGGTCTTGAAGCGAAGCGAGAAGCCCTCCATCAAAGAAAGATTGCCGACCCCAGACGTTCGCCGAGTTCGTTCTCGGGCGTCTTGGTGTAGTCCTTTTCGAATCGGTCGGTGATCAACTGTGCCGTGGGGCCGTCGATGACCGAATTCAGCAAGCCCATGAAGGCGGGTGGTGCGATCAGGATGGCGCGCTTGAATGCATTGCTGGTTCGCCCTTGGTAGAGCGCCTGGGCGAGTTCCTGCGCAAAGATCTTGGCCTCGTGTTGTTTGGGAAGCGTCTGCGGCTGCATCGAGCCGCCGCCGGAGCCGACCGAGCCCATCGCTCCAGCGCGGTCGGAGACGAGATCGCCGTTTTTCTGCCTGCTTTCGGGGTGGATCAGTTCCTTGACCAGCGTCAGCCCCTTGTTGGGGCCGAGGTTCGCGTACAGCTTCGCCAGGCTGGCGTTGGCAACCAAAATCCAGGTAATGGCCATGAAGCACCCTCCGTTGCTAGGGGACGAGTTGGGGCCGCCGCGGCGGCAACGACAGGTTCGAACGACAGATGCGCTTTCAGCTTAGGCCAGACCGGCGGGGTCTGCCAACGTCGATTGTTTCCGGCATGTGAAAACCGCTTGCGTGCGAGGCGACACGTGAGGCTGGCGCGAGCGCGACCAGGCCGCCGCAGCCGGCGTCGGAGGTCCGTTGCCGGTTCGCCGGGGCTCAGAAAATGCCCATCTCGACGCCGGCCGCCATCGCCTCCCCGAGCTCGGCGGCGTCGGCGAGCGCCGCGTCGGTGATCGCCTTGCGCACGATCAGCGCATCGGCCACCGCCTTCCAGCCGTATCCGTTGGCGATGCGGCCGATCTCGCGGACGGCGCCGCTCCCGTCATTGCCGGCGCTCACGAAGATCGCGTAGGGAAGTCCGGTGAGCTTGCCCTCGCAGGGGTAGTAGGTGCGATCGAAGAAGTCCTTGAGTGCCCCGGACATGTAGCCGAAGTTCTCCGGCGTGCCCAGCAGCAGGCCATTGCAGGCGAGCAGGTCGTCCGTGCCGGCATCGAAGGCGCGCTTGATCACGGTCTCAACACCCTGCACCCGCCGCGCCCCGGCAAATGCTGCGTCGGCGAGTCGGCCGGTATTGCCGCTCTGGGTGTGATAGATGATCAGCAGTCTTCTGGGCTCAGCCATGGGGTGGTTCCTCCGACGTGGCGCCCGCCCTTTCGCGCAGTTCGCGCGCAGCCGGGTCGAGCCCGTAGAACTGCGCGAGTTGTGCGTAGACCGCTGGAAAGCGGGCGCGCAGACGTCCCGGGCTCTCGAAGAAGGCTTCCGAAACGACGGCGAAGAACTCCCCCGGATGTTCCGCGCCATAGGGATCGATATCGGTCTCGGCGCCGCGATCGACCTCGTCGCAGAACGCCACATACGCGCCCTCGAAAGCATCGGCCCAGGCCGCGCGCGACATCCCCGGACGCAAGCGGGGCAGGCCATCGACCCCGCCGTTCTCCATGTCGAGCTTGTGCGCGAACTCGTGGATCACCACATTCACGCCGGCGGGCCCGTCGTCCTCCCCGAACCAGGAGAGCAGCACCGGTCCGCCCTCCCAGGCTTCGCCAAGCACCTCGTCATCGTATTCGTGAAGCACGCCCGCCTCGTCGACGATGCGCCTCGGAATGACGAAGTCGCCGGGATAGACGACCACGCCGACCCATCCGTCGTATGCCTGCAGGCCGATGTTGAGCACCGGCAGGCAGGCCTGGAGGGCGATCGCCAGCAACATGTCGTCATCGAGCTGCAGGCCCTGGGCGCCGTGGAACTCCTTGCGACGCAGGAGCTCGAGCGCCATGTCGCGCAGTCGGCCGCGATCCTGCGGCGGCAGGTAGTCGAGGAAGGGCAGGGTGCGCTCCACCCGCTGCCAATGTTCGGCGCTGATCTCGGGTGCGGGTGCGGCAAGACCCAGAAGTCGTCTGACGAAGCCCAGCATCGGAAGGTTTGACGTTCGATCGTGTGTGATGAAGCGGGCGAAAGTGGAGGTACGGCGTGGGAATCATCGCACACGGTGCATGTGCGGGACGAGCGGGGTGAGCCTCATTGCGCGACCGAAGACGCGATCGACGGATAGTCCGATGTGGGATAATCGCGCCATGGTTTCCGTCACTCACGCCATCGCCCAGGGCGATACCGCCGCCCCGATCGACCTCCTGTCTGCCGGCCTCGAGGCGGAGGATCGCAGACGTCTCGAGGATGCCCTCGACTGGATTGCCGAGCTCTACGAAGGCAAGGTTCTCGGTACCGGCGAGGCGATCTGGACGCACGCGCTTGGTGCCGCCCTGATCGCGGCTTCGCTTCGCCTCGACGCCGAGACGCGGCTGGCGGCGCTGCTGTTCGCCGTCTGGGAAGAGCTCGAGGACCCGGCCGAAGAACTCGTCGGCCGCTTCGGCGCGGTCGTCGCCGGTCTGGTGCGTGGTCTGCACAGGCTCAACGGACTGCGCGTGCTCACCCGCCTGACCGCGACCACCTCGGCGCCCGAGATCCGCGCCCAGACCGAGGTCCTGCGCAAGATGCTGCTGGCGATGGTCGAGGACATTCGCGTCGTGCTCGTGCGGCTGGCCTCGCGCACCCAGACCCTGCGCTACTACACCGACCTGCCGGGCGACGCGCGGGTGGATGTGGCGCGCGAGAGCCTGGACATCTACGCCCCGCTCGCCAACCGCCTGGGCGTTTGGCAGATCAAGTGGGAACTCGAGGATCTGTCGTTCCGCTTCATCGAGCCCGACACCTACAAGCGCATCGCCAAGATGCTGGACGAGCGCCGCGTCGAGCGCGAGCAGTTCATCGAAGACGCGATCGCGCGCCTGCGCAGCGAGCTCGCGACGGTGGGAATCGAGGCCGAGATCACCGGACGTGCCAAGCACATCTACAGCATCTACAACAAGATGCGGAAGAAGCGCCTCGACTTCTCGCAGGTCTTCGACATCCGCGCCCTGCGCGTGCTGGTGCCCGAGATCAAGGACTGCTACACCGTCCTCGGCATCGTGCACCAGATGTGGCACCCCATCCCGCAGGAGTTCGACGACTACATCACCAAGCCCAAGGGCAACAACTACCAGTCGCTGCATACGGCGGTGCTGGCGGGCGACGGTCGCGCGCTCGAGGTGCAGATCCGCACCTTCGACATGCACAAGCACGCCGAGCTCGGAGTCGCCGCGCACTGGCGCTACAAGGAAGGCGCCAAGGACGGTGGCGACTACGACGAGAAGATCGCCCTGCTGCGCAATCTGCTGTCCTGGCGCGACGAGGTCACCGATGCCGCGCACTGGATGGAGCAGTTCAAGCGCGCCTCGCTCGACGACACGCTCTACGTCCTGACGCCTCAGGGCAAGGTCGTCGACCTGCCGCGCGGGGCCACGCCAGTGGATTTCGCCTACCGGCTGCACACCGACGTCGGGCATCACTGCCGCGGTGCGAAGGTCGATGGCCACCTCGTGCCCCTCAACACTCAGCTCGAGAGCGGGCAGACGGTCGAGATCGTCACCGCGAAGGAAGGTGGCCCCTCGCGCGACTGGCTGGATACCCGCCAAGGCTATGTCGCCACCTCCCGTGCGCGCACGAAGATCAAGCAGTATTTCGCCCAGCTCGACGAGGAGGAACTGCTCAACCGCGGGCGTAGCTTCGTCACCAAGGAGATGCAGCGCGACGGCCACGCTCAGGCCAACATCGACGGCCTCGCCGAGCGCATGGGCTTCAAGAACGCCGAGGCGCTCTACCTCGCGGCCGGGCGCGGGGAGGTCGGACCGCGGGCGGTGCAGACCGCCTTGCGCGAGGGCAACGCACCCGAGCCCGGGGCCGGGACGGCGCCGGAGTTCGTGGTCAGCCGCAGCCGCTCGGGCGACAACCAGGACAAGATCCTGATCGTCGGTGTGGGCAAGTTGATGACCTCGCTGTCGCGCTGCTGCAAGCCGGCGCCGCCCGATGCGGTCGAGGGCTTCGTGACGCGTGGCCGGGGCATCTCGATCCACCGTGTCGACTGCGCGGATTTCCAGGAACTTGCACGCAAGCACCCCGAGCGCGTGATTCCTGCCGAGTGGGGCGAGAAAGCCCACGACAGCCGTACCGCGCTCTATCAGGTCGATATCACGGTCCAGGCCAGCGACCGTCAGGGCCTGCTGCGCGACATCTCGGAAGTCCTGTCGCGCGAGAAGCTCAACGTGATCGCGGTCAACACCCTGACCAAGAAGGGCACGGCCTACATGCGCTTCACGATGGAAGTCGGGGGCATCAAGCAGGTCCAGCGCGCGATCACGCTCATCCGCGAGGTCTCGGGCGTCATCGACGCGCAGCGCAAATGAGGGTTTGCCGGCGAGCGTGAAGATGCAGCGGCGGCACCCTGTCGGTGGCGCCGCAGGGGCCTCGCGGCGGGCCGGGCCGCTCAACTGCTCGCGGCAAGCTCCTTCAGCAGGATCAGCTGGGCCGCGCGGCGGACGCTGCGCGGGTGCTTGCGGCGGTACCTGCCGTCAGACTGCATGTCCCAGGCCTGGCAGTTGTCGCCGAGGTAGGGGCGCAGGCCCTCCTTCATGACGCGGCGCTTGAGGCGCGGATCGAGCACCGGGAAGGCGATCTCGATGCGGCGGAAGAAGTTGCGGTCCATCCAGTCCGCGCTCGACAGGTACATCCGGTCTTCGCCGTCGGCATAGAAGTGGAAGATGCGATGGTGCTCGAGGAAGCGGCCGACCACCGATCGCACCCGGACGTTCTCCGACAGCCCGGGCACGCCGGGCCGCAGTGCGCAAGGGCCGCGCACGATCAGATCGACCTCCACGCCCGCCTGCGAGGCCTCGTACAGAGCCTCGATCGTTTCCGGTTCGAGCAGCGCATTCATCTTGGCAATGATGCGGCCGCGCCCGCCCGCGCGTGCGATCTCGGCCTCGCGCCGGATGGCGGCGACAACGTTCGGCTGCAGGGTGAACGGCGCCTGCCACAGGTGGCGCAGTTCGGTTGCCGTCCCCAGGCCGGTGAGCTGCTTGAACACGGCTGCGACGTCCTCGCCGATCTCGCGGTTGCAGGTGAGCAGGCCGAAGTCGGTATAGAAGCGCGTGGTGCGCGGGTGGTAGTTGCCGGTACCCATGTGCACATAGCGGCGCAGGCCATCGTCCTCGCGGCGCACGATCATCAGCAGCTTGGCGTGCGTCTTGTAGCCGAACACGCCGTACACCACGTGCGCGCCGACCTCTTCCAGACGGTTGGCCAGGGTGATGTTGGCCTCCTCGTCGAAGCGCGCCATGAGCTCCAGCACCACGGTCACTTCCTTGCCCTTCTGCGCGGCGCGGGCGAGGTGTTCCATCAGCACCGAATCGGTGCCGGTGCGATACACCGTCATCTTGATCGCCAGCACCTGAGGGTCGTCGGCGGCCGCGCGCAGAAGCTCGATGACCGGCGCGAAGCTCTGGAAGGGGTGGTGGAGCAGGATGTCGCCGCTACGAATGGCGGTGAAGACATGGCGACGCTTGTCGAGCGCCTTGGGCAGGCCGGGGACGAAGGGCGCGTACTTGAGGTCGGGGCGTTCGACCCAGTCGGGCACCTGCATCAGCCGCACCAGGTTGACGATGCCCGGTGTGCGATAGAGGTCGTCAGGCATCAGGTGGAAGTGCTGCAGCAGGAAGGTCGCCATCTCCTCCGAGCAGTTGTCGGCGACCTCGAGGCGCACCGCGTCACCGAAGTGGCGCTGCTGCAGTTCGCCCTTGAGGGAGGCGCGCAGGTCCTTGACCTCCTCCTCGTCGACGAACAGGTCCGAGTTGCGGGTGACGCGGAACTGGTAGCAGCCGAGCACGTTCATGCCGGTGAACAGCTCGCCGACGTGGGCGTGCAGGATGGAGGACAGGAATACGAAGCAGTATTCCTGCTCGCAGAGTGTGCGTGGGAGGCGAATCACGCGCGGCAGCGCGCGCGGCGCCTGCACGATTGCCGCGCCCGAGTCGCGACCGAAGGCGTCGCGACCCTCGAGCTCGACGGCGAAGTTCAGGCTCTTGTTGAGCACGCGCGGGAAGGGGTGGGCGGGATCGAGGCCGATCGGCGTCAACACCGGCATCACTTCGCGCATGAAATAGTCGTGGATCCAGGCGCGCTGGGCATCGGTCCACAGGGTACGGCGCAGGAACACCACGCCTTCCTTTTCCAGCGCCGGCAGGATGTCGTCATTGAGCAGTTCGTACTGCTCCGAGATGATGTCATGGACCTCGTCGCTGACGCGCTCGAGCAGGTCTGCGGGCGCGATCCCGTCCTCGCCGGACTTCCGGCTGCCGATGCGGATCTGCTCCTTGATGCCGGAGACACGGATCTCGAAGAACTCGTCCAGGTTGCTCGACACGATGCACAGGAAGCGCAGGCGCTCGAGCAGCGGCACGGTCGAGTCGGCCGCCTGCGCCAGCACGCGGCGCTGGAACTGCAGCAGCGAGAGTTCGCGGTTGAGAAAATGTTCTGGCGGGTACGGGAGATTCGATCGAGGCGTAAACATGGGCAGTCCTGTGCGCGATGCGGCATTCATGATTATGTGACACTTTCTTTGCGTCTTCATGACAGCGATCGCCCGCCGGGCGGGGGTTTCCAGGCCCGGCCGGCCCGCGCCGCGGGCTCCGGCTGCGCAGAGTGCGGTGCTAGAATCCGCCCCTTCGGCGCCACGTGCGTCAGTTCCGACGACGATGATGCGAGATCTGATTGCAGCGATCGATTTGGGTTCGAACAGTTTCCGGCTTCAGGTCGGGCGTATCGTCAATGACCAGATCTATCCGCTCGATGGCCTCAAGGAGGCGGTGCGGCTGGCTGCCGGCCTGTCGCCCGACAAGAAGCTCGACCTCGCATCGCAGCAGCGTGGGGTGGTGGCCCTGCAGCGCTTCCAGGAGCGCCTGCGCGACTTCCCGCCCGAGCGCGTACGCGCGGTGGCGACGAACACGCTGCGGGTGGCGAAGAACGCACCCGAGTTCCTGATTCGTGCCGAGGCGGCGCTCGGCTTCCCGATCGAGGTCATCGCCGGTCGTGAGGAAGCGCGCCTGATCTATGTCGGCGTCGCGCACACGCTGCCGGACCCCCACAAGCAGCAACTCGTGGTCGATATCGGCGGCGGCTCCACGGAGTTCATCATCGGCAAGAGCTTCGAGCCGCTGCTGCTCGAGTCGCGCTACATGGGTTGCGTGGGATTCAGCCTGCGCTTCTTCCCCGATGGCAGGATCGACAAGCGCAGCCTCAAGGACGCCGAGCTCGCCGCACGGCGAGAACTGCAGACGATTTCCGCCGCCTATCGCGAAGCGGGCTGGGAGGAGGCGGTCGGCTCCAGCGGCACGGCGAAGGCGCTGCTCGAGATCCTCGAGCAGAACGGATTCTCGCGCGGCGGCATCACCCGGGACGGCCTCGAGCAGTTCAAGGCGGCCTTGCTGCGTGCCGGCAGCGTCGACGCCGTGGATCTCGCCGGCCTCAAGGGGGACCGTCTGCCGGTGATCCTCGGCGGCTTCGCGATCATGAACGCCGTGTTCAAGGAGTTCGACCTGGAGCACATGGTGTTCTCCGAAGGTGCATTGCGCCTTGGCGTGCTCTACGACCTGCTCGGGCGCTATCACCATCACGACCTGCGCGACGCCACCGTCGGCGCCTTCATGCGGCGCTATGGCGTTGACCTGCGCCAGGCGCAGCAGGTGGCGGACACGGCCTGCGCATTGCTCGCGCAACTCGAGCCCGGGATGGCCGAGTCCGAGCACATCGACCACCGGTTCCTGCGTTGGGCGGCGATGCTGCATGAGATCGGGATCTCGGTCGCGCATTCGAGCTATCACAAGCACAGTGCCTACATCGTCGGCAATGCGGACATGCCGGGCTTCTCGCGCATGGACCAGGCGCGCCTGGCGCGGCTGGTGCTCGCGCATCGCGGCAAGCTCGAGCGGGTGGCATCGATCGACGCGGGCAGCGTGGACTGGCTGCTGATCGCCTGTCTGCGCCTGGCGGTGGTCATCCACCGTGCGCGCGATGCGCGCGGGCTGCCGCCCGTGACGCTGGGACGCGAAGGGCGGGGCTTCACCCTCACCGCGGCGCCGGGCTGGCTGCAGAAGCTGCCGCTCACCGCCGCCGCGCTCGAAGAGGAGCGCCGCCAGTGGCAGGGGCTCGGTCGCGCGCTCTATGTGCGGGCGCTGAGCCTGCGCACGCCGACCGCCTGACCGCCCTCTGCCTCACGCACCGGCCCGCACGCGCCGCGCGCATGCGTGGCGCCCTGATCCACGCCTTTCCTCGCTGCCCTTGACCACGGGCGTGCCCCCGGGTTGAATGCAGGCGCGCACCACAGCGCCCGAACGATACCAACGAGCCGCCGCCAAGGCGGGCACATCAGGACGAGGAGGAACGTGAAGTGAGCGAGAGCGGACAATCGCCTTACGCAGTAGGGCTCGAGAAGAATGCAGCGAACTACGTGGCGCTCACCCCGCTCACGTTCATTGAGCGCAGCGCCTACGTCTATCCGGATCGCGTGGCCGTGATCCACGGTGCGCGCCGTCTCACCTGGCGTGAGAGCTATGCGCGTGCGCGGCGCCTCGCCTCGGCGCTCAAGCAGCTCGGCGTGGGCAAGGGCGACACGGTCGCCGCGATCCTGAACAACACGCCCGAGATGTTCGAGGCCCACTTCGGCGTCCCTGCCTGTGGTGCGGTCCTGAACACGATCAACACCCGCCTCGACGCCGAAGCGGTCGCCTTCATCCTCAACCACGGCGAGGCAAAGGTTCTCCTCACCGACCGCGAGTATTCGCGCATGGTGAAGAAGGCCATCGAGCTTGCCGGCCGCGCGGACATGATCGTGGTCGATGTCGACGACCCCGAGTACAGCGGTCCCGGCGAGCGCGTCGGTACGCACGAGTACGAGGCGCTTCTCGCTGAGGGCAGCGAGGACTTCGTCTTCGAGCAGCCCGCCGACGAGTGGGAGGCGATCTCGCTCAACTACACCTCGGGCACCACCGGCAACCCCAAGGGCGTGGTGTATCACCACCGCGGCGCCTACCTCAACGCGATGTCGAACATCGTCTCCTGGGGCATGCCGCCGCATGCGGTGTACCTGTGGACGCTGCCGATGTTCCACTGCAACGGCTGGTGCTTCGCATGGACGATGGCCGCCAATGCAGGCGTGAACGTCTGCCTGCGGCGGGTCGATCCGCGCCTGATCTTCGATGCCATTCGCGAACATGGCGTCACTCACTACTGCGGCGCGCCGATCGTGCATTCGATGCTGGCCAATGCTCCGGAAGAGTGGCGCAAGGGCATCAATCACAAGGTCTCGGGACTGGTGGCGGCCGCGCCACCCCCGGCCGCGGTGATCGAGGGGATGGCGAAGATCGGCTTCGACATCACCCACGTCTATGGCCTCACCGAGACCTACGGACCGGCCGCGGTGTGCGCGAAGCACGACGAATGGCGCGCGCTGCCGCTTGCCGAGCAGGTGACGCTGAACGGGCGCCAGGGCGTGCGCTATCACGCCCAGGAAGGGATCACGGTGATGGATCCAGCCACCATGGAGCCGGTGCCCTGGGACGGGGAGACCATGGGTGAGATCATGTTCCGTGGCAACCTGGTCATGAAGGGTTACCTGAAGAATCCGGACGCCACTGCCGAGTCGTTTCGTGGCGGCTGGTACCACACCGGCGACCTCGCGGTCATGCAGCCCGATGGGTACGTCAAGATCAAGGATCGCTCCAAGGACATCATCATCTCCGGTGGCGAGAACATTTCCTCGATCGAGGTCGAGGATGCGCTCTACAAGCACCCCGCGGTGATGGCGGCGGCGGTGGTCGCGCTTCCCGACGAGAAGTGGGGAGAGGTTCCCTGCGCCTTCGTCGAGCTGCGCGACGGCGCCGAGGCCACAAGCGAGGCGATCGTCGCGCATTGCCGCGAGCACCTGGCCGGCTTCAAGGTGCCGAAGCGGATCATCTTCGGCGAGCTGCCGAAGACCTCGACCGGCAAGATCCAAAAGTTCGTCCTGCGCGAGAAGGCGAAGTCGACCGACGCGTTCGAGTGAGTCCGGCGCTGCGGAGGCGTGTGCTTCCGCAGCGTTCCGAGGGCTGGCGCCGAGCGCTGATTGACGTTAACGTTAACTGGAGGGTGCGCGCTCGCCGCCCGCTCAACACCACGTCGAGGAGACCCCAGCATGAGCATCGCCACCACCGAGACCCGCGAATCCATCCTGTTGCGCCGTGACCAGGGCGGCGTCACCACGCTCACCCTCAACCGTCCGCAGCAGTTCAACTCGCTGTCCTTCGAGATGCTCGAGACCTTGATCGCGGCCGTTGACGAGATCGCCCGCGACGACAGCGTGCGCGTCGTCGTCATCGCCGGCGAGGGTAAGGCGTTCTGCGCCGGCCACGACCTCAAGGAGATGCGTGGCAACCACACCCTCGAGTTCCAGCAGCGCCTGTTCCGTCTGTGCGGCAAGTTCATGATGAAGCTGACCGAGCTTCCGCAGCCCGTCATCGCCCGCGTTCACAGCATCGCGACCGCTGCGGGCTGCCAGCTGGTCTCGATGTGCGATCTGGCGGTCGCTGCCGACACCGCCCGCTTTGCCGTCTCGGGCATCAACGTCGGTCTGTTCTGTGCGACGCCGAGCGTCGGCCTGTCGCGCAACATGGGGCGAAAGGAGGCCTTCGAGATGCTGGTGACGGGCGACTTCATCGACGCGAACGAGGCGCAACGGCGCGGGCTCGTCAATCGCGTGGTGCCGCTCGAGCAGCTCGATGCGGAGGTCGAGCGCCTCGCCGCGTCCATCGTGGCCAAGTCGCCGGCCGCGGTCCGCATGGGCAAGCAGATGTTCTACAAGCAGCTCGAGATGGGGCTGGATGCCGCCTACCAGCTCGCCTCCGAGACGATGGCCTGCAACATGATGTGCGAGGATGCTGCCGAGGGCATTGACGCCTTCATCGCCAAGCGCAAGCCCGAGTTCAAGGGGCGCTGAGGCGCGGTGGGTGAGGGGGCGATGCTGATCGACTCCCACATTCATCTCGACGCCGGTGAATTCGACGCCGACCGCGATGAGCTCATCGCCGCGGCACGCGCCGTCGGCGTGCGGGGCTTCGTGGTGCCGGCGGTGGATCGCGCGAGCTTCGAGCGCGTACGCGCGCTCGCCACCACGCGCACCGATGTCTGTCCCGCACTCGGCATCCACCCCCTGTACGTGATGGGTGCGCAGGAGGACGACCTCGGCGTGCTCGAGGGGTTGCTCGCGCGCGGGGAGGCGCGAGCGGTCGGCGAGATCGGCCTCGACAATTTCTTCACCGATGTGGATCCCGAGCGGCAGCTAGAATTCTTCGTCGCCCAGCTCAAGCTTGCGCGTCGACATGCCCTGCCGGTGATCCTGCACGTGCGGCGCGCGGTCGACCCGATCCTCAAGCAGCTGCGCCGCATCGAGGTTCCCGGCGGCATCGCTCACGCGTTCAACGGCAGCAGGCAACAGGCGCAGATGTTCATCGACCTCGGCTTTCGGCTCGGTTTCGGCGGGGCGATGAGCTTCGAGGGTTCGACGCGGATCCGGGAGCTCGCGCGCAGTCTGCCGCTCGATGCGATCGTGCTCGAGACCGACGCGCCGGACATTCCGCCCGCCTGGGGCCAGGGAGCGCGCAACGTCCCTGCGAACCTGGCCCGCTACGCGGCCATCCTGGCTGAGCTGCGCGGAATCAGCGTGGACGAGGTGGCGGCCACCACCGGGCGGAACGCCCGCAACGCACTCGGCGGCTGGCTCCCAGCCTGAGATCAGGCCGCCTTCGGTGCGTCGGCCATTGCCGATGAGCGCGCGATCAGATCGGCGATGTCGCGCTTGAGGCGGACAACGTCGCTGTCGAACTTCTCGTAGATCATCAGCGACACGCCGAACACATAGGCGTAGAGCAGCATGCAGCGGCTGGAGGCTTCTTCCATCGGCACGCCACAGGCGAGGAACAGCTCGCGCGCGCAGCGCAGGCGAACGTCATCCACCTCGGCGACGATCGCGCCGGCCTCGGCGTCGCGCCGCGCCCAGTCCCGAACGGCGAGCTCGATCATCATCCCGCGCCGGCTGCGGCTCGCGCTGTACACGTCGATCACATGGTAGATCTGTTCCAGCTCCCGGCCGGCCTGGGCGCGCGTCTGCTTGATGATGTCGCGGATGCGGCCTTCCTTCCAATGGCTGAGCACCGCCAGCAGGAGGTCGCGGCGGTCGGTGAAATGCCAGTAGAAGCTTCCCTTGGTGACCTTGAGGCGCTTGGCGAGTACTTCGACGCGCAGGCCGGCGATGCCTTCTTCAGCCAGAACCTCGACGGCGCCCGCAACCCAGGCGTCGCGGTCGAGTTGGCTACGCGGTTTTTTTACAGTGTTTTCCATACGGCGTAGTATTGACGATTCTGCCTCCATACGCTACCGTATGCGCCATACTCTCCCGTATGGCTCGTGCTGCTCCGCAGCAGTGCCTTCGGGTGAGCGCGGTGACATAATCAGCGTGTCCGGCGCATCGCCGGTAACTCAATCAGCACATACAAGGAGCGCGGCAGAGTGAAAGTTCTCGTACCCGTCAAACGCGTTGTCGATTACAACGTCAAGGTTCGCGTCAAGGCCGACGGCAGCGGCGTGGATCTGGCGAACGTCAAGATGAGCATGAACCCCTTCGACGAGATCGCGGTCGAGGAGGCCGTGCGCCTGAAGGAAGCCGGCGTCGTCACCGAAGTGGTGGCGGTGAGCTGCGGTGTCGGCGCATGCCAGGAGACCCTGCGCGCGGCGATGGCCATTGGTGCCGACCGTGGCATCCTGGTCGAGACGGATGTCGAGCTGCAGCCGCTGGCGGTCGCCAAGCTGCTGAAGGCGGTGTGCGACAAGGAACAGCCCAATCTGGTGATCTGCGGCAAGCAGGCGATCGACGACGACGCCAACCAGACGGGCCAGATGCTGGCCGCGCTGGCCGGGTGGCCGCAGGCGACCTTCGCCTCCAAGGTGACCCTGGCTGACGGCAAGGCCCAGGTGACGCGCGAGATCGACGGCGGTCTCGAGACGCTTGCGGTGAAGCTGCCGGCCGTCGTGACCACCGACCTGCGCCTCAATGAGCCGCGTTATGCCACGCTGCCCAACATCATGAAGGCCAAGAAGAAGCCCCTCGATACGGTCAAGCCGGCCGATCTGGGTGTCGATGTCGCCCCGCGCCTGGCGACCCTGAAAGTGTCCGAGCCGCCCAAGCGCAGCGCCGGTGAGCGCGTGGCCGACGTGGCCCAGCTGGTCGACAAACTCAAGAACGTTGCGAAGGTGATCTGAACATGGCCATTCTCGTCATTGCTGAACACGACAACCAATCGATCAAGGCGGCCACGCTCAACACCGTGACTGCTGCCACCAAGCTGGGTGGCGATGTGCACGTTCTCGTGGCGGGCGCAGGCTGCGCCGCCGTGGCCGAAGCTGCGGCCAAGATCGCCGGCGTGGCCAAGGTGCTGGTGTGCGATGCGCCGCAGTACGAAGCGCAGACCGCCGAGAACGTCGCCGAACTGGTGAAGGGCCTGGCCACTGGCTACAGCCACGTGCTCGCTCCCGCCACCCCGGCCGGCAAGAACATGCTGCCGCGCGTGGCTGCGCTGCTCGACGTTGCCCAGATCAGCGACATCGTCGCCATCGAGGCAGCCGATACCTTCGTGCGCCCGATCTATGCCGGCAACGCCATGGCGACCGTGAAGAGCGCCGATGCGGTGAAGGTCATCACCGTGCGCACGACCGCCTTCGACGCCGCAGGCGAGGGCAATGCCGCGCCGGTGGAGGCCGTCGCTGCAGCCGCCGACCTTGGCGTCGCCAGCCTGGTGAGCCGCGAGATCGTCAAGAGCGCACGGCCCGAGCTCGGCGCGGCCAAGGTCATCGTTTCCGGCGGCCGAGGCCTGGGTAGCGGCGAGAACTACCACCAGTTGCTCGAGCCGCTCGCCGACAAGCTCGGTGCTGCGCTCGGAGCCTCGCGGGCCGCGGTCGATGCGGGTTTCGTGCCCAACGACTACCAGGTCGGGCAGACCGGCAAGATCGTCGCGCCGCAGCTCTACATCGCGATCGGCATCTCGGGCGCAATCCAGCATCTGGCAGGGATGAAGGACTCCAAGGTGATCGTGGCGATCAACAAGGATCCGGAAGCGCCGATCTTCCAGGTCGCCGACTACGGCCTGGTGGGCGACCTCTTCCAGGTGGTGCCGGAACTGACCGGCGCGATCTGATCGCGCTCGCCGCCCACGCGCATGGACCTTCCTGCGACGCTTTTTTCCGGAGCAGGTCAGGGCATCATGCTGGCGCTCACGGTGCTGGGTCTGTTGCTGACCCTGCGTCGTGCGCCATGGGGGCGGCTGCGCGACGGGCCGCAGCTCAACCTGCTGCTGGGCTTCGCCGTCGGCCTGATGCTCTTGTGGACCATGCGTGCGGGGGTGAAGCCCGGACTGAACCTGCATCTGCTCGGCGCGATGGCCGCGACCCTCGCGCTCGGTCCATGGCTCGCGGTCCTCGCGATGGCCCTGGCCTTGACGGGCGTGATGCTCAACGGGGTGATCGAATGGATGGACTGGCCGGTCAATTTCGTGCTGATGATCGCCATTCCGGTGGCCGTGGCCCATGGTCTGCAGCGCGCGGTGGAGCGTTGGCTGCCCGCGCATTTCTTCATCTTCGTGTTCGTGATCAGTTTTGCCTGTGCCGCGCTGACCGTGATGGTTCAGGGCGCGGTGGCCGCCGCGGCCCTGGCCAGCGCGGGGGCCTACACGGTGGAGTTCCTGCTCAGCGAATACCTGCCGTTCTTCCTGTTGCTCGGCTTCTCCGAGGCCTGGATCAGCGGTGCAGTGATCACCTTGATGGTGGTGTATCGACCCGGATGGGTTGCCGCGTTCGACGATCGCCGCTATCTCCTCGACAAATGAGTGCTTTTCACAATCTTCTGGAGCGCAAAGACATATGAGTAGCTACAACGCCCCCGTCCGCGACATGCAATTCGTGATGCGAGAGCTCGCAGGTCTGGATGAAGTCATGCAGTTGCCCGGTAACGAGGAGGTCTCTGCCGACCTCGTCGACGCGATCCTCGAGGAGGCGGACAAGTTCGCGAGCGGCGTGCTCGCTCCGCTGAACTGGACGGGCGATCAGGAAGGCGCCAAGTGGAAGGACGGCGAGGTTGCCACCGCGCCGGGCTGGAAGGATGCCTACAAGCAGTTCACCGAGTCGGGCTGGACGGCGCTCCCCTGCGACCCGGAGTACGGCGGCCAGGGCCTGCCCAAGCTGCTTGCCACTGCAGTCATGGAAATGTGGAAGTCGGCCAACATGGCCTTCTCGCTGTGCCCGATGCTGACCAGCGGCGCGATCGAGGCGCTGATGCTGCGCGGTACCGACGAGCAGAAGAATCTGTACCTGCCGAAGATGATCGCGGGCGAGTGGACCGGCACGATGAACCTGACCGAGCCGCAGGCCGGCTCCGACCTCGCGGCGGTGCGCACCAAGGCCGAGCCTCAGGGTGACGGTACCTACAAGATCTTCGGCCAGAAGATCTTCATCACCTACGGCGAGCACGACCTTACCGACAACATCGTGCACCTCGTCCTCGCCCGCCTTCCGGACGCGCCCGAGGGTGTCAAGGGCATCTCGCTGTTCGTGGTGCCCAAGTTCCTCGTCAACGCCGATGGCAGCCTGGGCGCACGCAACGACGTGCATTGCGTGTCCATCGAGCACAAGCTCGGCATCCACGCCAGCCCGACCGCCGTGCTCGCCTTCGGCGACCGCGGTGGTGCGATCGGCACGCTCGTGGGCGAGCCGAATCGTGGCCTGGAATACATGTTCATCATGATGAACGAAGCCCGCTTCGCCGTCGGCATGGAAGGTCTGGCGCTGTCCGAGCGCGCTTATCAGCACGCGCTCCAGTACGCCAAGGACCGCATCCAGGGCACCGACGCCGGCGTCCGCGGCGGCCCGAAGGTCAACATCCTGCACCACGCCGACGTGCGTCGTCTGCTCATGAACATGAAGAGCAAGACCGAAGCGATGCGTGCGCTCGCCTACGTCGTCGGTGCCGCCATCGACAAGGCCCACAACCACGCCGACGAGGCGGTGCGCGCACAGAACCAGGCCTTCGTCGACCTGATGATCCCGGTCGTCAAGGGCTGGTGCACCGAAAATTCGATCGACGTGACCTCCGACGGCGTGCAGGTGCACGGTGGCATGGGCTTCATCGAGGAGACCGGTGCAGCGCAGCACTTCCGTGATGCCCGCATCACCACGATCTACGAGGGCACGACCGCGATCCAGGCCAATGACCTGATCGGGCGCAAGATCGCGCGCGAGAATGGCGCGACCATCGGCGCGGTGGTGAAGATGATGCGCGCCGTGGAGGCCGAGGTGAGCGCCGTGCAGGACGAGCGCTTCGCGGCGATCGCACGTTCGCTGAAGTCCGGGATCTCGGCGGTGGAAGAGGCCGTCGCCTATATCCTCGCCACCTACGCCAAGGACATCAAGGCGGCATCGGTCGGCTCCGTCCCCTTCCTCAAGCTCCTCGGCATCGTGGCGGGCGGCTGGCAGATGGCGCGTGCGGCGTTGGTGGCCAAGCGCAAGCTCGAAGCGGGCGAGGGCGATGCAGGCTTCTACAAGGGCAAGATCGTCACTGCGCGCTTCTATGCCGACCACGTGCTCGCACAGGCCGGCGGCCTGGCCTACAGCGTGGTCAACGGTGCGCCGGGCGCGCTCGAGCTGCCCGAAGAGCTGTTCTGATGCACCAAGGCCTGGCGGAAGATCGCCAGGCCAGGCGAACAAAAAAACGCTGCGGGGCGATGCCTCGCAGCGTTTTCATTTGCAGGACGCCTCGTGACCGCCGGCGCCACCAGGCGGGAACGGACGTCCAGCCCCCACGGATGAGCGCCACATCGGGCGCTCATGTCGTTGGCGTTCAGTCGACCTTGGCCTTCTCGCGCAGCTCGAGGACGTGGCGCTCGACCTTCTGTTGCTGAAGGCGCTGCTGAAGCTGCGGCTTGACCTCGTCGAACGGGGGCGCCTGGACATCGCGTACGTCGTCGAGCTGGATCACGTGATAGCCGAAATCGCTCTTCACCGGCGTGCTCGTGTATTTGCCCTTCTGAAGCTTGACCATGGCGTCCGAGAACGGCTTCACGAACATGCCCGGATTGCTCCAGCCGAGCTCGCCACCACGATCCTTCGAACCCGGGTCGCGCGACTCCTTGGCCACTTCCTCGAACGGGGTGCCGTTCTGCAGGCGAGCGATGACCGCCTTGGCTTCGGTCTCGGTTTCGACCAGCACGTGACGCGGCTTGTATTCCTTGTCGCCCATGCGGCTCTTGATGGCGTCGTATTCCTTCTTGAGGTCGGCGTCGTTGATCGGGTTGGCGCGTACATAGTCCTGCAGGTAGGCGCGGATCAGGATCGCCTGGCGGGCCATGTCCATCTGCGCCTGCACCTCGGCCTTCTTGTCGAGCCCCTTCTTTGCAGCTTCCTGGCTCAGCACCTCGCGGCGAATGAGCTCCTCGCGCACCGCGTTCTGAAGTTGCTCGCTATCGGGCGTGCCCTGCGCGCGTTGCTCCGCCAGCATGGCTTCGGCCATGGCGGAAGGAATGGCAACGCCATTCACGCGCGCGACCGGGTCGGCAGCGACGACGGGGAGGGCCAGGAAGCCGGCCAGCAGGGCGACGGCGAGGCGGCTCGGGAAAAGTTTCATGGAGATTCCTTCAGTGTCCTTGTTTGTTGGCCTCGGCGGCCGAGAGCGCGCGGATGGCGAGCGCATGAATATCCTGCTTCATCATGTCGCCAAGCGCGTCGTAGATCATACGCTGTCGCAGCACTCTGCTGCAGCCCTCGAAAGCGGGCGATACGATAAAAACCCGGTAGTGACCGCCCCCGTCACGTGCTCCAGCATGGCCGGCGTGCAGGGCGCTGTCGTCCTCGATGTCGAGGACGTGCGCATCGAAGCGGTCGGAAAGGATTTCCCGGATCCGGGCGACCGTCCCGGCGCTCACGGCAGCGTCTTCCGGAATGGGCGCACGGTGGTGCGGGCGAACACGCCATGACGCACATACGGATCGTCGCGCACCCAGGCCTCAGCCTGCGCGAGCGATTCGAACTCGGCGACGATCAGGCTGCCGGCGAAACCCGCCGGACCCGGGTCCGGCGAATCGATGGCCGGCATCGGCCCGGCAAGCAGCAGGCGACCCTCGTCGCGCAGCGCCTCGAGGCGCGCGACGTGCTCGGGGCGAACGGCAAGCCGGGTTTGCAGTGTGCCGGGGGCGTCTTCGCCGATCAGTGCATAGAACATCAGTTGGTTTCCTCTTCCATATGGCGGGACAGGTAGAAGCCTTGAGCGAGCACGAAGGCCAGCATCAGGCCCATGCCGCCGAACATCTTGAAATTGACCCACGCTTCTTCGCTGAAGTTGTAGGCGACGTAAAGGTTGAGCAGGCCCATCGCGATGAAGAAACCCGCCCACGCGAGGTTCAGCCGCCCCCACACAGGATCGGGCAGCTTGATCTGCGCCTCGAGCATCTTGCGGATGAGGTTGCGTTGCAGCAGCCAGGCCGATCCGAGCAGCACGCCGCCGAAGAGCCAGTAGAGCGCGGTCGGCTTCCACTTGATGAAGGTCGGGTTGTGGAAGAAGAGGGTGGCCCCACCGAAGACGACGATGATCGCGAGGCTGACCCACAGCATCGTGTCGACCTTGCGGTGCTTCAGCCACACGAGCGCGATCTGCAGCATGGTTGCCAGGATGGCCACGAAGGTCGCGATCAGGATCGGCGCCTGGGTGGGGGCGATGCCGTCGCCCAGCCAGCCTGTCGCCATCGCATGCGCAGCGTCAGGATTGGCACCGCCTATCTTGTAGGCTGCGAAGAAGAGGATGACAGGCAGAAGGTCGAAGAGGAATTTCATGATTCTCGTGGTGCACCCGATTCGGAGCGCGGCATTTTATCCCGGAAGGCGGTCGAGGCCCCGAGGGGAAGGCAGAGTACAGCGCGCAATCCGCCGCCCTCGCGCGGCAGCAGGTCGAGATGGCCGTGGTGCGCGCGCATCACGCGGTCCACGATGGCAAGGCCCAGTCCCGCGCCCTTGGTGTTGCTGCGCGCCTTCTCGAGGCGGGTGAACGGACGTCGGAGGCGTTCCACCTCGTGCTCCGGAATGCCTGGGCCGCGGTCCGCCACCTCGATACGAGCCAGGCCGGCATCCGCATCGACTCGGACATCGAGCACTTCGTTCCCTTCGGCGTAGCGCAGGGCATTGTCGATCAGGTTGGCAAGCGCGCGCCGTATCGACAGCGTGCGAACGGGGGCGAGCAGGGCTTCCGGGACGGCGAGACGGATATCGACGCCGCGCAGACGGTAGGGCTCGGTCACCTCGCGTACCAGGGCGACGAGGTCGGTCGGCGACACGGCCTCCTGTGCGTCGCCGCGACCGAAGTCCAGGAACTGTCCGATGATGCGGTCCATTTCCTCGATGTCGGCGACCATGGCCGTAACCTCGCCTTCGGGTGCGCCCGACATCTCGATTCCCAGCCGCAGGCGTGCCAGCGGTGTACGCAGGTCGTGAGAGACACCGGCGAGGATCAGCGCGCGATCCTCGTCCATGCGCGCGAGATTGCCCGTCATGCGGTTGAAGGCGCGGGCGACGACGGCGATCTCCTGCGGGCCGTCCTCCTCCTGCGGCGGCGGCGTATCGCCACTGCCGACGATGCTCGCGGCGCGGGCGAGTTGTCGCAGCGGGGCGTTGATCCGCGCGACGATCAGATAGGCACCGAGCAGGGCTGCGAGTAAGGCGCCGCTGCCCCAGCCCAGCCAGCCGAAACTGTCCGGGTTCTCGATCCGCTCGGCGGGCAGCATGACCCAGTATTCGTCCTGGGCGTCGTCAGGGTCGAGGCGGAAGCTCACCCAGAAGCCCTCCAGCGACTTCCAGCGCGAGGCAAAGCGGGTGTGGTCACCGAGCTGGCGGCGCACATCGGCCATCAGCAGGCGCATCGGCCGGGTGTCGTCGAGCGGGATCAGCTCGTCGGTCGCCTCGGCCGGGTAGATGCGGATCCCCTCGAGTGCGGCGAGATCGATGAGCAGGTCGATGCGGCGGTCGAAGTCGGCGTTGATGAGTGCGGTGCGGGTGAGGTTGACCACCGACACTACCATCTGCGCCACGTCTCGCGCGCGCGCCGGCTCCTGAAAGTAGCGGAAGATCTGCGACCACGTACCCAGGGCAAGAATGAGCAGAAGTGCGACCAGCAGGAAGGTCTGCCACAGCAAGGTCCGCGGCAGCCATGACCTGCGGCGCGCGGGCGGCGCCGGCCGTGGCCCGGGCTGGGCCGTCTGCGCTTGCGTCATTCCGCGGTCTTCAGCTGCCGGTGCCGCCCGCTGCGCCGTCGTCCGTCTCGGCGGGCGACTTGCTGTCGTCGGGAACGAAGACATAGCCGAAGCCCCAGACGGTCTGGATGTAACGTGGTTTGGCGGGATCGTCCTCGACCAGCTTGCGCAAGCGCGACACCTGCACGTCGATCGCACGATCGAACACGCCATATTCGCGACCGCGCGCCAGTTCCATCAGCTTGTCGCGCGACAGCGGCTGGCGGGGGTGGGTGAGCAGCACCTTGAGCAGCGAGAACTCGCCGGTGGTGAGCTGGATCTCCTCGCCATCGCGCACCAGCGCACGCGTGCCGAGGTTCACCCTGACGCGCCCGAACACGACGATCTCGTCCTCGGGCGTCGGCGCGCCCGGCAGCGTCTGCGGCTGGCGTCGCATCACCGCCTGGATGCGGGCAACAAGCTCGCGCGGATTGAAGGGCTTGGCGATGTAGTCGTCGGCACCCATCTCAAGGCCGACGATCCGATCGACATCGTCGCCCTTCGCGGTGAGCATGATGATCGGGATCTGATTCTCGGCCGCGCGCAGGCGGCGGCAGATCGCCAGCCCGTCCTCGCCGGGCAGCATGAGATCGAGCACGATGAGATCGTAGTGCTCGCGATGCAAGGCGCGGTCCATCATCGGCGCGTCACCCACTGCCTTGACCGCGAAGCCCTGCTCCTGGAGGTAGCGTGACAGCAGCTCGCGCAAGCGGGCGTCATCGTCCACGACGAGAATGCGATAGCGTGTTTTCTGGTTCATGCGCGGAATGCTAGCCTGAGAAATGAACCCGTGCCAGCGTCTCCGCGTGTCGCCGGGCGGGCCTTGGGGTAACCCTTCGTAAGCATGTGGTTGGCGTGCAATATCGCCTTACAAACACGCGCCAGATCCGGCCGAGCGGGCTACCGAAGCGGCCCGGATTGCCGTATGTTCCGGGTGTCCTCATTTCGCGCCATCGGGCTCAGGCGTGCGCCTTCTTCCGCCCGATCGTCGATCGTCCTCCATGAAGAGCTTTTCGTATCAGATCGCCGTATTCCTCGAACGTCATCCGATGCAGCGCAGCTTGCGCGCGCGATGCCGGGTCGGGGCGCTGATCGTCGCGATCATGGGCCTCAGTGCGGGCAGTGTGTCGATCGCCCACGCGCAACCTGGCGGTGGCCTGTTTGCGAGCGACGGTAACCCTGATGCCAGGGAGCCGGCTGCCAACCGCGGTCATCGGGACTGGCGTAACACGCTCGGTGGCCAGGACCACGCCAGCGAGTCGGCCGTTCAGCGGCGCAAGATGAGCGAGGAGGAGCGCAGCAGCCTGCGCGAGCACCTTCGCAACGCGGCACGCGGGGCCTATCCCGAACAAGCGCCCAAGCGCAAGGGCAAACGCTGAGCCGCATCCGCTGGCGCGATGCCGCCGGCGCTCGGCGCGCTCCGGCTCACGCTTGCAGCCGGTAGAATAGCGGCCCCATGAACATCCTCTCCATCGAAACCGCGTGCGAGCACGGCAGCGTCGCCCTGATGCATGGCGGCGAACTGCTGGTGCGGCGCATACGAGGCGCCGCGAATCATTCCGAAGCGATTCTGCGCGATCTGCGCGAGCTGCTCGCCGAGGCCGATGTCGCTGTTGCGCAACTCGACGCGGTCGCCTTCGGTGCCGGCCCCGGGGCCTTCACCGGCCTGCGTCTTGCATGCGGCGTTGCCCAGGGAATCGCGCTGGGCGCGGACCTCGGCATCGCGGTCGTCAACAGCCTGCAGGCGCTCGCCCTGCAGATCGATACAGCGCGCGTGTTCGTCGCCACCGATGCGCGCATGGGGGAGGTCTACCATGCGGCATTTGCACGCGACGCGGATGGCATGCCCGCGCTTGTGGGCAGTGTCCGGTGCAGCGCGCCGCTCGACGTCGAACTGCCCACCGGGGACTGGTTTGCCGCGGGCTCGGCGTTCCAGGTCTGGCCCGAGGAGCTCGGCGCCCGTCATCTGGGGCGCCTCACGGGGTGCCGGCCAGAGGCGGTGCCGCGCGCGGACGAGGTTGCGCGCTTGGCGGCGACGGCGGTGACGCGGGGCCTGCTGGTGCCGCCCGAGCGGGCCGCGCCGCTGTACGTGCGCGACAAGGTGGCCATGACCACCGCCGAGCGACTCGCGCGCGGGGGACGGGCCTGATGCCCGAGCTGTCCTTCGTCGCGATGCGTGCCGAAGACCTCGACTGGGTCGCGGCGCGCGAGGCGGAGCTGCACGCTTATCCCTGGTCGCGCGGCAATTTTGCTGATTCGCTCGCTGCCGGGCACGACGCCTGGATCATGCGCCACGGCGACGATACGGTCGGCTACGCGATCGTGCTCAAGGTGCTCGACGAAGCGCACCTGCTCGACATCGGCATCGTCGCGTCGGCGCAGGGCCAGGGGCTCGGGCAGAGTTTCATGGCGTGGTTGTGCGGAGAGGCGCGCGAAGGCGGGGCTGAAACCTTCTACCTCGAGGTGAGACCGTCGAACGCTGCAGCGCTGCGGCTCTACCAGCGCATGGGATTCGAGGAGATCGGACGCCGGCGTGCTTACTACCCGGCTGGCAGCGCACGCGAGGACGCGATCGTGATGCGGCGGGTGCTGTGATGGGCGCGCGCACGTCTTCCTGGCGCGACGCCGCGCTGCGCGAGATGGGCCTCGGGCCGATCTGGCGTCTGCGGGCGCGCGAATCGGCGGGCCCGGCGTTCGCCGAGGCCGAGGCCGCAGCTCCGTCGGGCTATCCCGACGCCCCGGATCGAACACCTGCGGCGTCACCGCCGGCGGCGGTTGAGTCGCGCTTGCGCGCTCCTGCACCGCAGGCAATGGCCAATCGGCCTGCCCATCCATCCGCGCCGTCCGCCGTACCCGCCAGTGGCTCGTCCGGCGTGCCCGCCACGAAGACCGTCGCCGCCCCCGTGGTTGCCGGGCAAGGCGAGCGTGCGGCCCGCATCGCCACCCTCGACTGGGAGGCTCTGGAGAGCGACATCCACAGCTGTCGGGCCTGTGGGCTGTGCGAGCGCCGCCGGCAGGCGGTGCCCGGGGTCGGTGACCGCCACGCGGGCTGGATGCTGGTCGGCGAGGGGCCGGGGGCGGAAGAGGATCAACGCGGCGAACCCTTCGTCGGCCAGGCGGGGCGCCTGCTCGACAACATGCTGTCCGCGCTCGGTCTCGAGCGTGGCAAGGACGTCTATATCGCCAATGCGGTCAAGTGTCGTCCACCGCACAATCGCACGCCCGAGCGCGACGAGCTGGCGGCCTGTCTGCCATATCTGGACCGCCAGATCGAGCTGGTGCGGCCCCAACTGCTGATCGCGCTGGGCCGGCCGGCCGCGCAGGCGCTGCTCGATCGCGAAGTGGCGATCTCCGCGGCGCGCGGCAAGCGTTTCGAGCGCCAGGGGATTCCCGTGGTGGTGACCTATCACCCCGCCTACCTGCTGCGCAACCCGCAGGACAAGGCCAAGGCGTGGGAGGACCTCTGCTTCGCCCGCCGCCTGATGGCGGAGCTGGCGCGCTGAGCGCGGAGGCGCGTCACGCCTTCGCCCCGTGCCCGGCAGCGACGTCAGGCGCCTGGCGTTCGTCCTGCCTGCCGCCAGCGGAGCAGGCGGTGGTCAGTGCCTCCGATCCTCGAGCAAGGCGACGTTGTCGAACTCGCGCTGGTTGGCTTCGTGGCGACGCTTCACCATCCACATGGTTCCGGCCACGAAGAGCCCGAACATCACGATCACCGTGTTGATCGACAGGCCCAGCATGATCAGCAGCGCGTAGGTGCCGGTCATGACGAGGATCGACAGGTTCTCGTTGAAGTTCTGTACCGCGATCGAGTGTCCGGCCCCCATGAGGATGTGGCCGCGATGCTGGAGCAGGGCGTTCATCGGCACGACGAAGAAGCCGGCGAGTCCGCCCACGAGCACCATCAGCGCCATGGCGATCCACGTCTCGGTGACCCCGATCATCAGCATCACGCCGAGGCCCATCGCAATGCCGAGCGGGATCACGCGCACCGCACCGCGCAGCGAGATGTAGCGCGCGGCCAGGATCGAGCCGGTCGCCACGCCGAGCGCGACCACACCCTGCAGCATCGAGGCCTGCGACAGGTTCATGCCGAGGTTGTGCTCGGCCCACTTGATCACGATGAATTGCAGCGTCGCCCCGGCGCCCCAGAACAGCGTGGTGACCGCGAGCGAGATCTGCCCCAGCTTGTCGCGCCACAGCAGGCGCAGGCAGTGGTTGAAGTCGTGCAGCAGATAGAGCGGGTTGTTCTTGAGCGGCTTGTGGTCCACTCCGGTGTCCGGGATGTACACGTTGAAGATCGCCGCTACCAGGTAGAGCGTCCCGACCACCAGCACGGCGGCCTCGAAGGCCGAGTCGACCATCGGCAGCTCGAGCGCCACCAGCCAGGCGGAAACGTCGCCGCGAATCATGATGCCGCCGATCACGGTGCCGACGATGATCGCCGCGACCGTCAAGCCCTCGATCCAGCCGTTGGCGACGACGAGCAGGCGGTGGGGCAGATACTCGGTGAGGATGCCGTACTTCGCGGGCGAATAGGCTGCCGCGCCGAGGCCGATCACCGCGTAGGCGAACAGTGGATGGGTACCGAGGAACAGCATCAGGCAACCGCCGATCTTGATCGTGTTGCTGATCAGCATCACCCGCCATTTCGGCATCGAGTCGGCGAAGGCGCCGACGAAGGCGGCCAGCGCCACGTAGGAAACGGTGAAGAAGAGCTTGAGAAGCGGTTCGTATTCCGACGGCGCCGCCATGTCCCGGAGCATGGCGATGGCGATGATCAGCAGGGCATTGTCGGCGAGCGCAGAGAAGAACTGCGCCGCCATGATGATGTAGAAGCCGAGCGGCATCGTCAGTGTCTGATCACGGGATGGAGCGCGGTTTATATCACGAAGCTGTTTTTGCGGTTGTGATCCCGCTCAAGGTCCGTGAGATGTTGCCGCAAATGTTCGCAGACCGCGGTTTGGCAGGCGCGCGCGCAGGAAAATCCGGGCCTTGCGCACGTGACCGACAAGGCGCACCCAAAAACGCCCCGGACTGTGCTTTAATTCGCGAAATAAATCGTACTTATTATTACCATGGCAGACCGTAGACTCCAGGTATTCCACGCGGTGGCGAAGCATGGCTCGTTCACCCGCGCAGCCGAACACCTCCACATGACCCAGCCCGCGGTCACCTTCCAGATCAAGCAGCTGGAAGAGCATTTCGACACCCGCCTGCTCGACCGCGGCCACGGCAAGATCACCCTGACCCCCGCCGGCGAGCTGGTTCTCGCCTACGCCGAGAAGATCCTCGGCCTGTCTGCCGAACTCGACTCACGCGTCTCGGAGCTCACCGACGAGCTTGCCGGACAGCTCAAGATCGGCACCAGCACCACGATTGCCGCCTACTGGCTGCCCGAGATCCTCTAGGGATTCAAGCGCCGCTTCCCAGGCGTGCTGCCGCGCGTCGTCGTCGGCACGTCGAAGCTCACCGAGGACCGCGTCGCCGCGCGCGACCTCGACATCGGCCTCATCGAGATCGCCACCGAGCAGCCCAGCATCGAACGGCGCAGCGCCGCGCGGGACGAACTGTTCGTGATCTGCAGCCCGGACCATCCGCTCGCAAAGTTCAAGGAACTGACCGCACAGGATCTCGTCGGTCACCCGTTCATCGACCGTGACCCGGGCAACGGCATCCGCCAGATCGCCGACGATTTCTTCGAGGCCGCCGGCATCGCGGGCAGCCAGATCACGCTGTGTGCGGAGCTGGGCAGCCTCGCGGCGATCAAGCAGCTTGCCGCTGCCGGCCTGGGTTTCGCGATCGCGTCGCGGCGCGCCATCCTGCGTGACGTCGAAGACGGCCGGCTGGTGGCCATTCCGCTCACGCCCCGCATCTACACGCCGCTCGAGGTGATCCTGCCGCGCGACAAGTTCCGCTCGCGTCTCATCAATGCCTTCGCCGATTACGTCTGCGAGGAGTTTGCGCGCATGGAACGCGAGCAAGACTGAGCCACGACCCATTCGACGCCCCGCGCCGCATGCCTCAGGCAGCGGTGCGGGGCGTTTTCATTACGGATCCCCTCGATGGCACGCTCGAAATCCGCTTTCGTCTGCACCGAATGCGGTGCGCAGGCCGTGCGCTGGCAAGGCCAGTGCCCGCAATGCCAGGCCTGGAATACCATGGTCGAGACGGTACTGGAGCCGTCCGCGCCCGCAGCAGGTAGTCGCTTCGCCGCATTGGCGGGCGAAACCAGCCGCTTGCAGCCCTTGTCCGCACTCGAACCCCGCGAGGAACCGCGTCAGCCCACCGGCCTGGACGAGTTCGACCGCGTGCTCGGCGGCGGCCTGGTCGCCGGCGGCGTGGTGCTGATCGGTGGCGACCCGGGGATCGGCAAGTCGACGCTGCTGCTGCAGGCCTTGTCCCATCTTGCAGGATCGCGTCCGGCCGCGGGCGGAGAGGGCGCGGCCGCCAAGGCGGCTGCAGGGGTGATCTACGTCAGCGGCGAGGAGTCGGGCGAGCAGGTCGCGCTGCGCGCCCAGCGCCTGCAACTGCCATCGTCGCCGCTGCAGATGCTGGCCGAGATCAACCTCGAGCGCATCCTGCACACGCTGCGCGCGGCGCGCCCGCGGGTCGCGGTCATCGACTCGATCCAGACCGTGTATTCCGAGACCCTGCAGTCCGCCCCCGGCTCGGTCGCCCAGGTGCGCGAATGCGCCGCGCAGCTCACCCGCTTCGCCAAGCAGAGCGGCACCAGCCTGATCCTGGTCGGCCACGTCACCAAGGATGGCACGCTCGCCGGTCCGCGCGTGCTTGAGCACATCGTCGACACCGTGCTCTATTTCGAGGGCGACACCCACTCCAGCTTCCGGCTGATCCGGGCGTTCAAGAACCGCTTCGGCGCGGTCAACGAGCTCGGCGTGTTCGCGATGACCGAGCGCGGCCTGCGCGGCGTCTCCAATCCCTCGGCGATCTTCCTGTCGCAGCACTCGCAGCAGGTCGCCGGCAGCTGTGTGCTGATCACCCAGGAAGGCACCCGCCCGCTGCTGGTCGAGGTGCAGGCCCTGGTCGATTCATCGCAGAGCCCCAATCCGCGCCGGCTGTCGGTCGGCCTGGAGCAAAACCGGCTGGCCATGCTGCTTGCGGTGATGCACCGCCACGCCGGTGTGGTGTGCTTCGATCAGGACGTGTTCGTCAATGCCGTCGGCGGGGTCAAGATCACCGAGCCGGCGGCCGACCTCGCGATCCTGTTCGCGATCGTGTCCTCGCTGCGCGACCGTCCGCTCAAGCGCGGGCTAGCGGTGTTCGGCGAGGTCGGCCTTGCCGGCGAGATCCGCCCCGCGCCGCGCGGGCAGGAACGGCTGAAGGAAGCGGCCAAGCTCGGCTTCGACACCGCGATCGTTCCGCGCGCGAACGCGCCCAAGCAGCCGATCGAGGGACTCACCGTGATCGCGGTCGAGCGGGTGGAGGAGGCGCTGGAGCAGTTGCGCGGCTTGTAAGGGGCAAGCGCCGGCTATCGTTCGGGCCCAGCGGCAAGCGGGAGCGCGCTCGCTCCGGGCGGGGCATCGCGGTCGCTCGCGAATGCGGGCGATCTGCGCGGCGGGCGCGGACCGGACGGTCCAGGGAAATCCCTAGGCGGGACCGGAGAGCCAGGTGCCGAAGGCGGCAAGGGCTGCGTGCAGGTTTGCGCGAGCGGACGCCCCCAATGGCATGCCGAGCTCCCACGATTCGCCCCGGATGGCGAGCAACCAGCTGCGCGGGACAGGGCGGCCCTCGATGTCCTCGAAGACCTGAAGGATGGCGTGTGGCGACACCGCATGGCTGGTGAAGCTCGCGTCACGGGCGGCTTGGATCGGCTCGATCTGGAAGGGCGTCGCCATGCTGGCCGAAGCATCCACGAACAGCACCCGCTCGCGCCCCTTGAGATCCAGCGCATGCTCTACCTGAAGCTGGAAGTCGGTGAGGCATTCCACACCCGGTAGCGCCATCGCCTCGACCGCCTCCACGAACAGCGGCCCGAGCGCATCATCGCCGCGGCTCGGGTTGCCCCAACCGAACACCAGCACCGGCGCCGTCATTGCTTGTATTTCCGGTCCAGCTCCGTGCCTTCGGCGTCGACCAGGGTGACCTCGAGCGGCATCTTGCCGAGCGCGTGGGTGGCGCAGGACAGACAGGGGTCGTAGGCGCGGATGGCGACCTCGATGTGGTTGAGCAGACCCTCGGTGATCTCGTTGCCATCGAGGTATTGCCTGGCCACTTCGCGCACCGCGCTGTTCATCGCCTGGTTGTTGTGGGTGGTGGAGACGATGAGGTTGGCCATGCTGACGAGGTCGTCGTCGCCCACCTGGTAGTGGTGGAAGAGGGTGCCGCGCGGTGCCTCGATGACGCCCACGCCTTCGCGCCGGCGTTGGCCGCTCGTCATCAAGTCAGTGCCGGAGAGGTCGTCGTCCTGCAGCAGTTCCTTGATGGTCTCGGCGGCGAACAGCATCTCGATCATGCGCGCCCAGTGGTACGCGAGCGTGGCGTGCAGCGGCTTGCCGCCGGCGTAGGCGACGAATTCGCGGCGTTCGTGCTCGGCAAACGGCGTGGGGATGCTGTCGCAGTTCTGCACGCGCGCGAGCGGGCCGACCCTGTACCAGCCGTTTTCCGGGCCCATGGCCGTGAAGTAGGGGAACTTCATGTAGCTCCAGGGCTTGACCTCCTCGGTGATGAGGCGGTCGTAGGTCTGGTAGTCGACCTGGTCGAACAGGATGCTGCCGTCGGCGTCCTTGGCGCGCAGCACGCCGTGGTAGAGGTCGAGGCTTCCGTCGGGCGCGACCATGCCCATGAAATTCGAGCGGAAAGTTCCGAAGTGGTCGTAGAGGGCGGGGTTCTGCTGGTGCAGCTCCTTGATGATGTGCACCGCCTCGCGGCTCCACGCGATCATCTGATAGGCGTCCTTGAGCAGGTCCTTGCGCTCGTCGACGCTCAGCGCACGATTGACGCCGCCCGGTACCGCACCCGTGCCGTGCACCCGCTTGCCGGCGGTGAGGCGGATCACCTCCTGGCCGTACTTGCGCAGCAGGATGCCCTTCTTCGCGATCTCCGGGTACTTCTCCGCCACACCGACGATGTTGCGCCGGCCGACCTCGGAGTCGAAGCCGAACAGCAGGTCGGGCGAGGACAGGTGGAAGAAGTGCAGCGCGTGCGACTGCAGGATCTGGCCGTAGTGCATCAGGCGGCGCATCTTGTCCGCGGTGGGCGTGACCTTGGTCGCGCCGACGACGAGGTCGAGCGCCTTGCTCGCGGCGAGGTGGTGCGACACCGGGCAGATGCCGCACAGGCGCTGCACCATGACCGGGACTTCCCAGTACGGGCGGCCCTGGATGAAGCGCTCGAAGCCGCGGAATTCGACGATGTGCAGGCGCACCTGGTGCACCTTGTTGTGCTCGTCGAGCAGGATCGTGACCTTGCCGTGGCCTTCCACGCGCGACACGGGGTCGATGGCGACGCGGCGCAGGGTACCGGCGTCGGCGGGGGCGGTTTCGAGTTCGAAGCTCATTGCGCGAGTCTCAGTCATACTGCAGCAGCCCGTGGCCGAGGGCCGGGTCCTTGCCCTCTATGAGTTGGGTCAGAAAGGCCCAGATCGCGTCGCCCGAGGGCGGGCAGCCGGGCAGGAAGTAGTCGATCTTCACCACCTCGTGCACCGGATGCACCTGGTTCAGCGGCAGCGGCAGCTCGGGGTCGTCGGGGATGGCGCTGCCCGGGGCCAGGCCGTGGCCGGTGCGATACACCATCTGCAGGATGTCGCCGAGGTCGAGGTGGTTGCGCTGCGCGGGCAGGCCGCCATTGACCGCGCACGCCCCGAGCGCGATCAGGACCTTGCAGTTGGCGCGGAACTCGCGCAGAACGTGCACATTCTCGGCGTTGCACACCCCGCCTTCGATGAGGCCGATGTCGCACGGGCCGCAGTGCTTGACGTCGGTGAGCGGCGAGCGGTCGAACTCGACCAACTCGAGCAGCGGCAGGATGCGCTCGTCGATGTCGAGGAAGGACATGTGGCAGCCGAAGCAGCCCGCGAGGGACACGGTGGCGACCTTAAGCTTGCGCGGCGGCGCAGCGGGGCTCGAGCCCGGTGCCTCGTTCACGTTGTGCCGGTCCATCAGCGGGCCTCCTTCTCGCGCGCCGTGGCGGTCACCGAGGCATCCTTCGGCGCGCCTTCAGTGGCCGCGGCGCTGATCGGTTTCAGGTCGTAGGTGCGTGCGCCGATCGGCACCGCGAAACCCACCCGCTTCTTCAGGATCACGCCCACCGGGCAGACCTCGGCCGCGCGGTCGGTCGCGGCGAAGTCGGTATCGGCGAGGCGCCCGCTCTCGCTATTGACGATCAGATGCGACCGCGTACCGCGCCCGGCGAGCGCGAACACGTTCTTGCCGTCGACCTCGCGGCTGGCACGCACGCACAGCTCGCACAGGATGCAGCGGTTGAATTCCAGCAGCACCTCGGGGTGCGAGGCGTCGACCGGGCGGTCCGGGTAGAAGTGGTCGAAGTGCGGCGTCAGCATGCCCATCTCGTAGGCGGTGGCCTGCAGCACGCAGTCGCCGCTCTTCTCGCACGAGGGGCAGAAGTGGTTGCCTTCGACGAAGAGCAGTTGCAGCAGGGTGCGGCGCTTGGCGTCGAGCGCTTCAGTGCGGTTCTCCACCTCCTGGCCGGCGGCGGCGCGCACCGTACAGGACGTGGCGAAGCGGCCGCCGATCTTCACGGTGCACAGCTTGCACGAGCCATGCGCGGCAAAGTCCGGATGCCAGCACAGATGCGGGATGTACTTGCCCGCAGCGGTGGCGGCCTGCATCACGGTCTGGCCGGGCGTGAAGGGAATCTCCTCGCCGTCGAGCAGGAAGGAATCGTTCATGGCTGCAAGCCCCGTTTTTGAGCGGCCTTGACGGGGGAGGGCGTGAGCCACTCGGCGGCCAGGGCAGCGTCGCCCCGCGCGTGGGCGCGTTCTGCGGCCAGCGCCGCGCGGTTGTCGCCCAAGTGTGCCCCCGGGTCGTCGCGCCCGGTCATCCGGCGCGCCTGCGAGAGCGCGGCGTCGAGGTCGAAGGCCGGCTCGTACTCGGTCGACATCAGGCGGCGTTCGAAGGCGGGGCGGAACCTGGCGAGCATGTCGTCGATCGCGATCGTCGCCGTGTTGCCCAGCCCGCAATGGCTGGCGCCCTGCATCAGGCGGTGCATCTTCGCCATCTCATCGAGATCGTAGGGCGAGCCGCGGTCGGCGGCGAGCTTGTCCATCAGCCGCGCGTTGACCGCGGTGCCGACGCGACACGGCGTGCAGAAGCCGCAGCTCTCGTGCGCGAAGAAGTGGGCGAAGTTGCGCGCCGCCTCGAACATGTCGCGCGAGGCGTCGAAGACCATGATCGAGCCGCCGGTGGCGACGTCCTCGAAGGCAATGCGGCGGCCGAACTCGTCGGCCGCCAGACAGTGGCCGGCCGCGCCGGCGCTGGTCACCGCCTGGGTGTCGCGCGCGCCGGCGGCCTCGAGCACCTCGGCCACCGTGACGCCAAATGGAAATTCGTAGATGCCCGGACGCTCGACGTCGCCCGACACCGACAGCAGCTTGGTGCCGGTCGAGGCCGGCGTGCCGATGGCGCGGAACCACTCGCCGCCGCGCACCGCGATCAGCGCTGCCAGCGCCAGCGTCTCGACGTTGTTCACCGTGGTCGGCTGGCCGCGGTAGCCGTTTGTGACGGGGAAGGGCGGGCGGATGCGCGGCTTGCCCGGCTTGCCCTCGAGCGACTCGATCAGCGCCGACTCCTCGCCGCAGATGTAGGCGCCGGCGCCGAGGTGGATCTCGATGTCGAAGGAGAAGCCGCGGCCGAGGATGTTGCGACCGAGCAGGCCTTGCTCGCGGCGCTGCGCGAGCCGGGTCTCCAGGCGGTCGAGCAGGTAGCGGTACTCGCCGCGCAGGTAGATGAAGCCCTTGTTCGCGCCGATCGCCAGGCCGGCGATGCACATGCCGTCGACCACCAGGTCGAAGTAGCTCGCGAGCAGCACGCGATCCTTGAACGTGCCGGGTTCGCCCTCGTCGGCGTTGCAGATCACGTAGTGCGCGTCGCCCCAGGCGTCGCGGCACGAGCGCCACTTGATGTCGCTGCCGAAGCCCGCGCCGCCGCGCCCGCGCAGGCCGGAGCGTTCGATCTCGGAGAGCAGGGCGGTCGGCCCGCGGTCGAGCGCAGCGGCGAGCGCCTCGCCCGGCGCGAGGCCGTGGTCGAGCAGCACGTCGCGGCGGCGGATGTTGTCCTCGACGAGGAACCACTCCGGCGGCCAGTCGCCCACCGGTACGCGGCGGCGGATCAGGTGCGCCATCTCGTCGATGCGTTCGGGGGTGAGGCGGGTGATGGTGCGCCCGTTGGCCAGCGCCGCCGGCCCCTGGTCGCACATGCCCGTGCAGGAGGTGGTGTCGACGCAGACGAGTCCGTCTTCCGACACCTTGCCCGGCTCCAGCCACAGCGTGTCGCACAGCGCCCGCATCAGCGCCTGGTTGCCGAGCATGCGGTCGGTGATGTTGTCGGAGAACAGGATGCGGAACTCGCCCGCCGGCCGGGTGTGCAGGAAGCTGTAGAAGCTCGCCGTGCTCTCTACCCGGGCGCGCGGGATCGCGAGGCCCTCGGCGATGGCGCTCAGCGTGGCCGGTGGCAACCAGCCCTCGTGAGCCTGGACATCGATCAGGATCTGCAGCAATTGCAGCGGGTCCCTGCGGTGTCGCGCAAGGATGCGTTCCAGTTCTGGTGTGGCCACGGGCGGCTCCCGATGGTTGCCTGCGGGAATGCCGCCATTATGACCCCGTTGGGTGTGGGGATGGCATGACAGTCGCCACGGCCAGCCCCGCCCCGATCACGTGACCACGGTGGCCGCCTCCATGCCGCTGTGCTGGCGGATGCCCGCCACCTGGTCGGCGATGCGGATCAGCGCGGCCAGCGCCTGCTGCACCGGCTGCTCGTGGCGGGCGGGGTCGGCCTCGTAGCGCTCGAGGTACACGCGCAGCGTGGCGCCCTCGGTGCCGGTGCCCGACAGGCGGAAGACGATGCGGCTGCCGTCGGTGAAGAGCAGGCGCACGCCCTGGCGGGTGCTCAGGGAGCCGTCGACCGGGTCGGTGTACGCGAAGTCGTCGGCCGCTTCGATTCGGAGCCCGTCGCCGCAGTCGCGCCCGGCAAGGCCTGGCAGACTTGCGCGCAGCGCCGCCATCAGCGCGTCGGCGCGCTCGGTGGGGATGCCCTCCCAGTCGTGGCGCGAGTAGTAGTGGCGGCCGAAGCGCGCCCAGTGCGCACGCACCAGGTCCGCGACCGAGCGCCCCGTGGCGGCGAGCAGGTTGAGCCAGAACAGCACCGCCCACAGGCCGTCCTTCTCGCGCACGTGGCCGGAGCCGGTGCCGTAGCTCTCCTCGCCGCACAGCGTGGCCTGGCCGGCGTCGAGCAGGTTGCCGAAGAACTTCCAGCCGGTGGGCGTCTCGTGGCACGGAATGCCGAGCGCCGCGGCGACCTTGTCCGCGGCACGCGAGGTCGGCATCGAGCGCGCGATGCCGGCGAGCCCGGCGCGATAGCCGGGGACGAGCGTGGCGTGCTCGGCGAGCACCGCCAGGCTGTCGGACGGGGTGACCACGAAATCGCGGCCGAGGATCATGTTGCGGTCGGCATCGCCGTCCGAGGCGGCGCCGAAGTCGGGCGCATCGGGGCCGGACATCGCCGCCATCAGCTCGGCGGCGTGCGCCGGGTTGGGGTCGGGGTGGTGGCCGCCGAAATCCTCCAGCGGCTCGCCGTTGATGACCGTGCCCGCCGGAGCACCGAGCTGGCCCTCGAGGATCGCGCGTGCGTAGGGCCCGCTCACCGCGCTCATGGCGTCGAAGCGCATGCGGTGGCCGGCGGCGAACCAGGCGCGCATGGCGTCGAAGTCGAACAGCTGCTGCATCAGCTCGGCGTAGTCGGCGACCGGGTCGATCACCTCGACGGTCATGGCGCCGAGCGCGCGCGTGCCCAGGGTGTCGAAGTCGATGTCCGCACCCGCGTCCTCGATGCGGTACTCGGCGAGCTCCAGGCTGCGCGCGTAGATCGCCTCGGTGAGCCTCTCCGGTGCGGGGCCGCCGTTGGCGGCGTTGTACTTGATGCCGAAGTCGCCGTCCGGCCCGCCCGGGTTGTGGCTGGCCGACAGGATGAGGCCGCCGAAGGCGCCGCGGTGGCGGATCACCGCGCTCACCGCGGGCGTCGACAGCAGCCCGCCGCGGCCCACCAGCACCTTGGCGAAGCCGTTGGCCGCCGCCATGCGCAGGATGGTGCGCACCGCCCTGCGGTTGTGGAAGCGGCCGTCGCCGCCCAGCACCAGGGTCTGACCCGCGTGGCCGGGCAAGGTGTCGAACACCGCCTGCACGAAATTCTCGAGGTAGTGCGGCTGCTGGAAGACGGTGACTTTCTTGCGCAGGCCGGAGGTGCCGGGGCGCTGGCCGGCGAAGGGGCGGGTGGGGACGGTCTGGATGCTCATGACGTTTGGGCCCGGAGGCCATGGAGAGGATGGTGCGGAACCTGCATGCGCCGCGGCTCGGTGACGAGGCGCCGGGTCGAAGTTAATGCGGTTAACGAAGAAGCGAACGCGGTTAGCAATTCTCCAGCCTCGGTTAACGCGCGGCAAGGATGATGAAAGCCATGAAGAACCGCGGGCCGCTTCGGCCGGCGGCCGAAACCGGGAGATCCATCATGTCGCTCAGCCGCCGCGCCTTCCTCAAGTCCTCCGCCGCCATCGCCGTCGCCGCGGGCGGTCTCAAGCTTTTCGGCCTCAACGAGGTGTTCGCCGCCGACACCGTGCTGATCCCGCATGCCTCGCACTACGGTCCCTTCAAGGCGGTGGTGAAGAATGGGGTGCTGATCGGCGTGCAGCCGCTGCCGGGCTTCGACCCCATGCCGACGCAGATGCTGCTCGAAGGTGTGCTCAGCCGCACCTACCATCCCACCCGCGTGCAGTACCCGATGGTGCGCCGCTCCTACCTCGCCAATCCGCGCGGCGACGTCAAGGCGCACCTGCGCGGCAAGGAACCGTTCGTGCGCGTGTCCTGGGAAGATGCACTCGCCCTGGTGGCCGACGCCAGCCTGCGCACCATCGAGCAGCACGGCAACGACGCCGTGTTCAGCGCGTCCTACGGCGGCTGGTCGCATGCCGGCGTGCTGCGCCCGCAGGTGCTGCAGGGGCGGCTGTTCGGCCTCATCGGCGGCCACAGCGTGACCACCGGCGACTACTCCGGCGGCGCCTCGCAGGTCAGCCTGCCGCACATCATCGGCGACATGGAGGTGTATTCGCCGCAGACCTCCTGGGAAGTGATCCGCGACCACACCGAGGTCTTCGTGCTCGTGGGTTGCGACCCGTGGAAGAACAACCGCATCGAATACACGGTGGCCGACCACCAGATGTATTCGCGCTGGGAGGCGATCCGCGATGCCGGCGTGAAGTTCGTGTCGATCAACCCGCAGCGCACCACCACCGACGAGGCCATGCGCGCCGAGTGGGTGAAGATCGTTCCCAACACCGACACCGCGCTGTTCCTGGCCATGTGCTGGCACGTCTACACCACCGGCAAGTACGACAAGGCCTACCTGGACAAGTACACCGTGGGCTTCGAGAAATTCCTGCCCTACCTGCTCGGCAAGGACGCCGACGGCACGCCGCCCAAGACCCCGGAATGGGCGGCGAAGATCACCGGCATCCCGGCGGCGAAGATCGTCGAGATGGCCGACCTGTTCGCCAGCAAGCGCACCGAGTTCGCCGGCGCCTGGTCGCTGCAGCGCGCCCACCACGGCGAGATGACGCACTGGGCCATCATCGCCTTCGCCGCCATGACCGGAAAGATCGGCAAGCCGGGCGAGGGCGTGGGCTTCTCCTGGCACTACGGTGGTGGCGGCATGCCGGTGTCGGGCAAGCGCGGCGCGGTCGGCATCCCGCAAGGACGCAACCCGGCCAAGGGGCGCTGCCCGGCCTCGCGCATCTCGGAGATGCTGCTCAACCCCGGCAAGCCCTACACCCGCGACGGCGCGAACTTCACCTTCCCCGACGTGCACATGATCTACAACGCCGGCAACAACTTCGTCCATCACCAGCAGAACACCAACGAGCTGATCGAGGCGATGGCGAAGAAGGTGCACACCGTGGTGAACCAGGACCCGTGGTGGTGCGCGTCCTCGCGCTACGCCGACATCGTGCTGCCGGCCACCAGCCACCTCGAGCGCGACGACATCAGCACGGGCGGCACCTACAGCAACGACAAGATCTGGGCGATGCGCCAGGTGATCCAGCCCTATGGCGAGAGCCTGGACGACTTCGAGATTTTCCGCCGCCTCGCCGAGCTGTTCGGCGTCGAGTACGGCTTCACCGAGGGCCTGACGGTGATGGACATCGTCAGGAAGAGCTACGCCAACACCGACGCCACGATCCCCTTCGAGGCGTTCTGGGAAACCGGCGTCGCCGAGATGGAAGTGCCCGCCGCCGCCCGCCGCTGGGTGCGCCATGGCGACTTCTATGCCGATCCGGTCAAGAACCCGCTGCACACCGCCACCGGCAAGATCGGCCTGTACGTCGAAGCCTTCGAGCGCTTCGGCACCAAGGAATGCCCGCCGATCCCGAAGTACCTCGAGCCGGCCGAATTCCTCGGCAATGCCAAGCCGGGACAGGTGCATGTGGTGAGCCCGCACCCCTACATGCGGGTGCACTCGCAGATGGCCAACGCCGAATGCGCGAAGCACCTCAACATCCAGGGCCGCGAGTTCGCGCTGGTCAGCGAGGAGGACGCGCGCGAACGCGGCGTCAAGGACGGCGACCTGATCGAGGTGTACAACGACCGCGGCGCGGTCATCGTCGGCGCCCGGGTGTCGTCCAACATCATGAAGGGCGTGATCAGCATCTACGAAGGCGCCTGGTTGTCGAAGGACAGCAAGGGCCGCTGCAACAGCGGCGCGATCAACGTGCTCACCACCAGCGTGGCGGCGAGCGACCTCAGCCAGGCCACCAGCGCCAATACCTGCCTGGCCTACTTCCGCAAATGCACCGACGCCGAAGGCCCCAACCGCGCCTACGAGCCGCCGGTGGTCGAGACCACGACCGGGCGTGTGGAGGCCGCCGCGCTCGCCCTGACCGAGCGCGCCCAAGAGGCCAAGGCCGCCGCCACCGCCGGTCTGACGCCGGGCGAGAAGCTGTTCTACGAACGCTGCACGCTCTGCCATGTGCCGCGCGAGCCGGGTGACTACACCGTCAAGCAGTGGCACGGCATCACCGAGAGCATGTTCCCGCGCGCCGGGCTGAGCGATGAGGAACGCGCCCTGGTACTCGACTTCCTGGAGCGGAACGCCAAGCCGATGTAAGCCTTCCGGAACGCGTTCGCGCGCCGACCGGGCCTCAGGGCCGGGTCGGCGCGATCTCGTACACGGGAACGAAACCGGCGGGCGGCAGCATCCACTGCGCCGGGAAGCGCGCCAGCGAGGCGCGGTCGACGAGCTCCACGGCCGGCCCCACGTAGGGCTCGATCGCCAGCCCCTCCAGCGCCAGCAGGGCCTGGCGCACCGCCAGCCGCCCCTGCAGCACGGGAAAGTCGGTCACCGCGGCGAGGATGCGGCCGCGCATGATCCCGCCATGTACGCCCGGCGTGAGGTAGGAGGCGACGATGGCGGTGGCGTCCTCGCGCCCGCGGCGCTGCAGTTCGGCGATCGCGGCCTCGGCCATTGGCGCGTTGCCCACCAGGTAATCGAGCTGCGGCTGCGCGTCGAGCACGGTCTCCACCAGCCGGCGCTGGATTGCGCGGCCGGTGTCGCCGTGGCGCTCGATGACGATCTCGACCGCACTGCCCGTGATCGCGTCACGGAAGCCACGGTCGATGAAGCCGACCCAGTCCGCGTCGGCCGGTCCGGGCAGCCAGGCGATGCGGGCCCGCGGGCCGCCGCCCGGATGGCGCCCGGCCAGCCAGCGGCCGACCGCCCAGCCGAGCTGATACCACGGCACCCCGATGCGCGCGCGCACCACCTGCGGGTCGATGTCGTTGACCAGGCCGAGCACGAGCGTGCGACCGAGCTGGGGGGCGAGCAGGTCGTTGAGCCCGCTGCGGCTCACGGTGCCGATCAGCAGCGCATCGTTGGCGGCATCCCGCAGGCAGTCCGTTACCCGCTCGCGCTGGCGCGCGAGCTGGCCATAGCCGCCGGCCTCGCGCACCCCGAGCCCGACGCCGAGCGCGCGCGCCTCCTCGGTCATGCCGAAATTGACCGCCAGCCAGTAGCTGTCCTTGAGATGTGGATAGACCGCGCACAGCATCCAGCGCTGCGTCGGGGAGGGCAGTGAATGGCCTGCCGGTCGGGCGTCGGCGCGGGGCTCGGCGCGGTGATCGCCCTCCCAGCGCTCCAGCGGCCACTCGGGGGCGGCCGGCGTAGCGCCCTGCGCCGCGCTTGCGGCCAGCGCGGTGGCGAGTGCGCACATGCGCAGCCCCCGCCGGGCGCACCACCGGTAAGATGAAACCCGGCGCATCATGGTCCTCCACCGCTGCACACGCATGCCCCACTCAATCCAGAACCCGACCGCCCAATCTTACGTGAATCGCCCGCGCGCACGCCGGTTCGGTCTGCGCGAGCGCCTGCTGCTCGGGCTGCTCGTAGCTGCGATCGGTACGGTGCTGGTGGCGGCCGTGGGCTGGCTGAGCTTCCAGCGCGTGGTGGGCAGTCAGCAGGCCATCGTGCGCGAGACGCTGCCGGCTGCCGACGCCTTGCACGAGGCCGTCCGCGCCAACGCACGTCTGGCCGCGCTGGCACCACGGCTGGTGCGCGCCGACTCGGCCGCCGAACTCGAGCTGTTGCGCGCCGCGCTCGGTGCCGACGTGCCGCTCGTGCGCGACCGCCTTGCCGCGCTGCGCTCGCCCCACGTCGAAGCCGAGCTGCGCACTCGTCTGCAGACGACCGGCGACCAGCTCGCCACCGGCCTCGAGTCCATGAGCCACACCATCGCCGAGCGCCTGCTGCTGCGTGCCGAGCGCATGGAGCGCGTCCGCGCATTGCGCGCCGGAATCGACGAACTCGACGAACTCGCCCGCATCCACGCCGACAACGCCACTGCGCAGCTCGTCTCGACCCTGACCACGCTGCTGCAGCCGGGCGCGGCCGAACCCGGCCTGCCCGCGCAGGTGCGCGAGGCCGCGCGCGATCGTGTGCTGGACCTCGATGTCGATGCGCTCGAACGCATGCACGAACTCAATCTCACCGTGCATGCGCTGGCTTTCCTGATCGACCGCCTCGACGAGCTCGAGTCGGTGTCGCGGCTGCAGGGGGCACGCGCCGAGTTCGGCGACCATCTTGTGCTGCTCGGGCGGCGGCTCGCCGATATCGCCGACCCGGGCGGGCGGGAGCAGGGTCTGCAGGCGCACAGGCTGCTGTCGTCGGCACTGGAAGACGAAGGGGCCTTCGCGCTGCGCGCGCGCGAGATCGCGCTGCGGGGGCAGCTTGATGCCCTGCAGAACGCGGTCGGCGAGCTCACCACCGAGCTCGACGCCCTCGCCGGCGAGCTCATCCACCGCGGCGGCCGCATCCTCGCCGCTGCCGGCTCGGCCGCCGAACGCAGCGCCACCTCGGGGCTGATCGCCTTCGGCGTGATCGCCGCCGCGCTCCTTCTCGTCACCGTGCTGGTCGGCATCCACGTGCTGCGTCGGCACACGCTCGGCCGCCTGCTCGCGCTCGAGGAGGCCACCCTCGCGCTCGCTGCGGGACAGCGCGAAGTCCGCATCGACACGACCGGAGACGACGAGCTCGCCTCGCTCGCGCGCGCGCTCGAGCGCTTCCGCAACGATGCGATCGAGCGCGACCGCCTCGCCGCGGCGCTCAGGCGGCAGCAGCAGGAGCTCGAGAGCGAGGTCCTCGCCCGCACCGCGCAGCTGCGCGAAGCCAATGCCGCGCTCGCGCGCGAGACCGCCGATCACGCCCGTGCGCGGCAGGTTGCCGAGGGCGCCGACCGCGCGAAGACGGCTTTTCTCGGCACCGTCAGCCACGAGTTGCGCACGCCGCTCTCGGGCATCCTCGGCCTGCTCGAGCTCGTGGAGGAGTCCACGACCGCCGCCGAGCGCACCCAGTACCAGGCGCAGATGCGCGCTGCGGCGCTGCTGCTGCTCGAACTGCTCGAGGACATGCTCGACTTCGCCCGCATCGAGGCCGGCGGCGTGCAGCTCGACAGCATGACGTTCAGCCTGCGCGACACGGTCAATGACGTGTTCGCGGTGCAGGGCACGCGGGCCGCGGCACGGGGGTTGGCGCTCGTCGCCGAGGTCGATCCGGCGGTGCCGGACGCAGTGCAAGGCGACCGCCGCAAGCTCAGCCAGATCCTGCTCAATCTGGTCGGCAATGCGATCAAGTTCAGCGACGAGGGCGCGGTGACGGTGCATGTGCGATGCGGCGTCGGGCCGGACGTGCTGCACTTCGCGGTCGAGGACCACGGCATCGGCATCGAGCCCGCCCGCCAGCAGGAGGTGTTCGAGCCCTTCGTCCAGGTGCGCGACAGCGGCCGCCATCACGCCGGCACCGGGCTCGGGCTCGCGGTGTGCCGGCGCCTGGTCGAGGCGATGGGTGGCCGCATCGCGCTCGTGAGCGCGCCGGGGCAGGGCACGACGGTCGCCTTCGATCTGCGCCTGCCCGCGGTCGCGGCACCTGCCGCCGGCGATGCATCCACCGCGGCCGATCCGGGCGCGAATGGACTCGCGCGCGGTCACCGGGTGCTCGTGGTCGAGGACGACGAGGTCAACCGCATGGTGGTGGAGCGCTTCCTGGACGCCCTCGGCCAGCAGGCCGTCAGCGCGCCCGACATCCAGAACGCCTTGCGCCTGCTCGAGGCGCGGCCGGTGGAGCTCGCCCTGGTCGACATGAACCTGCCCGACGGCGACGGCCGCGAACTGCTCACGCGCATGCGCATGCTGCCGCAGCATGCGCGTACCCCGGCCGTGCTGATGTCCGCCCACATCCCGCGGCGCGAGGTCGATGCGCTGCTCGAGTCCGGGTTTGCGGCCTTCCTGTCCAAGCCTTTCTCACGGGCAAAGCTGGGTGCGGTGCTGGCGGCGCTGCTCGGCGAGGGCCTTGGCAAGGACATGAGCGGGGGCGGCCCTCCGGAAGACGGGCGGACGGATGTCGGCGCGCAGGTCGCGGCAATCCCGGCGCGCATGGAGGCCGAGGGCCGAACACCGCCGATTGCCGATGCGAACGAATGGGTCGATGTCGCCTTCCTGCGCGAGGAGGAGGTGGCGCTCGGCACCGAAGTGGTCGACGACATCGTGCGCATCTTCCGCACCCAGGGCGACCCGCTCGTCGCCGCGCTGCTCGCTGCGGCGAACGAGGCGGACACGGCGCGCTGCGCCAGGCTCGCACACAAGCTGCGCGGCGCGGCGGTGAGCGTCGGCGCGGTGCGCCTGGGCGCGGAGGCCGCGGCGCTCGAACAGGACGTCCTGAGGGGAGGCGTGGAGAGCCTGCTCGTCGCACGCGTCGAGGCGCTGGCGGGGACCTGGGTCGCGACCCTCGTGGCGCTCGAGGGTGCGCGCGCCATCGCCCGCGGCGTGTCCGCGCCCGAATCCGACCGCTAGCCGGACACGCGCTCGGCGTCCACCGCGAGCCGGTAACCCTCGCCGCGCACCGTGGCGATCAGCGATTCCGCGCGCTCGGGCGCGTCGAGCTTGGCGCGCAGCCTGCGCACAAGCACATCCACCGAGCGATCCTCGGGCGACCAGTCGTGCCCGCTGACGGCGCGCGAGAGGCGGTCGCGGTTGATGACCTCGCCGGCGTGGCGCACGAGCATCGCCAGCAACTCGAACTCGCCGCGCGTCAGCACCACCTCGCGCCCGAGCGGGTCGCTGAGCCGGCGCCGCGGCAGATTGAGCGTCCACCCGGCGAAGGCGAAAAGATCCTCGTCGCCGCCCGGCCTTGCGCCCGTCGTCCGCCGCAGCAGGCTCTTGACGCGGGCGAGCAGCTCGCGCGGATTGAAGGGCTTGGTGACGTAGTCGTCGGCGCCGACCTCGAGCCCGACGATCTTGTCGACATCGTCGCTGCGGCTGGTGACCAGGATGATGCCGATCGACGGATTGCGCGCCCGCAACTCGCGCGCGAGCGACAGGCCATCCTGTCCCGGAAGATTGATGTCGAGGAGCACGAGCTCGGCCTCGCCCTTGCCGATCTGCCGCCAGAAGCTCTCGCCATCCTCGGCGAGCAGCACGCGATAGCCTTCCTTGCTGAAGTAGGCCTTCATGCGTGCCTGGGCGACGAGATCGTCGTCGACGACGAGCAATGCGGCAGCGTTCTGGTCGGGGTTGGGCAACATCTGGCAGGCTGAGGGATCGACAGGCGGCAATCTTACGGCCAATGGACGCGTGCGCGCCCGGAAATATCCTTCCCGAGCATGGCGTTTCGAACCAACGGCTTGCGTCGGCCCGGGTGAGGTTTCATCCGATTCGTTAGTCATCAGCAGGTCTTCAAGCTCGCCTCCGCCGGGGCCCAGATTGTGGAAATCAGGCGGCAGCCGGCGCGGCCGCTTGATCAACCTCCGTTTCGTGGGGCGGTTCAGATGTTCGACGTCAGGACGTCGGACCGCCCAGAATTGCGGCAGGTCAAGGACGATCGCCACGGTTCGGGGCTACCGTGGAAGCCTTGCATCGTGCGGCTGAATGCTTGTTTACCCAACTGCAACTGGTTTCTGCCCGTTGTACGCGATGAGGCTTTGGCCGAAAGGAAGCCCGAAAGCGTGGATATCTCTGGAAGCGACTTCGAAGACTTGTTCCTGAAATCCGGTCTTACGCTGGCCGAATACGATCGGCTTGTGCGAATGGTCCATGAGGGCACGTCTGATCCGACACCATGGAGCGGGTTCCTTAGTGTCCTTCGCGACAGGCTGGATGCCAACTACGTGACGATGATCCTGCGCCCGCCGTCGCCCGAGCACCCCTGGCAGGTGGTTTTTGCCGGTGAGGCAAAGCCGGAGATCGCAGAGACCTACAACAGTTTCTTCTACGCCGTCGACCCGTTCGTCAATCTGCCGGTGGGGCAGGTAATGACAGTCGAGGAAGTGGTGAATGAAGAGGAGTGGCTGCGCAGCGCAATCTACAAGGAGTTCCTGTCGCCGCTGACGATCCGCTACTACCTGGGCGCTGACCTGGGGGATGGTGGCGATCCTTGTTGCCGATTGCGCGTTAGCCGTGCAGAACGGAGCCAGAATTTCGGTGATGCCGAGCGTGCGATCTGTCAGGTCCTGCTACCCCATATTCGCTGCGCGGTCAGGCTGCGTAATCAGATCGATGTGACCGAGGCGGAACGCCAACTGTACGCCGGGACGCTCGAACGGCTCGCCGTGGGGGCGGTGATCCTCGACAGGTGCGGGCACATACTGCGCAGCAATAATGCGGCGATGGAGATCCTGCATCAGCGCGATGGTCTAAGCGTGATCAACGGTCGCCTCCATGCCGCATTCGGCGCCGAGAACAGAGAACTGCAGGGCATGATCGAGCATGCAATCAGTGGCGAGACGACTCCGCGGCCTCACCTTGTCTCGGGCATGTCCCTGACGCGACCGTCCGGGCGCCCGAACCTTGGGGTCGTGATCAAGGCTGCGCCAATGACCGAGTGGTCCGACTCTGCTGAAAGCCCAGCCGTGGTGGTGATCATCCGCGATGCGGAGCAGAAGTCGCAGGCATCCCAGTCCGTGCTCCAGCGACTTTACGGACTGACTCCCGCTGAGTCCACCCTCGCCCTCCAGTTGCTCGGAGGAATGACTGTTGACGAGGCTTCCGAGCAGTTGTGTATCAGCCGTAATACCGCGCGATGCCAACTGCGTGCGATCTTTGCAAAGACGGGTGTGACGCGGCAGACGGAGCTGGTACGCCTGCTGCTCAGCGGGGTCGCGCCGCTGGCCTGAGGGTGGCTCTGGCAAGGGCGCCCGGGCCGAGTCCGGCGGCGGCCGCGCTCGCCGGATTCTCGACGCTCAGACTGCGCGAATGCGTGCCATCAGAGCCTGCGCGATCTCGGAAGGAGAGCCCGTGATGAACTCGCAGTTGCCTTGAACCTGCGGTACGACCTGTCGTTGCAACTCGATCTGCGGCGTAAGCGTGGCCGGATCAACGCCGAGGCTGTCTATCGGAACGACTTCAGCGACCATTTTGCGGGCAGCCATCTTTGCCTTGGCAGTCGGGAAGCGCGGGGCGCCGAGTTCGTTGCTGACCGTGACGACTGCCGGCAGCTTTCCACGCACGACCTCATCGCCTTCCGGGGTTGCGCGCGTGACGGTCAGTTGACCGTCAGCGAAGTTGACATCGCGCGCGAGTGTGGTCACTGCATGGCCAAGGGTTTCCGCGAGCGCGAGCGGCACTACGCCCTGATCGTCGTCGGACGCCTGGCGTCCGCAGAGCACAAGGTCGGCCCCGCCAGTGTTCTGGATCCAGGCAGCGAGCACTTTCGCGATGCCGCTGGTATCCGATGCAATCCCTCCCGGGTCGATGGCAACAATCTCGTCGGCGCCGAGTGCCGCGCATTGCTTGAGCATCGCGGTCGCGTCGCTGCCGATGGTGAGCGCCACGATGCGGCAGTCCACGCCCGCGTCGCGCAGACGCAGGGCGGCCTCGAGCGCTTGTTCGTCATAGCCGTTGATCAGCCGGGGGATGGCGGCGACGTCCGGGTGACGACCGTCGGCGCTCATCCTGAGGCCGCCTGCCAGGGCGTAGTTGTTGACCGCAGCCGGGTCCAGCACTTCCTTCACGCAAACCACGATTCGCATTGTTTACTCCGTTCTGCAGGATTGTTCGATCGTCCGCCCGGGGTCGGAGACCGGGTACAGGCTGTCGGCGTCGCACCAGACTGCTTCATGGGCGAAGCCCTCGGGTTTGCGTGTGAGCGAGCCGAGCAGGTACCAGCGCCAGGGATAGGGGCCGTAGTCCCGGTAATGTCCGGTCAGGCGGCCGGTAAAGGATTGCCGCCCGGCGAAGTGGGTGCCTTCGATCGGGCGGCCCCCGTCGCATTCGGCCTCGAGGTCGCGAAGTGCCGGTTCGAACCCGGCACTGAAGGGCGACTCAGGCTGAGAATCGGTCGAAGACATCGAGTGCCTCCTCGACGATGTCGGAAAGGATCTGCCGGGCGGGCTTCATCTCCTTGACGTAGTGGATGCCCTGGCCGGCGGCCTCGGTCATCAGGTCCTTGCGCTGATAGTCCAGCGAGCCCTGAATGTAGTTCGACGACAGGATCATCTGCAGCGGTGGCTTGAGCACTGCGGGTGCGGCGTCGCTCATCCACTCGTCGTGCCACGGGCAGCGCGTGGTGCGCATGGTGTAGCCCGAGATGCAGTTCGAGTACATGGTGTCCTCGGTCTCGGCCTCGAGCAGACGCTCCTTGAGGGGCATGTTGACGTCCGATTCGCGCGAGGTCAGCCACAGCGAGCCCGTCCACACGCCGTCGGCGCCGAGCGCGAGCGCTGCAGCGAGGTGGCGACCGGTGGTGACGCCGCCCGCGGCGATCACCGGGACGCCCGTGCCACGCGCCGCATCTACCACTTGCGGGACGATGGAGAAGGTGCCGATATTGCCGGTGTGGCCTGCGGCATCGTAGCCCTGGGCAATGATGACGTCGGTGCCGGCCTCGATCTGGCGCTTGGCCTGCCGTGGCTTGCCGACCAGGCCCCACACCTGCATGCCCAGCTCGTGCGCGCGCTTGAGCAAAAAGGCCGGCGATCCCAGGCCGGAGGCAAACACCGGCACGCGCTCGTCGAAGATGACCTCGAGCTGGTCGAGCGCACGCTTCTGGTCCAGCCCGCCCCAGTGGTGAATGTCCGGCGCCACCTTGGGATCGGGGACGTTGTACTTGCGCTTGATCTGCTGCTCGAAATCGCGTTGCTCCTGCGGAATCATCGCCATCAGTTCGTCGACGGTCTTCTCCTCGGGCACCGAGGAGGGCAGAACGAGGTCGATGCCGAATGGCTTGCCGCCGATGCGCTCGCGGATCCACTTGATGTCGGCGGCGATCTGGTCCGGGGTGTGCAGGGCCTCGCCCAGCACGGCGAAACCACCGGCGTTTATCACTGCGACGGCGACGTCCTTGCAGTGTGTGAAGGCGACGACGGGATACTCGATGCCGAGCTTGTCGCAGAGCGGGGTATGAAGGGGACTGTCCATGTGTCATTGCCTCCGGATGCTGTTTCGATGCGTGGGGCGCACCGGATGTCGTGCGCCCTTCCTGTCGAATCGATTTTATGCAGCCACCTCGTGCCCGCTCCGCGCTTGCGGTATCGAATGTGGCCGCTCATGTTTCATTGCATGACGCGCTGCGCACGATCAGCCGAGGGCACCCTTTTCGCGCAGTTCGGCGATCCGGGTGGCGTCATAGCCGAGGACCTTGTTCAGCACGGCTTCGGTGTGTTCTCCAACGGTCGGCGCGCGTTCGGGGGCAACCTCGGGCTCGCCGATGAACTTGACCGGAAAGCCGAGCATGTCGGCGCCGTGCCGCTCCTGCGGCAGCACGTGGAAACGGTCCTTGAACTGGGGGTCGTCCACGATGTTCGCCGGCGTGTTGACGGGGGCGATCGGCGTGTTGAACTCGACACCGAAGTCGAGCCATTCCCGGGTCTTGCGCGAGCGGAAGATGTCGCGCAGGATGGCCTGGAGTTCGCGATTGCCGCGCGCGTGGTCGGCGTATTTCGAGCCCGGCCATTTCTCGAAAAGATCGATGCGGCCGACGCCGGCGCAGAAGTTCTTCCAGAATGCCTGCTCGGAGGCCATGAACAGCACGTGGCCGTCGGCGCTGTCATAGAGCTGATAGCGGACGCCTTCCTTCATGCCCGCCGTGGCGACGGGACGGCGCACGTAGTTGTCGGCCTTGTTGCCGGTGACCACGTCCTCGGGGCGGGCGTAGGCCATGTGGCTCTCGCTGCGGTACCAGTCGAAAGCGGCAGCCGCGTCGCTCTGCGCGAGCTCCATGAAGCAGCCTTCGCCGGTCTCGCGCGCACGGATGACGCCCGCGAGGACGGCCAGCCCGCCGAAAAGCGGCGCTGCGTTGATGCCGATGCCGATGTGCTCGGGGATGTAGCAGAAGCCCTCCTCGTCATAGGCCGGCTTCACGATGCCGCTCCAGGTGTCATAGGCGATCCCGTGCGAGGGCATGTCCTTGTAGGGGCCGGTCATACCGTAGCCGGATACGGTGCAGAACACGATCTTCGGGTTGATCTTGCGCAGGTCGTCGTAGCCGAGTCCGTAGCGGGCCAGTGCCCCCGGCTTGGATGCCTCGATGACGACGTCGGCACCGCGCACCAGCTCGCGATAGATCCCGCGGGCGACCTCGACCTTGAGGTCGAGCGTAATGCTCTTCTTGCCGCGATTGAGGTGGTAGTGCATTAGCGAGACCCCCTCGATGATCGGCCAAGTCATCTCGCGGATGTAGTCGCCGGTTGGGGATTCGACCTTGATCACGTCGGCGCCCAGGTCGGCCAGTGCGGTGGTGATTGCGGCAGGGCCGAGAATGGAACTCTCGATCACGCGAAGGCTGGAAAGAGGAGGAGGTGGCTGCATGCTCGTGTCTCGTGCTCGTTTGCGGAATAGGGTGAGGCTGCCTGGGGTGTCGGATCAGGTAGTGCGCGACATGGCTGGTCCGAGGCACGGGCGGAAGGTGCAGCCCCAGAGCCAAGATAGAAAAAAACCGTGAGGGGCGGGATCGCCGCAAAGGTCTGATTCGGCCTATTCGGGCTCAATTCAGGTCAGGGTGCCGGAGAGGCGTTGATGAGCGCGCTTTGCATCGAACAGAATTCGCTCATCGATAGCGGCGGCCGGAGATTTCGGTTCCGGAAGGGTGCTTGGCACGTTCGCTGTCTTTCCAACCCTGGATCGTTCGAGGAGCTGAAATGGCTACGTTGAAAGCAGGTTCGCGACTGAAAAGTGCGGTGTGCGATACCGAGGTGATGGTGGTTCGAGCGGCTGCGGACGATATCCGCCTCGAATGCGGTGGCGCCGAGATGCTTGCGATGACCGCAGAGAAGTCGGCGGGTCTGGCCCCGGAGGCTGCGCTTGCCCAGGGCACGTTGGTGGGCAAGCGCTACACCGATGAAGCGGAGCGTTTCGAGTTCCTGTGCACCAAGGGTGGGAAGGGTAGCCTGTCGATTGACGGCGGTGAGCTCGTGGTCAAGCAGGCGAAGGCCCTGCCGTCCTCGGACTGAGGCCATGAACGTGCTGATGACGCTGGAGATGGCGGCGGAATGCCATCCGGAACGGGTTGCAGTGACCTGTGGTGAGCGCTCGATACGCTATGCCGAGATGCTTGAAGCTGCGCGTCGCGCCGGTGCGAAGATCCGTGGGAGCGGTTGTCGTCACGTCGGCTTCCTGGACATCAACAGCATTGCCGCGCCGGTCGCGCTGTACGCTGCGGCGTGCGCCGGGCTTCCGTACGTGCCGATGAACTACCGGCTGACAAAGCCGGAGATCCAGGCGCTGCTGGCCCGGATCGCTCCGGCCTGGCTGATTGCCGACCCGGCCCTGCTCGAAGGCGTGGAGATTCCGCCAGGATTCATCGTGGTCGACCGCGAGACCTTCCTCCGCGAGGCGTTCGATGCGGGCGTGCCGGCAGACGACGCTGTCCCCGCAGAGCCGGATGCGGTCGCAGTGCAGCTGTTCACCAGTGGCACGACGGGTGCGCCCAAGGCGGCCGTCCTGCGCCACGAAAATCTGATGAGCTACATCCTCGGTACCGTGCAATTCGGTGCGGCACAGGATGACGATGCCACGCTCGTCGCGGTGCCGCCGTATCACATCGCCGGAATTTCGGCGATCCTGAGCTCAACGTATGCCTGCCGTCGCATGGTGCAGTTGCCTAATTTCGATGGCGAGGCCTGGCTCGACACCTGTCAGCGCGAGAAGGTGACGAATGCCTTCGTCGTCCCCACGATGCTTGCGCGCGTGATCGAGTACATCGACACCAGCGGGGGAGATGCGGCGCTGCCGAGCCTGCGCGCGCTTGCTTATGGTGGCGGCAAGATGCCTGCGCCGGTGATCGAGCGTGCCATGCAGCTCTGGCCCGGGGTCGATTTCACCAATGCCTATGGCCTCACCGAGACGAGCTCGACCATCGCACTGCTCGACCCCGACGGCCACCGCGAAGGCTTCTTCAGCGTCGACCCCGAGGTCCGGAAGCGCCTGCATTCGGTCGGCCGCCCGATCGGCACGGTCGAGATCGAGATCCGCGATTGCGACGGCAAGGCCTTGCCGGTGGGAGAGGTGGGAGACGTCTTCGTGCGCGGTGGGCAGGTATCCGGTGAGTACCTGGGCATCGGCAGCCTGCTTGACGGGGACGGCTGGTTCCCGACGCGGGACCGTGGCTATGTGGACAAGTACGGTTTTCTCTACCTCGATGGTCGGGCCGACGACGTGATCGTGCGCGGTGGTGAGAACATCTCGCCGGGAGAGATCGAGGATGTGCTGCGTCAGCATCCGGCGATCGCCGATGTGGCCGTGGTTGCAGTTCCCGATACGGAATGGGGCGAGACCGTCGGCGCGGCGGTGGTCATCAATCGCGGTACGGATGTCAGCGAGGCCGAACTGCGCGACTGGGTGCGTGCGCGCCTGCGCTCCTCGCGCGTGCCTGCCGTGATCAGCTTCCGTAAGCAACTGCCCTACAACGAGATGGGCAAGATCCTGCGCAGGGTGCTGCGCGACGAGCTCTCGCTCCCGACCTGAAGGCGGGTGCGAACATGGATGCCGGACGTGCAGTGCCCTCCAACTCGACGGCGGGGATGCTTCTGTCCGGCCGCGGCTTCATCCTTGCGGGGGAGGGGTGTGAGACCCGTTACGCCGCGCATCTGCTTGCGGCGCTCGGTGCGGATGTCCGCATCGAATCTGGACCGGCAGACCTTCATCCGGCGCTGGCCTGGGTGTGCAGTGGGCTGATGTGGATTACCGGGAACCCCTCACGACCCGGCAGGATGCTGCCCGCCCCGGTTGGGGCATGTGCCAACGCTGTGCTGAGGGCGCTCGCGGCACTCGGTGTCAAGTTGCCACCCGCGTGGCAGCAGGCGGACGTCATGCTTGTGCACCGTGCCGCACTGCTCGGCCTGCGCCGGCAGGGGCGCCACTCTCCCGGCGGTAGCTGCCGTCTGCTGCAGGCCGCAGACGGCATGCTGGCCGTCAATCTGGCGCGCGCCGAGGATTGGGAGCTGGTACCCGCATGGATGGAGGGGCGTGAGATTGCGGACTGGGCGCAGCTCGCCACGGCCCTTGGTGCCCATACGGTGGAGGCGGCGCTTGGGCGTGCGCGGCTGCTCGGCTTGCCGGCGGCCGACGCGAATGCGTTGCCGCGGGACGGTGTCCCTTGGTGTCGTGTGCAGAACTTCGGTGAGCGCGTTGAGCCTGCGCGAAGTGGACGCGTACCCCGGGTGGTCGACCTCTCTTCACTCTGGGCGGGGCCGCTCTGCGCGCAGATACTGCACCAGCTCGGTGCCAGCGTGATCAAGGTCGAGAGCACGCTCCGCCCCGACGGCGCCCGCGCCGGCAACCCGGACTTCTTCGATCTGCTCAATTCGGGCAAGACCTGCGTGGCGATCGATTTCACGTCCGCCCAGGGGGTGGCTCGGCTGCGCCGACTGATCGAGACGGCCGACATCGTCATCGAGGCCTCCCGGCCGCGCGCACTGCGCCAGCTTGGCATCGACGCCGAGCGCATGCTCGCCGAGAATCCTGGCCTGAGCTGGGTCAGTATCACCGGCCATGGTCGCGAGGAACCCGAGGCGAACTGGGTCGCCTTTGGTGACGACGCCGGCGTGGGGGGCGGATTGTCTGCGGTGCTTGCGCAAGCCACCGGAGAATGGGCGTTCTGCGGGGATGCAATCGCCGATCCGCTGACGGGGCTGCATGCCGCGCTTGCGGCCTGGTGCGCACATGCCGCCGGGGGTGGAAGCCTGGTCTCGCTCGCCATGCGCGATGTGGTGGAGTGCTGCGCAGCCTGGGAACAGTGGCGCGGTGTGGATGCGCTTCAGGCGCGCATGCGGCGCTGGCATGCGCTGGCGTCCGCATGCGGACTGCTTGGCTGCAGGCCGCAGCGGCCCATTGTGGGCGGCGTTGCGCGCACGCATGGTGCCGACAACGCAGCCCTGGACGAGTTGCTCGCATGCTGATCGTCAATGCGAACACGCCCGAGCACGCGCAGGTCGCTCTCCGTATCTACGGTGCGCACATCGTCGCGCTTGCGCCGGACCTTACTGTCGAGCCGGGCGAGAGCGTGTTCGATGCTGCGGGTGGCGCGGTGTTGCCTGGCCTGCACGATCATCACCTGCATCTACTCGCCTACGCCGCAGCGATCGACTCGGTGCATTGCGGACCGCCGCAGCTCGATTGCGCGCAAGCGCTTGCTGCGACGCTCACCAGATGCGCCGGAGGTTCCAACGGCTGGATCCGTGGCGTTGGCTATCACGAGTCGGTGGCGGGCGATATCGACCGATGCTGGCTGGATCGTGTCGTGCCCGGACGCCCGGCTCGCATCCAGCATCGCAGCGGTCAACTCTGGATCTTCAACTCTCTTGGCCTGCAATGCCTCGGGGTCGATGAGAGGGGTGGGGAAGATCCGTTCGAGCGCGTCGAGGGCAGACTGACCGGGCGCATCTACAGCGCGGATGCCTGGCTGCGGGAGCGGCTCGGCGGGTCCATGCCGGCGCTGGGGGAAGCCAGCCTGCGGCTTGCCCGCTTCGGCATCACTGGCGTGACCGAGGCGAGCCCTGGAAACGGCCTCGCCGAGTTTCGCCATTTTGCTGCCGAACGTGAGGCAGGGCGTCTGAAACAGAATGTGCTGATGATGGGTAGCGAGGCGCTCGACCCGTCTTGGACGATGCCCGGTCTCTCCGTAGGCGCAACAAAGATCCATCTGCGCGAAGCGGCTCTGCCCTCGTTCGACGCATTGTGCGAGCGGATCGAGCGCAGCCACGGCGTGGGCCGTCCGGTGGCCGTTCATTGCGTGACGCTCGTCGAGCTCTTGCTAGCGGTAGCGGCGCTGCAGGCAGCAGGCGTGCAGGCCGGCGACCGCCTGGAGCATGCGGCCCTAGCGACTGCGGAGGCGGTCGAACTGATCCGCGAGGCGAGCCTGCACGTCGTCACGCAGCCGAATTTCATTTTCGAACGCGGCGACACCTACCTCGCCTCGCTGTCGACAACTGAGCTGGAAGGGATCTACCGTGCAGGAAGCTTCGCTGCTGCGGGGATTCCTTTAGGTGCCGGATCCGATGCGCCGTACGGGGATCCCGATCCTTGGCAGGCGTTGGCCGCGGCGCTGGAGCGGCGGACACGCGCGGGACATCTGCTGGGCGCCACCGAGCGGCTCGGGCCCGCCTCGGTGCTCGATCTTTACTGCTCGGACCCGCTACGACCGGGTCTCACCCGTCGCAGGCTGGCGGTCGGTAGTGTCGCCGATCTGTGCGTGCTTGACCGGCCCTTAAAGCAGGTGTTCGAGGACGCCGCCGCGGTCGAGGTTCGTCTGACGGTTGGCGCCGGACGCGTCATCCATTACGCGTAAGCTGCTAGGGTGTAGCTGCCGGCCTGATCTCGTCGACAAGACCCCATTCGAGCGCCGTGGTCGCATTGATGCGACGTGCAGAGAGTGCCAGGTAAGCGGTTCGCTGCCTGCCGATCCGGCGCGGGATGCTGACGCAGCCGCCAGCGCCGGGTATCAGCCCGAAGTGGATCTCCGGGAGTTGGAAGAAGCTACCCGGACTGGCGCTCAGGTGGTTGGCGAACGCAGGCAACTCGATGCCCGATCCGATGCATGCGCCGTGCACATGGAACCGAGTGGTCGCATTGCTGCGCAGCAGGGTGGCTGCGGGCAGGCGCAGGCTACGCACCGCGTGTGCGTTGGCGGGGTCGACGGCAGTGCCAAACTCATCGAGTGCGCCTCCGGTGGAGAAGCAAGCGCCGACCCCGCTCACCTCGATGGTACTGACGCTGTCGTCCGTGCTCGCTAGCTCGAATGCTTCGACCAATGCGTCGCGCATCTCCAAGGTCATAGCGTTGCGGCTGGAGGGGCGATTCAGCCTGATCTCAATCGTCCCGTTGTGGCGTTCAATGCAGACCGGAGGGCCGTTGTCGGTCGGAATCCGGCTCGGCTCAGGTGGATGGGACTCGGACCATCGGCGAAACTCCGCCCCCGACTGCAGCGTGGCATATGCGAGTGACTCCACCGTGAGCGCCTGCGCGGCGGGCATTCTCTCGGTCAGCCGCAGGACCTGAACGAGCGTCGTCGCTGTGATCGGTGCCTTCGCGATGTTGTCCAGCAGCGTGCCCAGCCCCTTGTCGTCAGGGAGGACGAGATCACAGGTTGCGCCGAGTGCATGCCGGCCAGCGCTCGCGTTACCGACGCCGATCACTGGACCAGCCTGCGTCGCAACCCACTGGTGCAGGCGTGGAGGCAACTCCGTACCTTCGGCCTTGCTGCTGCCGTCAAGCTCGATGAGCAGGCAGAAGGGACCGTTCAGTGGTGAAAGCGCGCTCGAGTAGGCTGACTCGAAGGCGAGTTCTCCGAGCCTGCTCGCCGTGATCGTGGCACAGCCAGAGGTCGAGAACATCGAGCCTGCTCCGCTGGTGAGTTGCTCATGCCGATCTGGTCCGCCTCAGGCACGCCCGAAGAGGCGGCGGAAAAAGCCCGCAATGCGATCAATCATGACCTTGAAGACGACCGCCGCCACGTTGATCGAGTCCTCCTTCGCGGCTCGCAGCGGGGGAGCGGTGGCCGTGGTCGGCGCTTCCGATGCACCGGTGCCGGCCTCCGTCGGCACCTTGGTTGCGGCCTCGCCGGGCACCTCGAGGAGGTTGCGCACATTGCCCACGTATTTCTTGATGATCTGCGCCGAGACCCCTTCGATCATGCCGCGACCGACCTGAACGATCTTGCCGGTAAGGTCGATGCTCGACTCGCACTCGACGCGCGTGGTAACGCCTGACGGCAGCGATTCGAGCCGGGTGAGAATCGTGCCGCTCACGGTTCCTCCCCCGCGCTCGTTGCCGGCGGCGAGCATCTTGACCGCATAGGCAGCCTCGTCGCGTTCGGCGTAGGTGATCGTGCCTTGGTACTGGGCGCTCACGGCACCGATCTTGAGCTTGACCGCACCGATGAACTGGTTCGCGTCGACGATTTCCTTCAGGCTGGCTCCGGGCATGCAAGCCACCACGTTTTCTGGATCGTTGATGAAGGCCCACACCTTGTCGATCGGCGCGGCCACCTCGAAACATTCCTTGATCTCAAGGGCCATGGTGACCTCCTCTTCCTCAAATCAGTGTCGGGAGCACGTTAACGGAGGGGGGGGGTGATCCGCATCATTCAGATGAATGACGGAACACGTTTCAGCGGGCGCGAGGATTCGGCGCATGGCTCATGTGCCGATGCCCTGCTCTCGAACGGTACTATGCGCCGCACCGTCCTGTGATGCTGGTCGGGCACGGCGCTCGGGACGCAAATCGGCTGCATTGAAGAGGCGCTCGCCCCGAGCGCGCAGTTTGGAGTGTGCGAGCCGGAGTATCTCGGCCGGCTCGCCTCCTTCGAGCGCGCAAGCGTAGCCAAGGTGGCTGATAGCGGACACAAACCTTCGCCATGACGAGCCGGAATCGGTTGTAGCCTAGCTGGTGGCCCATTTTCAGCGCTAGGCGCATGCCTAATCCCTATTGGTGATGCCCGCGGGCCCGGGACTGCGCAGAATCGTCTGTGCATCGGGGCTACGGCAACCCCGACATGACCGCTTGTGGCTTCTCGCATGGAACATTTATCGAGGCTGAACGGGCAGAGTGTGCATTGAAGATGCCACACCGAAGCCGCACCGCCATCACCAAGGGAGCATTCCGATGAAATTCGTCCTTCAGCTCGGCTTCGCCAGCTATCGCCACTACATGGATATTGCCCGCGAGGCCGAAAGGGCGGGATGGGATAGCCTTTCCATGCCCGACAGCCTGTTCTACCCCAAGGCGACCGAATCCGACTATCCGTATGCGGACACGGAAGCGATCCGTGGCTACCTGGAGCAGTCGGAGTTCATCGAACCGTTCGTGGCGATGGCATCCATGGCGGCGGTCACCACGCGCCTGCGTTTCTATCCGGGGGTGCTCAAGGTCCCGGTCCGTCAACCCCTCATCCTGGCCAAGTCGCTTACCTCTCTTGCGGTGATGTCGGGCGGACGGATCAGCCTGGGTGCAGGCCTCAGCCCCTGGAAGGAGGATTTCGTCTACAACGGGGTCAACTTCGACAAGCGTGGCGAGATCATGGACGAGTGCATCGAGATCCTGCGTGCTGCCATGGGCGGCGATTTTTTCGAGTATCACGGCAGGCATTTCGAGTTCGGTCCGCTGCGCATGCGCCCTGTACCCGAGCACCCGGTGCCGATCCTGATCGGCGGGCACAGCAAGCCGGCGCTCCGTCGCGCCGCGCGCCTCGGTGACGGCTGGGCCTCGGCGAATACCGACGTTGAAACCCTGAGATCGCTGGTTTCGCAGCTCAATGGCTTCCGTGCCGAGTATGGATCGCTCGATCGGACTGACTACGAGATCCACGGTATCGATTTCAGTGCGAGGACGCTGGACGATTTCCGCCGCCTGCGCGACCTTGGCCTGACACACGCCGGACTGGTCCCGTGGGATATGAAATGCGGTCCCAACGACAAGCTCGCCCAACTCGATGCCATTCGTCGCTTTGGCGACGAGGTCATCGGCCGAATGGACTGAGTTGTGAGCCCGGGCCGGTCAGACCGGCTCGAGCTTGCAGAGGCGCAGGCTGGGCTGGCCTTCGAGCGCACGGGCGTCCGCCCCTCGGGTGAGGACGTCGGTGTGCAGCGGTCCATTGCGCAGGCGGGCATGTCCGCCATGACGACCCTGCATCAGGGCCTGGATCTCGGCGCTGATGGCCAGTGCGACCTCCGCGGGAGTCTCGGCGCCGATGTCCAGCCCGACTGGGCCGAAGATGCTGTCCCGCATCGCATCATCGATGCGCGTTCCACGTGCCGCCGCTTCCTCGATCAGGCGCTGGGCGCGGTGCTGCGGCCCGAGCATCCCGAAAAAGCGCGGCCGAACCGGCGCCAGTGCGCAAAACGCCTCGACGTCGCGCAAAAAGTTGTGCGACATCAACAGAACGACGCTGTCGCCATTGGGGTGCAGGGTGGCCACCGCGTCACGTGCCGAGCCGATATGGACGGCGTCCGCCGCGACGAATTGCTCGCGCACACCGAACCCGCCGGTGGCAGCAACCACCTGCATGCGCCAGCCGAGCGCATTGCCGAAGGAAACCAGCGGCACCACGTCTTGGCCGGCCCCGAATATCAAGACCTGAAGCGGCGGCGTGAAGACCTCGATGAAGGCCGAGATGTTGCCGTGACCGGTCTGTTCGGACCAGTCTCCGCCGTAACCTCGCTCGAGGGCCTGCGCAACGGCGCTGCCGAGCGCAGCGGCGAGCCGATCCGATGCGATCCCGGAACTTTGGGGCGTCTCGCCCTCGATCATCGACACGCGCGCGCCGAGTTGTGCGTTCGCTCCGTCCTGGCACGCATACACGGTGGCGATCGCTCCACGGCGGCGGTGGGCGAGGCAGGCTCGCTGGACACGCATCAGGTGCAGGACATTCTCGTTGGCGGGCTCGATCAGGACGAGCACCGCACCGTTACAGCCGAGCGCGAAACCTTCGGCGAGGTCCTCGTCCAGCGAATCGTAAAGCCTCAGGGCGGGCATGCCGCGGGTGAGGACCTTGCTCGCCTGTCGGGTCACGTCGCGCTCGAGGCAGCCGCCGCTCACCTGCCCCGTCCGCCGACCGGTCTCGGTGATCAGCATGCGTGCGCCGGGACGGCGGTAGGTCGAGCCGCGGACTGCAACCACGCTGGCGAGCGCGACGGCTTCGCCTTGGCCGCGCGCATCGTCAAAGGCGTTCGTGATCAGCTGGCGCTCGTTCATGTTCGTTCACCCCGCGTGTGGAGCCCCACTCTCGCACACGCCGGCGATCGGCCGCATCACCTCTATGCATTAACAGCGGGTGCGCGAAGGGGCGGCCACAGATTCCGAACTTCGCGCTGGATCGGGTCCGTGAATGAATCCCAACAGGCCGCGGGGGAATTTAACTCGATCAGGTGATGCGGCGTCCGCCCGGGTTTGATCAAATGCGGCCACATCGACGCGGACGGTCGGGTGATGGTCCTGCAGTCGTCTGCCGGAGGGGAACATGAAAGACCTGAAGCCCAAGAGCAAGATCGATTTCTATCTCGAGCGCATGCAATACCGCGGGTTCACTGCCGAGCAGGTGCTTGAAGGCACCGGACTGAAGGCCGATCGCCTGGATGATCCGCACGGTCGCCCGAGGCCGCCCCAGTATCGCCAGATCATCCTCAACATGCTCGCGCTCACCGGTGATCCGCATCTGGGAATCAGCCTCGGGCAGGAGTTCAAGATCAGCGATCTGGGCATCCTCGGCTATGCCGCGCTCAGTGCGCCGACTCTGAAGGCGTCGCGCGAACTTTATGACCGCTATCGTGACTTGAATGAGCAGCATATTTTCGCCTCGAGGAACTACATCGCCAACGGGCGGTGGTTCTCCGAGATTCAGGACGTTCACCGCATGACCGATGTGCTCCGCTTTGGGATCGAGGAATTCGTCAGTCAGACCATCGAGCTTGCCTCGTCGCTGACGAACCGCCCCTTCCCGGTGCTGGAACTCCACCTGACCTATCCGCAGCCGGCCGACATCTCGCGCTACGTTCGGCGCTTCAATTGCCCCATCTACTTCAATCAGCCGCGGAACGTGGTCGTTTTCGACATCAACCGCCTGCAGGATCCGATCAGCCTCGCCAACGAGGAGGTGTTCAAGCTGTGCGCACGCAACTGCGAACTGCTCGCCGCCAAGAATCGGGACAAGACGGTGCTTGCGGAATCGATTCGCAACTACCTCATGAACAATCCAGGCAATTTCCCGACCCTCGACGAGATGGCCCGGCAACTGAAGATGGGGGCACGCACACTGCGCCGCCGCCTCGTCGAGGAAGACATGAGCTACCAGCAGATCCTCGACCAGACCCGCCAGGATCTTGCCGTCCAGTATCTGAAACACACCATGCTCACGCCCAAGGAAATCGGTTTCCTGCTTGGCTACAGCAGCGTCAGCAACTTCAGGCGGGCATTCAAGGGCTGGACAGGCAGGACGCTATCGGACGTGCGCGGGCTGGAAACCTGATTTGCCGGATTTCCGGAGCTGTGTCTGCGACCTCCGAAGGGTGTCCCGAATTGGCATCGCAAAGGCCGCATCCGAAATTCCGGCTTCGGGAGGGGGGCGAATCCGCTTCACTAGACTGAGCGCTGGGGTCATTCTTTATTGAAACTGGCTGGAGAGCGGAATCATGTCAACGCACGATCGGGAAAAGATGGTGAAGCCGGACTTCATGTCCGACGCGGATTGGGAGGGGCTGAAGGGGGCAACGGCCTCGCTGGATCGTATACGCGGAGATGCGAAAGCCGATGTCGAGCGCTATCTCGCCAACCCGGATGGGTGGTCGACCGGTGAGGGCTCGCCGTCTGGTCTGCCCACCTTGCTGCTCACCATGATCGGTCGCAAATCCGGAGAGAAGCGGACCACCCCGCTGGTTTTCCTGCAGGACGGCGAGAACATGGTCGTTGTCGCGTCGCTGGCCGGTTACGACGAGCCTCCGGCCTGGTATCTCAACGTGAAGGCTAATCCGGAATGCTGGGTGCAATGCGATCGGAAGCGCATGACGGCGACGGCTCACGATGCGACCCAGGAAGAGCGTGACGTGCTCTGGCCGCGGCTGAATGCACTTTTCCCGACCTGGGGCTATTTCCAGTCGCAGACCGACCGGCCTTTCGGGATTGTGATCCTGACTCCGACCGGACCCGCTTGAGAGCTGGCCTGGGGGCACGGAGGCGTCGTCTTCCGTGCCGGTTAAACCGGAGGAGACATTCATGAGCAATGTGAATTTCGAGCACCTGTTCTCGCCGCTGCAGATCGGTCCGATGCGGGTGCCCAATCGAATCTGCGAAACCACGAACACTATTAACTCATCGCGCGCACCGGGGCTGATCGACGAGCACTTCATCGCCCACCACGGCGCGAAAGCCAGGGGCGGCACGGGCTGGATCGGTAGCGAGACCTGGCTGCTCAACTTGCCCTTTCCGGAGGGCGCCCCCGACGAGGTCTCCTTGCGCGGGGGGTTCGGCTGTCATTTCGCGGCCCACCAGAACCCGGCCTTCATTGAGGGATGGACGCGCTTCGTGGACGAGATCCACGCCAGTGGCGCGGTCGTGGTGGTCCAGCTGACGCATCTGAACGCGCTGTGGGCGCCGTCGCCGGTGCCGGTCGTCGGCGCCCAGGACTACACGCCGCACGTGCTCGGCGAGAAGGAGATCGAATTCCTGCTCGAGGGCTATGCCGATGCCGCCGAAGCGGCGATGAAGAGCGGGGCGGACGGGGTGGAAATCCATTGTGCGCACGAGACGGTTGGCTACAGCTTCCTGTCCCCGGTGACCAACCGCCGCGCCGACCAGTGGGGTGGCGGGCCGAAGGAGCGCGTGCGCTTCGTGATCGAGGCCTTGCGTCGGGTCCGCATGCGCGTCGGCGACAAGCTCGCCGTCGGCATCCGCATCAACGGCCAGGAGTCGCGCGATGGCGGTTACGACAACCTCGAGCTGCGCGAGATGCTCTACTACATCGCCGAGACCGGCTTGCTCGATTTCGTCGACCTCGATGTGGGGCATTGCTGGGGGGCGCCGTCATACGTGCCCTCGTCCTACCATCCTCACGCCGAGTACCGCGAATTCGGCAAGGCGGCGCGTTCGGACATGGCCGAGCTGGATCGCAGGATCGCCGTCCTGTTCACCGGCCGCATCAACGACCCGGTGCTGGCCGAGGAACTGCTCAAGGGCGGCTTTTGCGACCTGGTGGGCATGGTCAGGGCAGGCATTGCCGATCCCGAGTTCGCCAACAAGGCGCGTGAAGGGCGGCTGGGCGAGATCCGCCGCTGCATCGCATGCACGCGATGCATTGACGAGGCCTCGGAACCGATGACGATTCCCTACGTCCCCACCTGTTCGATCAATCCCGAGATCGGCAACGAGCTGCAGTGGCGGGACAGCTTCCGCCCGGCCGCGCAGCCAGGGCATGTGGTGGTGGTCGGCGGTGGGGCGGCGGGTTGCGAGGCCGCCCGCGTCGCCGCCCTGCGCGGCCACAAGGTGACGCTGCTCGAACAGGGGAAGCGCCTCGGTGGGCAGTTGCTGATCGCGGCGCGCGCGCCGGGGCGCGATTCCTTCGAGGACCAAGTGTATTTCGAGGAGAACGCGCTCGCGCGTCTGGGCGTCGATGTCCGCCTGCAGATACGTGCCGACGTGGAGACGATCAAGGCGCTCGCGCCTGATGCGGTGGTCGTGGCCACCGGGGCCCTGCCGCGCGTTCCCGAGGCCGTGCCGGGGATCGATTTGCCGCACGTGGTGCAGGGCTGGGACGTGCTGCTAGGCAAAGTCGAGACCGGAAAGCGCGTGGCGGTAGTTTCGCAGGAAGACTATTACCAGACCCCTTGCGTGGCCGAATATCTCGCCGCGCAGGGTCGCCAGGTCGAGGTGTTCCACAAGTCCGTCCATCTCGCCACCGAGGTGGCGCGCTACTCGATCGGCATGGTGCTCAAGCGCATGGAGCAGTGCGGGGTGGCGGTGCACCCGAATCGGGTGCTCAAGGCGGTGGCGCCGGACGCGCTCGAGTTCGTGTCGTCCTGGGGCGAACGGAACTACCGCGAGCCGGGCTTCGACAGCGTGGTGCTGGTGTACGGCGCCGTCCAGCAGCCCGAGCTGTACTACCAGCTGCAGGCCGACGGCAGCCTTCCCCGCGTCTTCCTCGCCGGTGCGGCCTGGGTACCGCGCCGACTGGCCGAGTCGACCCGCCACGGCGCGAGCGTGGGCATGATGGTGTAGGCGGCGCGCGCGAGCGCGTCGACCGGAAGGATGACGAAGGGCCACCGTTTGCGGTGGCCCTTCGTCCTTTTGCGAGGTGCTGCGCGCGCGGCGGGAGCCGGTGCAGGAGGACGTGTCCGGGCGCGCTGTCATGCGGCGCGAGGCGGCGCCGCGGCAGAAAAAAACCTGCGTGTCCCGAAGGACGGACGCAGGCAGGAGGGAGAGCCGGTGGCCCCCGGAGCGGCGCCGGGGGCGTGGAGCTTTACTGTCCGATACGACGCGCCGCCTCGGGACCGAAATCGCGCTCGCTGACCTTGTTCTCGTTCAGGCGGTAGGCGTTCGGCTGTTCATTGATGAGATTGAAGCCCAGATAGGTGCCGGCATTGAGGTCGTGGTAGAAGCCTGCGCCGGCCTGCCAGGTGTTCATCTCATAGGCATAGAAGTGGTTGAGCATCGAGGTGCGCCACATCTCGCCGCGAGCGTCGTAGTTGTCAGCCATGATCGGGAACATCGTGTCCGCATCGATGTACATCACACGTTTGCCGTAAAGGTGACGGAAGCCCTCCTTCAGCTTGCCCTCCAGCACCCAAACCCTGCGCAGTTCATAGCGCATGTACTCCGGGTTCGCGTGCCCCTTCATCAGCAGCTCGGAATACTTGATGTCCGGCGAATGGACGCGGTAGGCGTGGAAGGGGATGTAGAGCTCGCGCTTGCCGAGGATGTTCCAGTCGTAACGCTCGGGCGATCCGTTCCAGATCCGCACCTCGTCGACCGTGATCGAGCCGCCAGTGCCCGGGAAGGACATGTCGAAGCCGTAGCCCGGCGACTGTCGCACGCGGCGGGTACCGGGATCGTAGCGCCAGCTCTGACGCGGCTGCTTGCCATAGTTGTAGAACTCGACGCCGGTGTTGATCTCGCCGCGGTCACGCTCGGGCAGCAGGGTTTCGTTGAGATACCAGGAGGCGGCGCGCTCACCGACCGGCTCGATCATTCCGGGCTTGTGGCTGGGACCCATGTTGCGCGACTTGACCCGCCCCCAGTTGATGCTGCCGTTGGCGATCACGTAGGCGTTGTCCGAGATCAGCTCCTCGGTGTAGGCGCGGTAGGGGACGGTGATGTTCCACAGCAGCTCGAGGCCGCTCTTCGGGAACGGGAACATGACGCCGTTGGTATAGGCATGCACGCCCATGCCGTCGTCGAGCAGCTCGGCCTCCTCTGCGTTGCGCTTGGTGGCCTCGCACACCGCGTCGGGGTAACGGAAGTCCCGGTGCGTCGGGTAGATCAGCATGCGGAAGGTGTCCGGGTACTTCGCAAACAGGGCCTTCTGGCCGTCGGTCAGGCGCGCGGCATATTGCGGCAAGTTCGCCGCTGTGATCTCGAAAAGTGGTTTCTCGCCGGCGTAAGGGTCGATCGGGTGGTTGCCCGTGCCCTTGAAGTCGACCTGCGGGGGCACGCCGAGCCACTTGCCGCTCCACGCCGGAATGCTGCCGTCGGCGTTGCCGGCCTTGTCGGCGCCGATGCAGTTTGTATCCTTGCCGAGGCGGGCGATCTCGTCCGCCGTCGCCTTGGCGTGCGCGGTACCGGCGGCAAAGGGCAGGGCGAGTGCCGCGGCGACCGCCAGGCCAATGAGTCTGGGTTTCATGTTCGATTCCTTGGTTCGTTGCACAACGATCAGAAGGTGTATTTGGCACTCAGCGAGACATAGTCGCGGTCGGCCAGGTTGCGGCCATTGGCGACGCTGGGCGAGCCGAGGTAGCCGACGTAGGTCAGGCCGATGGTGAAGTTGCCGAGGTACTTGAAGTCGGCGCCCAGGGTCAGGCGCTTCTCGTCACGTCCCATGCCGCTGTAGGCGCTGCCGGCGACGTTCTGCGTCCAGATCGCCTTGGTGGACAGATCCCAGCCGGAGAACACCGCGGGATAGTCGAAGATCGCGCCCAGGCCGACGAGGGTGGAGCCGCGAGTCTGCTCACCGGTGGCGGTCTTGTAGGTGTAGTCGTCGAAGCGGCCCAGATCGAAACCGCCGCTGCTGATCGCCAGGTCGTCCACGCTCTGGATGCGCTGGTGCACGATCTCGCCCATCAGCGTGGTCTGGTGGGCGATCTTCGACGGGCCGAGGATGTAGAGTGCGTTCAGGTTGCCCTGGAAGTAGCTGCCGCGTGCGGGTGCCGGGCCGAGCGGGGTCATCACGTAGACCGGAGCGTCCTCGCGGTAGCTCAACTCGGCCGCCCACTGCACCGCGTCGCCGACCTTCGAACTCAGGCTGATGCCGGTGAGCTTGATGTCGTCGAAGTAGGCGAGCTTGTAGTAGGGCACGCTGCCGGGCGAGGCCTGGCGCGCGAAGCGGTCGAAGGACGAGTAGGTGGTATCACCGCTGAAGTCGAAGAACATCGCGCCCACGCGGTCGTGGTAGCGGTAGTGATAGAGGCCGAGTTCGGTGGCCTCGCTGACCTGGAAGCGGGTGCCGAGGCCCCACTGGCCGGAGTCGCGCGGATCGATCTCGCCGGCGAAGTTGGCGACGGCGAAGCTGTTGTCGGGCAGCGCACTGATGACTCCGGGTGCGAGGCGGAAGAACTCCGCGCCCGGGCCGAAGAAGTCCGAGCCGAAGTAGTCGCCCACCGGGTTCAGCCGGGTCTTCTCCCACTCGTACTGATAGAAGCCGGTCAGCGTGACCTGGTCGTTGAGCGTGAACGAAGCCGACAGCTGGCCCACCGGCAGGTAGCCTTCCTTGGCCTCGGTGCCCGGCACGTTGAACACCGTGGCGTCGAGCGGCGCCTGACCCTGGCTGATGTTGGGCCAGAACAGGCTCTCGCCCCAGGCCAGCACATGGCGGCCGGCCTTCAGCGAAAGGTACTGCTCCTCGCCCACCGCCCAGTTGCCATACACGTAGGCGTCGAGGATGCGTGACGAGCGGCCGCTGTCGCGGCGGGTGATGGCGGTGAATTCGTCATGCGGGCCGATCTTGTTGACGGTGCCGGGCGAGTCGTTGTCGTTGCTGCCGCGATAGGCGTGGTCATAGAAGGTGCTCGCGCGCAGCATCGCGCCCAGGTTGTCGTGGCGCAGGCGCAGCTCGCCGAGCACGTTCGTGCGGTTGGTGATGAGGCTGCCACGGTCGAAATTGCGTGTCCCGTCGTCATAGTTCAGGTCGGCCAGATACTCGCGTGCCGGCTTGCCCAGGCGGCTGGAAAGCGTGTGCGAAAGCGTCAGCGAGTAAGCCAAGGTGGTGTCGTCGCCAAGGTGAATGGTGGGTCCCGCGTGTGCGGTCGTGGCCGTGATCAGGCCAAGCGCAAGTGCGATGGGGGTCAGGCTGTGTGCTGCTTGCCTGCCGGGTCTCCTTTCCCTCTTTCCGGTGCTCATGTCGTTCCTCTTTGGTGTTGTCGTCCGGTACATGCGTGATGCGGACAGCGCGCCGCAGATGTGAGCCTGTCAGGTCGTGACCAGGCCATCATCACCCGTTTGGATGATTCTCCGGAGCGGCCGTTTTTGACGTTCCAACGGCCGCAATTGAGCCAATCCCGAGCCTGTTCGCCGGCGACGGATGACTAAACTCGTTTCCAACATCGCAGGCTGTGCGTGGGTCGTGGCACTCGTACCGACCTCACGGAGGCCGGCTCAGTCCCGATGCCGCGAGCCAGTGGCAGTGGCCTGAATGTTCTGAACCGAACGAGGAGAACGAGATGAGTCGTCCGCTCGAAGACGTGGTCGTGATCGACCTCACAAGACTGTTCTGCGCTTCGCTGAGCGCGGCCTTCCTGGCCGACTTCGGCGCACGCGTCGTTCGCGTCGAGCGCCTCGCGCCAGGCGTGCGCGAGGCCGATGGCTGGAATTGCGAAGCCGATCTCATCCATCGCAACAAGGAGAGCATCGCGCTGGATCTGGGCGGCGATCAGGGTGTCAGCGTGCTGCGCGAGCTGGTGGCGAAGGCCGATGTCGTGGTGACGGACTGGCGCGTGATCGAGCTGGAGGCGCTCGGCATCGACTACGCCGGGGCCTGCGCCCTGCGCCCGGACATCGTGTTCGGGCGCCTGTCGGGTTTCGGGCCGGTCGGCCCGGACAGCACGCTGCCGGCAATCGACGAGCTGGCCGCCGCACGCACCGGGATGATGCCGATCCTGCCGCAGCCCGGACAGCCGCCGGTCTATACCGGTGCGGGGGCCATGCACTCGAGCGCGATGCTCGCCTTCGGGGTGGTCACGGCGCTGTTGCACCGCATCGATTCCGGCGAGGGGCAAGCGGTGGATGTGTCGCTGTTCGGCGCCAACATGTACGGCGCGGCGCTCGACATCCAGGCCTTCCTCGCCATCGGCAAGGGCGACCGCCTGCTCAACCCGATCTCGCGCCTGGACGTCTCCAACCCGATGTCGGGCGCCCTGTATCCGAGCGCCGACGGGCGCTGGGTCACGCTCACCATGCCCGACACCGACCGCTGGTGGCCGATGTTCTCGGCGGCGGTCGGCATCGCCGCGGACGATCCGCGCTTCGACACCCATGACAAGCGCACCGAGACGAACCGGATCGCGCTCATCCACGCGCTCGAGGCCGCCTTCGCGACACGCCCCGGTGCGCACTGGCGCCAGGTGTTCATGGAGAAGCAGATGTCGGCCGATGTCATCGAGCGTTTCGACTACCCGGCCTCCGATCCGCAGGCGCTGGCGAACCGCTACATCCTCGAGCTCGAGCACCCCAGCTTCGGTGCGGTGAAGAGCCTCGGATTCCCGATCTTCCTGAGCGAAGGCAGCGCGCGCCTCGATGCGCTCGCACCCTGCATCGGCCAGCACTCGTCACAGATCCTGCGCGATCTGCTCGGCTATTCGGAAGACGCCGTCCATGCCTGCCGACGCGCAGGCGTGGTGGCATGACGGCAAGCAAAGGAGGCTGACGTGGCACGAGCATTGGAAGGCATGCGCGTCCTCGACCTGACGGTCTGGTTCCAGGGGCCGGTGTCGGCTCAGTACCTGGCCGACTTCGGTGCCGAGGTGATCAAGATCGAACGCCCGCAGGGCGGTGACCAAGCGCGTGGCGTGCGCTCGATCAAGTCGCTCGAGATCGGCGACTGGAACCAGTACTTCCTGGTCATCAATCGCAACAAGAAGAGCGTCGCGCTCGACCTCAAGACCGAGGGCGGACGCGAGATCATGTACCGCCTGGTGGCCGAATCGGACGTGTTCCTGTCGAATCTCGCCCCCGCCCTGCTCGAGAGCTGGGGCTTGTCGTACGAGAAGCTGAAGTCGATCAGGCCGGACATCATCTACGCCACCAACACCGGCTACGGCCGTCAGGGCGACGTGTCGAAGCCGTCCTTCGACATGACCGTGCAGGCGCTCACCGGGATCATGGCCCGCCTGGGCGAGCCGGGCGAGCCGCCGATCTACCTCGGCATGGGCTCGGGCGACGCCTATGGCGGCATCATGTCGGCGCTCGGTATCGTGCTGGCGCTTCATCAGCGCAAGCGCACCGGGCGCGGGCAGTGCCTGGATGCCTCCCTGTACGGGGCGCAGCTCTTCCTCGCCGCGCCTTTCCTGCAGTCCTTCCTGGCCGGTAACGAATCCGCGGCGCTGCAGCGCTCGCGCAAGCAGGTGGAGAACCCGCTGTGGAACCTGTACCCGACCGCGGGCAAGTGGGTCTACCTGTGCGAGCCCAACGAGGACGCCCGCTGGGCCGCGCTGTGCCGCGCCTTCGGCGACGCGCAGCTGGCGGTCGAGCCGCGCTTTGCGAGCGCGGCAGGCCGGGGCGCGCACAACGAAGCGCTGATCGAGGTCATCGAGGCGCACGCCCTGCGCCACGACCACGAATCCCTGATGGACGCGTTCCGCCGCGAGGGGCTGGTGGCGAGCCCGGTGAACAACCTCGCCGACGTCATCCGCGACGAGCAGGCCTGGCGCAACAAATACTTCATGAAGACCTGGTGCGAGGAGGTGCAGCGCGAGGTCGAGATCCGCGGATTGCCGATCACCCTGTCGAAGACGCCGGGCGAGGTGCATTGCCTCGGCCCCCAGCTCGGTCAGGACACCGAGCTGGTGATGATGGAGCTGCTCGGCTACGAGTGGGACGAGATCGAGGCCATGAAGGCCTGCGGCGCGATCCCCTGAGCACGGTTTGTGCGCGGGCGGGGATCGGGGACAACAGCGAGGACGGACGAGCGATGAACGTGAGCGAAGACCAGGGTGTGAGCGCGTGGAGCGCCTGGGAGCAGGTGGGCGGCGAGGGGCTGGACGACTTTGCGGAGATCCTCTACGAGAAGAAGCGGCATCTGCTGACGGGCGGCAGCATCGCCCGCGTGTCGCTCAACAAACCGGAGAAGATGAACACGCTCACGCTGGCGACGGTGGATGAGATGTTCCGCGCCTTCTACGACGCCAACCACGACCCCATGGTCGGCGTCATCGTCGTCGCCGGCAAGGGCAAGCACTTCGGTGCCGGCGGCGATGTGGAGTGGGAGCGCTGGGGCCTGCGCGAAGCCTTCTACAACCGCTACCCGCACAACCGCCTGATCCGCCTGTCGCGCAAGCCGGTGATCGCCCAGGTGCAGGGCTATTGCATTGCCGGGCACAACCACATGGCTTACTGCTGTGACTTCACCATCGCCGCCGACAACGCGGTGTTCGGCCAGGCCGGCCCGAAGGTGTCCTCGCCGGCGGACGGCTTCTTCGTGCCCTATCTCACCAAGGTGGTCGGCGCCAAGAAGGCGCGCGAGATGTGGATGCTGTGCCGCAAGTACAAGGCCGAGCAGGCGCTCGAGATGGGGCTGGTGAACACGGTGGTGGCGCTCGACGAGCTCGAGGCCGAGGTGGACCGCTGGTGTGCCGAGCTGCTCGAGAAGAGTCCCGGTTGCCTGGAGGTGCTCAAGGCCGCGTTCGACCAGGAGATGGAAGGCTATCGCGAGTCGTGCGTGACCTCGGCGGCGATGTACCCCGACTGGTTCGACATGCCCGAGGGCAAGGAGGGCGGCGCGGCCTTCCTCGCCAAGCGCAAGCCCGGGTTCTGGGCGCTGCGCGAGCGCGAGGCCGGCGCGCGGCAGGATCTGCTCAACACCTATCAGGCCGAGCATCCGCCCGCGGCGGCGGGGGGCTGAGCCATGCTGCGCGACAAGGCCTGCATCGTCGGGATCGGCGAAACCCCCTTCTGCCGCAAACCGGGCTCCGGACTGTCGGAGATGGGCATCCAGCTCAAGGCGGCGATGGCGGCGATCGAGGATGCCGGCCTGAAGCCGGCGGACATCGACGGCATCATGCCGTTCCCCAACGTCGGCAAGGCAGAGGCCTTCGCCGCCGAGCTCGGCTGCACCAACCTGCGCTTTGCCGCGACCCTGCACATGGGGGGCGCGGCGCCGGTCGCCTCGCTGCGTGCGGCAGCGATGGCGGTCGCCACCGGGGTGGCCGAGCACGTGCTGGTGCCGGGCGGCTGGAACGGCTACTCGGGTGCCCGGGTGCGCGAGACGGCTGCCAACGATGTCGACTCCATTCCGGGCGGCGCGATCGCGCGCGACTTCTACCTGCCCTTCGGGCTGACCGCGCCGCCGCAGTGGTATGCGTTGATGGCGCGCCGGCACATGCACGAGTTCGGCACCACCGAGGAACAGCTGGGTGCGGTGGCGATCGCGATGCGCCGCCACGCCCAGCTCAACCCGGCCGCGCTGATGCACGGCAAGCCGTTGGACATGGCGCAGTACCTGGACTCGCCGATGATCTCGTCGCCCTACCGCCTGTTCGACTGCAGCCTCGAGACCGACGGCGCCGCCGCCTTCATCGTGACCAGCGCCGAGCGTGCGCGCGACCTCCGCCAGCGCCCGGTATTCATCATGGGCGCTGCGGCGAGCCAGCCCTATCCGGCCGACGAGATCTGCGGCCGCCCGGACTTCCATCGCATCGGGCTCACCACCGCTGCGCCGGAGGCCTTTCGCATGGCTGAAGTCAAGCCTGAAGACGTCGACTTCGCGCAGATCTACGACTGCTTCACCTTCGAAGTGATCCAGCAGCTCGAGGAGGCCGGCTTCTGCAAGCGCGGCGAAGGCGGTGGCTTCGTTGCCGACGGCGGCATCGAGCTCGGCGGGCGCCTGCCCGTCAACACCCACGGGGGGCTGTTGTCCCAGGCCCATGTGCTGGGCATCAGCCACGTCGTCGAGGCGGTGCGTCAGTTGCGGGGCGCGGCCGATGCCCGCCAGGTGGCGGGTGCCGAGATCGGCGTGGTTACCGGCTGGGGCGATTTCGGCGATGGCAGCATCGCCATCCTGCGGCGCTGAGCCTGAAATGGAGGAGAGGCACGACATGAACGCAGCAAGCGCCGACTACGGCAAACCGCTTCCAGCCCGGACCGGCCTCACGGGGGAGTTCTATCGCTGGTGCGCCCTTGGAGAGCTGCGCTTCCAGTGCTGCGAGGACTGCGGGCGCCACCGCCACGTGCCACGCGAACTGTGCGCGCACTGCGGTTCACCCAATTGGGTGTGGGCCCGTTCGAGCGGACGTGGCAAGGTGTTCTCATGGACAGAGGTGGTGCGTCCCCTGCACCCGGCATTCGCCGCCGATGCGCCGTATGCGCCGGTGATCGTCGAACTCGACGAGGGCGTGCGCCTGCTCACGCGGGTGATCGACTGCGCGCCAGCGGCGCTGGAGATCGGCATGCCGGTGGAGCTTGCCATGACACAGGTGAGTGATGACGTCTGGTTGCCTTGCTTCAGGCGATCCGGGGATTGAAGGGCGGCGGGTTGCCGCGCGTCCCGATCGCGGCCCCGCCACACGATGACGACAGGAGACGAGATGGAACTGAATCTGCCCGAAAGTGTGGTCTACGAGAAGCGTGGCCCGATCGCGATCATCACGATGAATCGCCCGGACGCGATGAACTCGCTGACCAAGGAGATGCTGATCGGACTGGAGGCGGCCTTCGACGACTTCGAAGCCGACCCGGCGCTGCGCGTCGCGATCTTCACCGGGGCCGGGGACAGGTCCTTCTGTACCGGCCTGGACATGAAGGCGGCGCTGCCCGCGCTCAACGATGGCGATGCGCTCGGCTACGAGGACCCGGCCAAGCGCCCCTTTCAGCGCAACTTCAAGCCGATCATCACCGCGGTGAACGGCATGTGCGTGGCGGGCGGACTGGAGTTCATGCTCGGCACCGACATCCGCATCGCGGTCGACACGGCCAAGTTCGGCCTCGCCGAGGTCCGCTGGGCCGTCGTGCCCGCAGGCGGGTCGCACATCCGCCTGCCGCAGCAGATCCCGTGGGCGATCGCGATGGAGCTGCTGCTCACCGGCAACACGATCGACGCCCAACGCGCCTACGAGGTCGGCCTGATCAACAAGGTCGTTCCCGCCGACCGGCTCATGGACGAGGCCCTCGCCTATGCGCACCGGATCTGCGAGAACGGGCCGCTGGCGGTGCGCACCGCCAAGGAGATCGCGCTACGCGCGCTCAACAACGAACCGGCCTTCGTGCTCGAGAAGACGATGTCCGCACGCGTGTTCGCATCCGAGGACGCGCAGGAAGGCCCGCGCGCCTTCGCCGAGAAGCGCAGACCCCAGTACACGGGCCGCTGAGCGGACCGCCCACCGATCATCACCAGAGGAGAAGCGAGCATGGCTGACAAGGACTATTTCGTCGCGATGACCGAGTTCCACTTCATGAACCTGCAGACCATGAGTGAAATCGGCTACTACCCCGGCATGCAGCATTTTCATGACAGCGTCAATGGCGTGCTGCGTGCATGGGCCGGGCGCGACCTCGACAGCGAGTGGCCGTCGCCGATCGCGAGCGAGCTGATCAAGTACATGGACCAGGCCAACATCGACGTGGCGTTCTGCCTGCGCGAGCCGATGATGGACATCACCGGCGGCACCGTGTCGATGTCGACCAACGGCTTCATGCTGCAGCAGATCGCGCCCTATCCCGGCCGCATGTACCTCGAGGCCAACTGCGGCCCGGTGGTCAAGCGCGGTCTGAAGCACGCGATCTGGGAGCTGGAATACCTGGTCAAGGAGCGCGACGCCCGCCTGTGCAAGGTCTATGCGCCCGAGGACGAGGCCGCGCTCAACGACCGCCGCATGTGGCCGTTCTACGAGAAGGCGCAGGAGTTGGGGGTGCCGCTCACCATCCACACCGGCATGAGCTACGTCTGCCCGCAGCCGAGCAACCACTGCGCGGTCGGCCAGCTCGACGACATCATGCTCGACTTCCCCGAGCTGAAGGTGATCGCCTATCACGCCGGCTGGCCCGACACCGAGGAGCTGATCGGTCTGTGCGGCAAGCACAAGAACCTCTACATGAGCATCTCCGGCATCATCGGCTGGTACCAGCGCGCACCCTACCGCGGCTATCACGCGATCGGCACCGCGCTGCAGTGGATGAACTCCGAGAAGATCGTGCTCGGCTTCGACCTGCCCTTCGACGACCTGCAGCGCGTCACCGACTACATCCGCTACTTCGACATGCCGCAGGAGCTGCAGGAGAAGTGGGGCTACGCTCAGCTCACCGAGGAGGACAAGGCCAATATCCTGGGTTTGAACCTTGCCCGCCTGACCGGCATTGAGCCGACCAAACGCGCTCCGAAGGTGGCCTGATGGAAAAGCTCATCTATGTGCTGTGGCGTGATCCGCGCATCGACGCAGCGGATTTCCACCGCCGCCTGCGCGAGGAGGTGGCGCCGCAACTGCTCGAGTTCGGCGCGCGCGGCCTCGTCCTCAATCTCGCCGACGAGGCCGCGCGCGGCGCGGCGCCCGAGTTCCATGCCTGCGTGCCGGCGATGGAGGCCTTCGTCTCGGTGTGGCTGGATTCGGCCTGCCGCGCCGTGCGCCAGCCCTTCGACGCGGTGCTCGTCAGCCTGGGCGGGCGGGTGGCGAGCTATGTCGTGAGTGAATCGCAGGCCTTGCTGAATACGCGCTTCCCGACGCCGCTCGGCGAGCGTACGCCCGGCTTCGTGCAGATCGCGATGTTCCGCCGTCCGCCCCGGGTAGCGCGCGAGGCCTGGCTGGAGATCTGGCTGGAGTCGCACACGCAGGTGGCGATGGACGCCCAGGACACTTTCCTCTACACCCAGAACGTGGTCGGGCGCGCGCTCGGCTTCGACTCGCCGCACTATGACGCGATCGTCGAGGAGGGCTACCCCCCTGCGGCCCACGGCGATCTCCGCGCCTTCTTCGACGCGCCCGGCGACGAGGACAAGTGCCTGCGTAATCAGGCCCTGATCGGCGAGAGCTGCGCCCGTTTCATCGACTTCGACAAGCTCGACGTGGTGCAGACCAGCCAGTATGTCCTCAAGTCCGCCGGCGCATGAAGCCGACCGGCTGACCGCGGTCCTGAGGTGGGTCCACATGACCCACCTGGTGGACTTCATGCTCTTCATGCCGCTCGCGCCGCAGCTCTTGCGTGCGCTCGGCCTACCGCTCGCTGCCCTCGGCGAGTTCGTCTTTGCCTACACCGCAAGCGCCGGCATCGCTGGGCTTGCGCTGGGCGCGACGATCCATCGCTTCTCGCGGCGCAAGCTCCTGCTCATCGTCTATGCCGGATTCGCGGCCTCGCTGCTGCTGACCGTGCTGGCGGGCAGCTTCGCCTGGCTGATTGCAGCGCGCGTGCTGGCTGGCGCCTGCGGGGGCGTGCTGTCCTCTCTGGTGCAGGCGACCGTGGCGGATTTCGTGCCGCTCGAGCGCCGTGCAGCCGCGCTCGGCACCGTGATGACCGGTCATGCGTTGGCTTCGGTCATCGGGGTGCCGCTCGGGCTCGCGGTTGCCTCGGCGTTCGACTGGCGGGCGGCCTTCGCGCTCCTGCTGATCCTGGTGGGGCCGCTGATGCTCGGCATCCGCCGCCACATCCCCTGCGTGGACAGGGCGCAGGAGCATGGCGTGACCGCCGGCGGCGCCCGGATGCCCGGCCTGCGCGAGCTTGCCGCCCTCGCGCCCGCATTCGTGCTGACCTTCGCGATTAGCGGATCGGCCTACGCGCTGGGGGCCTACTTCGCCCCCTACTGGGTGGGGAACGTGGGCGTCAGCGAAGGCCAGTTACCGCTCGTCTTCCTCGCCTCGGGGGCGCTCAGCCTCCAGACGTCGCCCCGCATCGGTCGGCTGGCCGATCGGCATGGCCGGTTTCGCGTGTTTCTCTGGGCCGTGCTCGCCTCGGTGATCACGATCGCGCTGGCGAGCCGCAGCGAGTCCCTGCCGCTCTGGCTGGCGGTGGTGCTCGGCGCGGCCTTCTTCATCACCGTGTATGGGCGCTGGATCCCCACCCTCGCACTGCTTTCGGAGTGGCCACCCGCCAGCCTGCGCGGCGGCTTCATGATGCTCAACGGCGTCGTCACCCAACTGAGCATGGGCGCGGGCGCGCTGTTCGCGGGGTGGATGATCGTCTTCGACGACAGCGGCCGCCTCAGCGGCTTCGCGCGCGTCGGGGAGATCGCCATCCTCATCTCCCTGCTCTCGATCGGAGTGGCGTGGGGCCTGAGCCGGCGCATCAGCGCGCGGCGCTGAGATCGATCGGCTGTGCGGGGGCGGGCAGGGCCGTGCCTGCACACCGTCTTGCTCAGCTGGCCGGCGCGCGCTCTGCGGCGCGGCGGGTGCGGCGTTCAGAGCGCTGGCGGCGCAGTTCCAGGTGGTCGGCTGCGAGACCGGAGGTGATCAGGGTGTCGATCTCGCCTTGCGCGTAGCCCAGTTCGGCGAGCAGCTCGCGCGTATGCTCGCCCTGCATGGGCGGGTGCTTGCGCACCTCGACGGGGGTGCCGTAGAAGTGCAGCGGGATGCCGGTGACGTCGATGCGACCGAGTTCGGGGTGCTCGACCGGCACGATCATGCGGTTGTGCAGGATCTGCGGGTCCTTGATCACATCCTCGACCTCATTGATCGGGGCGGTGAGCACATCGGCCGCGATCAGCCGGACGACCAGCTCCTCGCGATCGAAACGGCGTGTGTGCACGGCCATCACGCGATCGAGCTCGTCCTGGTTGGCAAGCCGTGCGTCGATGTCATGGAAGCGCGGATCGGTGTCCCAGTCGGTGCCCAATGCGCGGCACACCTTGGCGAAGAATTTCTCGCCCGGCGTGGTGATCACGACGTGCTTGCCGTCGCGCGTCGGATACACGCCGGAGGGCGCGAAGTAGAGGCTGCGGTTGCCGGTGCGCTGCGGACGGTCGCCGGTCGCCAGGTAGGTGCCGATCGAGCTCGCCTGCGCGTGCATCAGGGCGTCGAGCAGCGAGACCTCGATGCGCTGCCCCGCGCCGGTGAGTTCGCGCGCGCGCAAGGCGGCGAGTGCGGCGTTGCTCACCAGCAAGGAGGTCATCACGTCGACCGCGGGGAAGCCGGTGCGCACCGGCTCGCCCTCGGGCGCGCCGTTCAGGGTCAGTACGCCGGTATAGCCCTGGGCGAGGAAGTCGATGCCCGGGCGGCCGGCATACGGTCCGTCGGCGCCGAAGGCGGTGACGCGGATCCAGATGATGTCGGGCCGGTGCCTGCGCACCTGCTCGTAGTCAAGGCCGAGCTTGCTCAGCGCCGGTTCGCGAATGTTGGTGACCAGGATGTCGGCGCTTGCGGCCAGGCGGGCGAACACGGCCTGGGCATCGGGCTGCTGAAGGTCGAGCACGATGTCGCGCTTGCTGCGGTTCAGGCTCAGGTAGGGGCCGCGCTCCTCGCCGCGCTTGGGGCCGAGGTGGCGGCTTTCGTCGCCATAGGGGGATTCGACCTTGATCACGTCCGCACCGAGATCGCCGAGCAGGGTCGCGCCATACGGCCCTGCCAGCATGGTGGAGAGGTCGAGTACGCGCAGGCCGGCCAGCGGGCCGGCGGAAAGATCGGGCTTGCTCACTTCGGAAATCCTCGTCTGGCGGGTGACCGCGGCATCCCGCGGCACGCAAGGGCCGCGGGCGCGGTTCGAATCAAATGCGGCGGGCCTCGTCACGCAGCAGCTTCCACAGGCGGTGGGGCGAGGCCGGTGTCTCGAGCAGTTCCTTGCCCAGCGGCGCGAGGGCGTCGTTGATGGCGCACAGGATGGTCGCCGGCGTGGTGTGGATCGCGCCCTCGCCACAGCCCTTCGCGCCCAGCGGTGCGACCGGTGAGGGTGTGACCAGGTGATCCTTGCGCGTCATCGGGACTTCATGGATGGTCGGGATCAGGTAGTCGACGAAGGTGCTCACCAGCGGCTGGCAGTCGGCGTCGTACACATACTCCTCGTACAAGGCCGCGCCGATGCCCTGGGCGACGCCGCCCTGCAGCTGGCCCTCGACGTTGGCCGGGTTGAGGCGGGTGCCGCAGTCGTCGACGATGGTGTAGTCGAGGATGTGGGTGCGGCCGGTGTCGCGGTCGATCTCGATGAGCGCGATGTGCGTGGCGTTGGCCGCGGTGAGGTAGCTGCGGCAGCGGCCCTGGTCGTCCGGCGCGTTGCGGTTGGGCGAGGCCCATACGTAGGTCGCTTCCGGGCAGGGCTCGACGCCTGCCGGCAGCAGGTCGGTGCGCGACAGCATCAGGCCGGCGATCTCGGCCAGCGACATCGAATGTTCGGGCGCGTCGATGCGGTGCAGGCGGCCGTTGCGCAGGGTCACGGCCTCGGCGGGCGCCTGCATCACGTGCGCGGCCACCCTGCACAGGGTCGCCCGCAGCTTTTCGCAGGCGCCCAGGACCGCGCCGGTGACGGCAACGCCCAGGCGACTGCCGCCCTGGCCGAAGTGGGGCAGGGCCACGTCCGAGGGCGTATTCGCGATGCGGACCTGCGCGATGTCGATGCCGAAGTAGTCGGCGGCGACCTGCGCGGCGACGGTGAACTGTCCCTGTCCCTGGAGGCTGAAGCCCACGGCCACGGTCACGTTGCCGAACAGATCGACCGCGACCTTCACGCCTTCGGGCACGCCGACGCCGGGGACGCCGACGGTGGCATAGGCGTTCCAGTCGAACACGCCGGGCTCGACGGTATTGACCACGCCGATACCGACCAGCCTGCCCTCGGCGCGGGCTGCGGCCTGGCGCTCACGCAGGGCCTTGTAGTCGGCCAGATCGAGGACGCGATCCAGCACCGCCTCGTAGTCGCCGCTGTCGTATTCGTTGCCGCTGGGCACGGTGTACGGAAACTGTTCCGGCCGGATGTAGTTGCGCCGGCGCAGCTCGGCCGGGTCGATGCCCAGCTCGCGCGCGGTGCAGTCCATCAGCGACTCGAGCACCAGGTTGTGCGGCGGCGGCCCGTAGCCGCGGTAAGGGTAGGTCGGTGCGCGGTTGGTTGCCACCAGCGTCAGGTCGTAGCCGGCCGCCTCGATGCGGTAGTTGCCGGTGAAGGCCGCCAGGGGTTTCGCCGCGGAGATCGTGCCGTAGCCCTCGGCGCCGGCGCCCTGGTCGTCCACCAGGCGCACGCGGAAGCCGGTCACCGTGCCGTCGGCCTTCACCGCGAGCGCGGCGTCGTAGTAGCGGTCCCAGGACTGCCCGCCGCCGGCGAGCAGGTATTCCATGCGGTCCTCGATGTACTTGACCGGCCGTCCCTGCGCCTTGCGCGAGAGCAGGGCGGCAATGTCGGTGCCGCGCGGTCCGCCCTTGCCGCCGAAGCCGCCGCCCTGCGGGTGGGTGACGATGCGGATGCGGTTGGCCGGCAGGTTCAGCGATGCGGCGCGGCCGATGGCCATGAAGCGGGGGGTCTGGTAGGCGCCGTGGCAGGTGAGGCTGTTGTCGGCGAGATCCCACTGGCAGATGCAGCCGAAGGTCTCGGTGGGGTTCGCGCCCACGCGGTTCCAGCGGAAGCGCCGGCTCACCACGCGGTCGGCCTCGGCGAACACGCGATCGAGATCGCCCCAGGTGTAGGTCCGGCTCAACATGACGTTGGTGCCGTGATCCTCGAAGACCAGCGGCGCGCCGGGCGCCATCGCCTGCTCGGGGTTGGCGACCGGCGTCAGCGGCTCGTATTCGATTTCCACCAGCTCGAGCGCGTCCTCGGCCAGGTAGCGGCTGCTCGCCGCGATCGCCACGACCGGCTCGCCGACGAAACGTACCTTGTCCACCGCCATGCAGTAGTTGCCCCAGCCTTCCGGGGCGGTGAAGCAGGGATTGGTCCAGCGCCGCACGTCCGCGCCGGTGAGCACCGCGGCGACGCCTTCGGCGGCACGCGCGGCGTCCACCCTGACCGACAGGATGCGGGCATGGGGATGCGGGCTGCGCAGGATCGCGCAGTGCAGCATGCCGGGCAGGGAGAGGTTGTCGATGAACTGGACGGTGCCCGACACCAGAGCGGGATCCTCGACGCGATTGACGGCTTTGCCGACATAGCGCGGGGCATCGTTCGGCAGCTGGTCCGGCAGGGTGGGAATTTCGATTGCCATGGTCTTGTCGCTATGCTGGTTTGCGTGCGCCCCGAGCGTGCAGTGCTCAGGCAGGGGCGTTCGAGTTCATGCGCCGGGCGGCGAGCTTCACCGACTCGAGGATCGACTGATAGCCGGTGCAGCGGCAGAGGTTGCCGCCGAGGGCTTCCTTGATCTGCTCGTCGCTCGGATCCGGGACCTCACGCAGCAGCTCGAGCGTGGTCATCATGAAACCGGGCGTGCAGAAGCCGCACTGCAATCCGTGACCATCCACGAAGGCCTGCTGGATCGGGTGAAGGGCGCCGCTGTCGCGGTCGCGCAGGCTTTCGACCGTGGTCACCTCGCTGCCGTCGGCCTGTACCGCCAGCGTGAGGCAGGCGCGTGCGCTGTGCCCGTCGATCAGGACCGTGCACGCGCCGCAGATGCCGTGCTCGCAGCCGACATGGGTGCCGCCGAGGTGGAGCTCGTGGCGGAGGAAATCGGCGAGCGTCAGGCGGGGCTCCACCTCACGGACGTATGTGATGTCGTTAACCCGGACTTCGATGCGCTGATTGCTCGCCATGTGTGCCTCCCAGGATCGGTTGGTCAGTGCTCGCGTGCGGCGGCTTCGCCGAGCGCGCGTGCGGTGAGGACGCCGACCAGATGGCGGCGGTAGTCGGATGAGGCATGGATGCAGCTCATCGGATCGTCGAGCGTCGTAGCGGCGGCCTTGCCCGCGTCCTCGAAGGCGATGCGCTGCGCGGGGCGGCCTTCGAGCATCTGCTCGGCCGCAGTCAGGCGGACCGCGGTCGCCTCGACGCCGAAGGCGGCGATGCGCACGTCGTGGCACAGGCCGTCCTCGACATCGAGGGTGACCGCCACGCCGGCGAGCGCGAGGTCGCCGTTGCGCCGCGCGAACTCCTGGATCGCCCAGCGGCGTCCGGACGGGAACGGCGCGAAGCGCACCGCGGTGAGGATCTCGGTGGGTTCAAGCGCAGTGGTCATATAGGTGACGAAGAAGTCCGCCGCCGGGATCCTGCGCGGACCGTCGGGTCCGATCACGTCGAACTCGGTGTCGAGCACCAGCGCCACGGCGGGGTACTCCGAGGCTGGGTCGGCGTGGGCGAAGGAGCCGCCGACGGAGCCGCGGTTGCGGATCTGGCGGTGGCCGACCAGCTCCGTGGCCGCCTGGAACAGGGGCTGAGTGCCCTTGACTAGAGGCGAGTTGGCCGCGGCCTGCTTGGTCGCCATCGCCCCGATCAGCAGGGCGCCGTCGTCCGTCCTGCGGATGTAGTCGATTTCGCGCAGTCGGCGCAGATCGACCAGCGCCTCGGGCCGCGCCACCCGTAGCGCCAGCATCGGCATCAGGCTCTGCCCGCCGGCGATGATCTTCATGTCGCAACCCTCGTCGTCGAGGCGGGCGAGCAGCCCGACCGCCTCGTCAAGGGTGGCGGGAGCATGGTAGTCGAAGGGTGCCGGTTTCATGACTTCATCCTTGTCGCGGCGCCAGCTTGGGGCACCGGGCTTGCGTGAGAGGGACGATACGGCGGGCGCAGGTGTGGCGCATCACCTATCTGAATGACAGGTTCGCGCGGCGCGATCACTATCGCGTGGCTACTGGGCGTCACGGCACAGCGCGTCCTTGTGGCAGTCCCTGTCCACGACGCGACCGTGCTTGGCCAGGTAGTTCACCGTGATGTTCGGCAGCGCCTTCATCGGGGTGACGATCTCGTAGTGGCGCACGTAGCGCGTGCTGGCGATCTGCCAGCGCCCATCCACCTTGCGGTAGCGGTCGTGGTAGAAGGCGCTGCCAGTGGTGAACAGCCGCGCGCGCAGGTTGTAGAAGTTGTCGTGCAGGTACCAGATGCCCCCGGCCTCGGTCTCGCTCTCGATCGTGATCTCGGGGTGGTGGCCGTTGTGCTGGGCGATGACCTCGGAGTTGAAGTTGCGCCCGACGGCCTCGATGTATTCCTCGCGCCCCTTGAGGCTCCAGTCGTAGTCGCCGCCGATGAAGCGGACCTCCACGTCGGGTGTGACGAGGGTCTTCAGCAGCGCCACGTCCGCGCTGTCGATCGCCCGGAAGTAGGCGTGCTTGAGGCGCTTGATGGCCTCGATGTCCTGCAACTCGCGGACCTGCGCCTGCAGCGCGACGAGGGCCGTCGCGGTGGCGGCGGGATCCTCGGCCGCAGCGGAGGCGGCGGGAGCGCCGAGCAGGCCGCAGCAGGCGAGCAGCGCCAGGCAGGCCTTGAGGGAAGGGTGGATCATCATCGACTCCGCTCGCGCCCGATTCAGATGCCGCGATACGCCGGCTTGCGGCGCTCGAGAAAGGATTGCGTGCCCTCGCGGGCGTCGAGGCTCGAGGCCACGATGACGCCGGCGATGCCCTCGTAGTCGAGGATCTGCTCGAGGGTCGCGGTCTGACCCATCAGCACCATACGTCGGGCCATGGAAACGGCGACGGTGGCGCGGCTGGCGAGCGTGCGTGCGTATTCGAAGGCGGCCTCGAAGCTCTGGCCCTCGGGCACGAGCTCATCGATCAGTCCGAGCACCTTGCAGTCCTCGGCTCTGAACACCTTGCCGGTCTCGACCATCATCAGCGCGGTCGGCAGCCCGACCACGCGCGGCAGGAACCAGGACAGGCCGCAGTCGGGGGCGACACCGACGTTGGTGAAGATCGCCGACATCTTGGTGGTGGTGTCCCCGAAGCGGCGGTCGCAGACGATCGCGTAGGCGAGGCCGGCGCCGACCGCGTGGCCATGGATCGCCGCCACGATCGGCTTGTCGACCGCCACCATCTGCCGGGTCACGTCCATGAAGGGGCCGCCCGGGGTCATGCGCTGGGAGCGCGGAATCGGGCGCGAAGGATCGGAGGTGCCCGGCATCGGGCGGTCGCTCTCGCCGGAGATCCAGTCCACGTCGCCGCCGGCGCAGAACGAGCGTCCGGCGCCGTGCAGTAGGATGCAGCGCACCTCGTCGTCGTAGCGCAGGCGCCGCAGCAGGGCAGCGAGTTCCTCGACCAGTTCCCAGCTCAGTGCGTTGAGCTTTTCCGGGCGGTTGAGGGTGATGATTCCGACCTTGTCCTCGGTGCGGAACTTCAGGTAGCGCAGATCTTCGGTCATGCATGCGTCCTCGTCAGATTGGCCATCGACGCCAGGCGTGCGGCGGTGGCCGTCGTTCGTTCAGCGGAAGTTCGGGATGATTTCGTGGTCGTACCACTCGATCCAGTCGAGGGTCTGCTCGATGGAATCGAAACGGGGCGGCATCACCTGCACCGAGGTCGCGCCGGCCTTCTTCAAGGCCTCGATCTCGCGCAGCACGCTGTCGCGGTCACTCGAGATCTGCGTCTCGCCGGATTCCGCGTGCGAGTAGTCCTCGACCTTGTATGCCGTGGTGGTGACGAGGATCTCGAAACGGTCTGCCTTGGCCTCGTACGCGGGCAGGCTCTTCAGGTAGGCGATGCACCCGGGCAGGTCCTCGCTGGTGACCAGCCAGGGGATCCAGCCGTCTCCGTGTTCGGCGGCGCGCCGCATGGCCGGCTGCGAGTTGCCACCGATGAAGATCGGCGGATGCGGCTTCTGTATCGGCTTGGGCTCGATGGTGATGTTCTTGAAGCGCACGAACTCGCCTTCGAACTCGGGCGCGTCGGAGGTCCACGCCACCTTCATCGCTGCAAGGTATTCGTCGGTCATCGCGCCGCGCTTGTGGAAGGGAATTCCGAGCGCTTCGAACTCCTTTTCCAGATGACCGACCGCGGTGCCGAGGGTGAACCGGCCGCCGGCCAGGAACTCCATCGTGGCGATCTGCTTGGCCAGCATCAGCGGGTGGCGGTAGGGGAGTGGCAGGATGTAGGTGAGCATGTGGATGCGTTCGGTCGCCCCCATCAGGGTGGCCGCGGCGACGATGCTCTCGGCCCAGCGCGGCCCCATCACCTCCTTCATCTCGCTGGGCATCACGATGTGCTCGGGCAGGGTCAGCCAGTTCCAGCTCAGGGCGTCGGCCTTGCGTGCATAGCGCAGGATCTCGGCCCCTCCCGCACGCGGCTCCCAGGGAGCCATCGCGGCCGGATAGGTGTTCAGTGCGGGCGTTGCCAGTGCGAACTTCATGGTCTGCTGTCTCCGTATCGTTTGCGTCCGGACCGCCGGACGGGCGGTGCAGGCTGGGTGCGGCGAGGGTCAGTAGATGACTCGGCTGTCCTTCAGGCGCTGGTACTCGTCGGCCGGCAGCTTCAGGATCTCGAGAAAGGCGTGGTCGTTGTCCTGCCCCATGGCAGGGCCGGGTCGCACCGCTGCCGGGCTGCGGCTCATCTTCACGTAGGGGCCGTAGATGGTTTCGCGGAATCCGAGCGGGTGGGTGACCTCGATGAAGGTGCCGCGCGCCCGGTAGTGAGGATCGTCGAGCAGATCCGCGACCCGCAGCACCGGCGTGGCGGCGACGCCCGCGCGCTGGAGGCGCTCGGCGAGTGCGCGGACCTCGAAGTCGCAGGTCCAGGCCGCGATTGCGTCGTGGATCTCCCCGATCGCCCGCAGCCGACCGGCCGTCGTCACCAGCGCAGGATCGCAGGCCCAGTCGGGCCGATCCATGATCTCGATCAGAGCCATCCACTCGGCGTCACTGGCAACCGCGATCGCGATCCAGCGATCGTCGCCCCGACAGGGAAAGACCCCGTGGGGCGCCATCGTCGCGGTCGGATGTTCGTTGCCCCGGGGCGTGCCCGAGCGACCGTTGAACAGGTAATCCATGTAGGCCGGTCCGACCATCTGCATGACCGCCTCCTGCTGCGAGAAATCGATGTGCTGCCCCTGGCCCGTGCGCCGCCGGTTGCGCAGCGCGGTGAGGATTGCGAAGGCTCCGAAGATTCCCGCGAAGGGGTCGGAGTAGGCGTTCTCCACCGGGATCGGTGGGCCATCCTTGTAGCCGACGAGGCTGTCGAGGCCGGTGAGCGAGGTCAGGCTCAGGCCGTAGGTGCGCACATGCTCGAGCGGGCCGTAGAGGCCGGCGGCGGGCATGGAGAAGAGGACGATGTCCTCCCTGACCGCACGCAGGGCCTCGTAGCCGAAACCCAGCCGCTCCATCACGCCTGGGCCGAAGTTCTCGATGACGACGTCCGACTCCGCGATCAGGCGCAGCGCCAGGGCGCGGCCTTCGGCGTGCTTGAGGTCGATCGTCACCGAGCCGTTGCCCGCCCAGCAGGCATGGTTCGAGAGGCTCCGATCGGGGTTGGCGATGCCTTCTGCGAAGGGGGGCAGGTTGCGCGTCATATCGACGCGGGCGCGAGACTCGATCTTGAGCACCTCGGCACCGAGGAAGCCGAGCGTCTGGCCTACGACCGGCCCGGCCCACACCCAGCCGAAGTTGATGACGCGGATGCCTTGCAGCGGGAGCTTGTTCGACATGGCTTGATCCTGTGAGCGTGCTCAGATGGCGCCGATCGCGCCGAGGTGGTCGAGTTCGGCGGCCGTTCTGCCGAGCAGGCCTGCGAAGACCTCCCGGTTGTGCTCGCCAAGCAGCGGTGCCGGCGTGCGCGGGCCGCCCGGACTCGCGGGCAGCTTGAAGGGGGCGCCGAGGCAATGCAGGCGTCCCAGTTCGGGGTGCTCGATGTCGACAAAGTAGTGCCGGGCCTGGAGGTGGCGGTGGCGTGCCGCCTCCTCGATGGTGAACACCGCGGTGACCGGGCAGCCGGCCGCCTGGCACTTCTCCATGATCTCCATCTTGTCGTGCGCCATCAGCCAGTCGCTCATCAGGCCGTAGATGAGGTCGGCGTTCTGCGCGCGGGTGTACATGTCGTTGAACATCTCCAGGCTGGCCCACTCGGGGTCGCCCATGACCTTGCACAGCCCTTTCCACTGGCCCGGTTCGAGGGCGAGCATCCAGACGTGGCCGTTCTTGCAGGGCAGGATCGTCGCCGGCGCGCCGAGCGGCATGCCGACGCCGGTGCGGGAGTCCCAGCGTCCGTCCTGCGCCAGCCCGCCGATGTTCTGTCCGCCGACGAAGGCCGCGGCGATCGCCTCGGCGCACGACACATCGACCTGCTGGCCGCCGCCGACCATCTCGCGGCCCATTACCGCCGCGAGCCCCCAGGCGGCCGCGGCCACCGAGCCGAAGTAGTCGGCGGAGAAGGTGCCGTGCTCGAGCGGCATCTCGCCCGGACGGCCGCAGTAGCGGGCGCTGGCGCCCGACAGGTGGTAGGCGTTGAGATCCTGCCCATGCCACTCGCTGTAGGGGCCGGTCTGGCCGAAGGGCGTGATCGAGATCATCACCAGGTGCGGGTTGATCGCCGCGAGGGTCGGATAATCGAGGCCCCAGGCGCGCATCTGCGCGGGCAGGTTGTTCTCGATCAGCACGTCCGCCCGCCTCACCAGGTCCAGGAACAGGGCGCGCCCCTCGGGGTGCGAGACGTCGCAGGTCACCCCGCGCTTGTTCGTGTTGTGGAAGAAGAACAGGCCGCTGCGTTCGGGATGGGGCTGATCGCCCGGGTAGGGGCCGCTGCTGCGCGCGGCATCGCCGTGGCGGGGCTCGATCTTGATGACGTCGGCACCGTAGTCGGCGAACAGGCGCGCGCAATGCGGCGCGGACACACCCTGGCCGAAGTCCAGGATGCGCAGGCCGGCGAGGGCGCCCGTTCCTTGCGTTTGCTTGCTGTCGTTCATTCCGGGTGTCCTCGTTCAGGGTTCGAAGCGGAGCAACTTTTCGGGGGTGTGGGTGAAATCGCGCACCGTGCCTGCACTGCGCAGGGCGCGTTCGACCGCGCCGTGGTTGTACGAGTAGCAGCAGCCCTGGGGCATGCCGTCGCCGATCCCGGGGTTGGCAGCCGGCGGATCGAAGTCGTGGCGCCGGCTTTGCGCGACGAAGTAGGCCCGTTGCAGCGCGGTTGCGGCCTCGAGTCCGGGCGCGTCGAAGGCGCGCGAGGCCCAGGCGTGGAAACCGCGCATCATGGGTTGTCCGGCCAGCGCGGGCGGCGAAACGACCCGGTGATCCTTGACCGTCCAGGCGTGGACGAGCTGCCCGTTGCAGCGGATCTCGACCCGTGCCGGCGTCGCGCCCTGATCCTCCACGGCCATCAGGTAGTCCAGCGCGAGGTCCTTCTGCCCGGCGTGGGCGACGGCCAGCGCGGCCATGTCGAACAGGTGCGTGCAGTTCTCGCCCGGAACCGCGCGCTCACGCAGCGCCTGCGCGTCGCCATCGAGCGCAAAGCCGACGATGCGGCGCAGGGGCGTGACCGCCTCGGGGCAGGTGTTGAACGGGTAGCGGACGGTGTCGACCGTGATGTCCGTCACCCGCTCGCCGTCGTGCGCCAGCCGGACTCGAAAACCGTGATTCCCGTCCTCGAGTTCGACCTTCACGGCGCCGGCTTCCCCGCGCACGAAGATGCGGCGGCGGAAAACGCCCTTTCCGTAATCGGGATTCGGTCTTGCCATGGGTGTGCTCGCTCGGGAATGGGGCCGGCCGTGGTCAGACGGTGAAGGGGTCGTCGATGGTCCGGCCGGTGCCGTCGAGGATCTCGCTTGCGATCAGTTGCTCGAGATGGCGGGCGTCCCACCAGTTCATCTGCAACTGCTTGGCGCGGCGGTAGTAGAGCTGGATGTCGTAGTCGAGCGTGAAGCCGATGCCGCCGTGGACCTGTTGCGCCATCGAGGTCACGTCGCGGAAGGCCTTGCAGGCGAACAGCTTGGCCATCGGTGCGAGCCGCGCGATCGGCTTGCCGGCGCCGTGCGCCCAGGCGGCCTCCAGCACGAGCGTCTTCGCACCGTCGACCACCGCACTGGCGTCGGCCATGTAGTGCGCGAGCGACTGGAAGGCCCCGATCGGCTTGCCGAACTGTTCCCGGTCCTTGGCGTACTGGACCGTGATCTCGAGTGCCCGCTCGGCACCGCCCGCCGCCCAGGCGGCGAGCAGCACGATGCCTTCGCGCATCGCCGCGTCCCACGCCTTCCAGCCGGCGTTCTCGCGGCCGACCAGGCTCGCGTGCGGCACCTTCACCTGGTTGAAGACGAGCTTGTACTGGGTGTCGGAGGCCATGCTCATCTGTTGCGTGTATTCCAGGCCGGGGCTGTCCGCATCGACAATGAACAGGGAGACCGCATCCTCCGCCTCGCCGGTGCGGGCAAGGACCAGCAGCTTGTGGGCGGCGCGGGCGTGGAACACGTGGCGCTTGACGCCATCGAGCAGGTAGCCGTCGCCTTCCCGGCGGGCACGCATCTGCACGCCGGCCGCACCGAAGCCGTTGTCGGGCTCCGTCCACGCGGGGACGACGATCGTCTCGCCGGTGGCGATCGCGGGCAGCAGCCCTGCCTGCCAGTCGGCGTCGGCCGAATGGACCAGCGCGCCGGCGCTCATGACGGTGCTGGAGAAATACGGCCCTGGGGCGAGGAAGCGGCCGAACTGCTCGTAGATCACCGCGCAGTCGAGCAGGCTCAGCCCCATGCCGCCGTGCGCCTCGGGGATGCGCATGCCGAGCAGCCCGGTTTCCTGCATCTGCGCCCACAGCGCCGCCGGCATGCCGGTCGGGTCGTTCTCCATCTTGCGCACCACGTCGACGCCGCTGTAGTCCGCGCACAGGTTGTGCGTCATGTCGCGGAGCATGTTCTGCTCGTTGCTAAATTTCAGATCCATGATGACCTCTTTCGATTCCGTGATTGTTGTGGTCGCGGTGAAGCCGCGCTCAGGGCTGCCAGCGCTCGCCCTTGCGGCGCCAGGGGTTGTCGTCGATCGTGGCGGGGAGGGCGACGCGCGCCTTGCCCACCGTCCGCGGCTCGCCGTTCACGCGGATGCTCAGCTCGAGATCGGCCCAGTGGCAGCCGGTCTCATCGGCCGTCAGCGCCGTGACCTCGGCGCCGAAGCACATGTCGTCGCCGGGGAAGACCGGGCTCTTCATCTGGAAGCTCAGGCGCCCGAGGCGGCCGAAGGGGCCGGTCCAGTCGGTGATGTAGCGTTCGAACCAGGCGGCGTTGTTCGGCGTGTTGATGAAGATGTTGGGCGTGCCATTGCGCTCGACGGCAAAGTCCTTGTCGTGATGCATCGGCCGCCAGTCGCGGCTGGCGAGCGCGCCGAGCACCACGGTGGTTGCCGTCACCCGGTGCTCGAGTGCGGGCAGGCGGTCGCCGACCTGGATGTCGCCGGCCAACAGCGTCGGGGCGTGGCTCGTGTTCATTGCGCGGGTCTCCGGTAGCCAAGCAGGGTGTAGGCCTCGGTGCCGACCCACTCACCGTGCTGGTTCGTGGTGCGCACGTCGATCGTCCAGAAGCGCCCGGTCCCGAGCCGGGTCTGCTTGACCGGGCCGACCGAGCGCACGATCTGGCAGGTGGTGAGCACGTCGCCCATCCGCACCGGCTCGCCGAAGCGGGCCTCGTTGTTGGCGACCACCGCCTCGGGCAGGTCGAGCAGCGTCTTGATGTCGAAATGGGCCTGAAGGGCCTTGCGCTCGCCGGTCGCGCCCGGTGCCCAGTAATGCGGGCGGAACCAGACCGACAGCATCGTCGGCAGCGCGATGCGGCCGCCGGCGATCTGTTGCGCAGCGTCCTCGTCCCAGTAGAGCGGGTTGCCGTTCTCGACGGCGGCGCAGGTGTTGTAGACGTAGCCGATCTCGATCGGAAACTCGGTGCGTTCCTCATACAGCGGCACACCGATCATGTTCCGGACGGCTTCGGGCAGCGTGTCGTCTTCGTTCATCGGGCTGCGCTCCTTGGTGCAGGGCGGGTGATGGCAGATGGATTCGCGCGCTTCATTCGATGCATCCCTCCGCGCGCAGGGTGGCGATCTCGGCGGTGCTCAAGGCCGCTGCGCGCAGGATGTCGTCCGTGTCGGTGTGCGCAGCGGACCGGACCGCATGGGGCGGCGGAGTCCGCTCGCAGCCGGCCAGGGTCGGGGCGAGCTGCTCGAATTCGCCGCGCTCGGGATGGACCGCGGTGATGAAGTCGCCGCGTGCGCGCAGGTGGGGGTCGGCACAGACTTCGGGCACCGACAGCACCGGGGCGACACAGGTATCGGCGCCGGCCAGCAGCGCGACCCACTCGTCGCGGTCGCGGCTGAGGAAGCGCGCCCGCAATGCCGCGCGCATCTCGGCCTGTGCGGTGCCGTCGTACTGGCGGTCGGCGAACTGCTCGAGTTCGAGCAGACGGCACAGGTTGCGGAAGAAGTGCCCTTCGATGGCACCGACCGAGATGAACTTGCCATCCCGGGTCGGATAGACCCCGTACCAGGCGAACTTCCCGGTGAGCACGCCGGAGCCCGGCTGCGTGTCCTCGCCGGTGGCCAGATACTGATCCAGGTACAGGGACATCAGGTTCAGCATGCCGTCGGTGACCGAGACGTCGAGATACTTCCCGCGGCCGGTGTGCGCGCGCTCGAGCAGCGCGGCGACGATGGAGAGCGCCGCGTGCATGCCGCCACCCGCGCCATCGGCGATGGTGGCGCCCGGCAGCGCCGGCACGCCCTCGGCGTCGGGCGCGGTGCATGCCAGATAGCCGCTGAGGGCCAGATAGTTGATGTCGTGCCCGACCCAGGCGGCGTAGGGGCCGTCCTGGCCGTAGCCGCTCGTCGAGCAGTACACCAGGCGCGGGTTTAGCGCGCACATGTCCTCGTGCCCGACGCCGAGCCTTGCGGCAACCCCGGGGCGGTAGCTCTCGATCAGCACGTCGGCGAAGGAGGCCAGGTGGCGGATCAGCCGGCGGCCCTTGTCCGCCTTGAGGTCGACGCGCATCCTGCGCATGCCCCGGCCTGCGCCATAGGCGTGAAACACCGGGTCGACCTGTTTGGCGCCCTTCGCGCTTACCGGCGCGACCTTGATCACCTGCATGCCGAAGTCGGCGAGGATGCGCGAGGCGCGTGCGGCCGGCCCCACGCTCGCCAGGTCGAGCACGATCAGATCCTTCATTGCGGACATGGGCTTCCGCTCCTGGCTCAGAAGTTCTTCGGCAGGCCGAGCTTGCGCTTGGCGATGATGTTCTTCTGTACCTCGGACGAGCCCCCGCCGATGGTGTCGATCACCGTGTACGTGTAGCAGCTCTCGCCGCGACCCCGCAGCGGCGCGTCCTCGGTGCCGAGCGCCAGCTGGGCGCCCGGCCCGACGATGTCCATCGTGGCGTCGGCAATGCGGCGCGACAGCTCGGTGGCGAAGAGCTTGTAGGCCGAGGCCTCGTTGGTCGGCGTCTTGTCGCTGTGCAGCGCGGCGTCGACGAAGCGGATGCTCAGCACCCGCGCGACCTCGCATTCGGTGGCCAGCTGGGCGATGCGCTGGCGGATCACGGGATCCTCGCGCAGGGGCTTGCCGTCGCGGCGCGCGCTGCGCACGTAGTCGCAGAGCAGTTCCATGCGACCGCGGATCGGCGACAGTGTGAACATGGTGAAGCGTTCGATGTCGAGCGCTTCGGCGATGTACTGGAAACCCTTGTTCAGCTCGCCGACGCGGTATTCGTCGGGCACGAACACGTTGTCGAAGAAGACCGCGTTGGTGCGCTCGTTGCCCATCGTGTACATCGGGTGGATGGTCAGCCCCGGATGGTTCATCGGCACCAGGAAGAGCGATATGCCGTGATGCTTGGGGGCATCCGGGTCGGTGCGGGCGCCGACCCAGTACCAGTCGGCGAAGTGCGCCGAGGTGGTGAAGACCTTCTGGCCGTTGAGCATCCAGCCGTCACCGCTGCGCTCGGCCTTCAGGCGCATCGCCGCCGAATCGGAGCCTGCGCTCGGTTCCGAGTAGCCGACCGCGAACTCGACCTCCGCGCTGAGTATCTTGGGCAGGAATTCCTTCTTCAGCTTTTCCGAGCCGACCTTGATCAAGGTCTTGCCGATGATGCCGATGCCCTTGCCGATCTGCGGCGCGCCGACCGAGGAAAGCTTCTCGTTGAGCAGGAACTCGTAGAAGCCCTCGCCATCCTGCCCGCCGCATTCCTTCGGCCAGGTGATGCCCAGCCAGCCTTTTGCAGCGAGCTTCTTCATGAACGCGCGCCGCTCAGGCGTATCGCATACCTGGGCCATGTTCTCGCGGGTGACGTCCATCACCTTCGGATCGTGATTCTCGGCGAGGAATTGGTCGACCTCGCGCAGGAACGCGCGCTCCTGTTCCGAAAACTCAAAGTCCATGTTTGTCCTCTGCGTGATTCTTTCTGGAAAAAATACGAGGGTGGGGTGCGTTCCGCGTCTGCTGCCCCTCATGCCGGAATTCATTCTAGCCAGCACGAAAATCGGCGGATTCGCCCCCGGGTTTCGTAAGTGGCCGGAGTAATGGCAGATGCGGACACCCTGCAGCGGCCCCGCCGCGAGGGCGTGCGAGGGCCGCTGCGGGCGCACTGGCCCAGCCTCTTCCGTTGGTGGGCAGGGGAAAACACCGCTGGCCGAAAATGAAATGGCAAAGGCCCCAACTGATTCGATGAGGCGCAGTGCGTCCGAGATCGCTCCTCTAGACTCTGCTGCAGGTTATGCGGGGTCGGGCCGCTTATCCGGCTGTCGGCCCGGGTCGAATGGAAACGAAGCAAGGAGCGGATGTCATGACGGTCGTTCTGTTTTCCTGGGGTGACAGGATCGAAGGGGGTGCGGTGGAGGCCTTGACGCTTGCCGCGGAGGTTGCGGCTGCGCAGGGCGCCGAGGTGCGCTGGGTGGTGACGCCCGCGCTCGAGCAGGCGGCAGCATCCGCGGCCGCACAGCATGGCGTGTGCAAGCTGGACGTGATCACGGTTTCGCCTGGAAGCGTGGATGAGCGTGTTTCGGTCATCGCCGGCTATTGCAAGACACAGGCGCCCGAACTCATGCTCTTCAACCAGACCGTCGAGGGCCGTGTGGTGGCGGCGCGCGTCGCGGGGCGCCTGGGTCTTCCGGTACTCGCGAACGTGGTCTCGCTGGCGCCGGGGGGCGCTGGCCTCAAGGCCGAGGCGAGCGCCTACGGTGGCGACACCCGGGCCGAGTACCTGCTGAAGGCGCCGCGCAACGTCGTGTCCGTGGTGACGACCGCCGTCGTCGCCTGCAAGGTCGATCCGGCAGTCCAGGTGGAAACACGGCGCGTCGAGGTGGAGCCGGTCGGTGGCGGCGCGGCATTCGAGGTGATCTCCGCGCCGCAGGTTCAGGGCCAGCGCCTCGAGGATGCTGAGATCATCGTCTCGGGCGGCCGCGGTCTGGGCAAGCGCGAAAACTTCGAGTTCGTCAAGCAGATGGCCGATGCGCTCGGCGGGATGTGGGGCGGATCGCGCGCGATCGTGGATGACGGCTGGATCGATTCCTCGCGCCAGGTCGGTCTCACCGGCAAGATCACACGCCCAGGCCTTTACATCGCGCTCGGCATCTCCGGGGCAAGCCAGCACATGGCCGGCTGCTCGGCGGCAAAGACGATCATTGCGATCAATTCCGATCCGGACGCCTCGATCTTCCGCTACGCCCGTTATGGCGTCGTCGGGGATTGCGTCGCACTGCTGCCGGAGTTGATCCGCGCGGCGAAGGCCTGAGGAGACCGGCATGAGCGAAGTGCGCGAACCCTGCGTGCCGCGCCTCTTCAACGAAGAAGGCGGCGCGCGTCTGCTGGGTGCCCGCTGCCGCGGCTGCAGCACCCCGTATTTTCCCGCTCCGGCGCATTGCCGCAATCCTGACTGCGGCGGCTCCGATCTGGAGGCGCATGGCTTCGGTGGGAGCGGAACGCTGTGGAGTTATTCGGTTGCCAATTTTGCGCCGCCGGCGCCGCACAAGTTCGATGCGCCGTTTCGCCCCTACGTGATCGGTGTGGTCGATCTGGACGAGGGGCTGCGGGTGGTCGGGCAGATGGCCGGGGATGCGGAGGGCATGCGGGTTGGCGCGCGCGTCGAACTCGTCGTCGAGCCGGTTTATCACGAGGGTGGGAAGGCATTCACGTCCTGGAAGTTCAGGCTGGCCTGAGGGAGCGGAAACATGCAGGAAGTCGTGGTTCTGGGGGTGGGCATGCATCGCTTCGGCAAGACCGGCGATGCCATTGTGGGCAACAAGTCGGTCACCGAGCTGTGCCGCGCGGCAGTCGACATGGCGCTCAAGGACGCCGGCGTGTCCTGGCGGCAGATTCAGGCCGTGTCGGCGGCGAGCTCGAGGTTTTCCGGCGGCAAGGGCTGGGGACTGAACGGCAACGACATCGTCGAGGATCTCGGGTGCACCGGCGTTCCGGTGTACAACCTGTCGGCCGGCTGTGCCGCGGGGGGGAATGCCTTCAATGTGGGCTACTCGCTCGTCGCAGGCGGCATCTACGACATGGTGCTGGTGGTCGGCGGCGAGGTGATGCCCAAGGGCATGATCCAGACCTCGGGCGTTGAGGATGTCAATGATCCGGAATTCCTGCGCCAGCGCTGCGTCGGCATGCCGGGGCCATCCTTCTGGGCCACGCTGGCCCGTCGCCGGATGCACGATTACGGCACGACCGAGGAGCAGATGGCGAAGGTGACGGTCAAGGCGCGCAAGTGTGCCGTCGGCAACCCGTTTGCCCGTTTCCAGAAGGAAGTGAGCGTCGCGGAGGTGCTCGCGTCGCCCTACGTCAGCGATCCGCTGCGCCTGTTCGAGATCTGTCCCGTGTCGAACGGGGCTGCCGCGGCGGTGATCTGCTCCGCCGCCATGGCGCGTCGCTTTACTCGAAAGCCGGTCACGGTTGCTACGAGTGCGGTGGCGACGATCGCGTTCGACGACGCGCTGCCGCGCAGCCTCGCCGGTCCGGTGCCGTCCGGCCCAAGCTTCCACACCGAGGCCAAGGCTGCAGTGATGCGTGCGTTCGAGCAGGCCGGCATCGGCCCGCGCGAGATCAGCCTCACCGAGCTTCAGGACAATACCTGCTACTACGAGCTCGCCTTCCCGGAAGAGTGGGGGCTGTGCGAGCCGGGCGAGGCCGAGCGACTGGTGGAGGCGGGGGAAACGGCGCCCGGCGGCCGGATGCCGATCAATCCTTCGGGCGGTTTCGTGTCCTTCGGCGAGGCGACGACCGCGATGGGCGTATTCCAGATCGCGGAGCTGACCTGGCAGCTGCGTGGCGAGGCCGGTGCGCGACAGGTGCCGGGCGCGCGCGTCGGCCTGGCTCAGACGAATGGCCTGGGCGGCAACGCCACGGCCGCCATCCTCAAGCGCTGAGCGCATTCACAGGCATTCGGCATTCGAACGCAACCTGAGCGGAGAAGCCCGAGATGAACGCTCCTTCGGTGATCCAGTACCTCCTTCTCGCGGTCCTGCTGAGCGCTGCGCTGGTGGCGCTCGCCCTGGGCTTGCGGCGTTACCGTCAGCGCATCGCCCGCGGACGCGAGGGGGCTCCCGGCAGCACGGGCAACGCCTTCCTCGGGCGCGAGTTCAATGCGGCGAGTTTCGTCCATCGTGCCCTGCTCACCTCCCGGCTCTGGAAGCGGCCGGTGGCTGGGCTGGCACATGCGCTGCTGCTCGGCGGTGCGCTGGTCGCGATTCTCGGTCATGCGAGCTTCGCGCTCAGCTTTGTGGGCGTCGATGTGTACGCGGGCTGGTTCGGTACGGTGGTGATGCGCTGGGCACGCGAACTGGCGGGGCTCGCAATGCTCGCGGGAGTGAGCTTTTTCCTCCTGCGCCGATTGGTGCGCCTGCCGCGGCTGGTCGAGGGGGGAGAGCGTCAGGGCTTTGTCGCCATGGAGTTGTTGCTGCTGGCGACCGTGCTCGCAGGTTTCATCGCCGAATCCTTCCGCCTGGCGGGGCTGCAGCAGCCATCGTCCGGCGAATTTGTCGGGAACCTCGTCGCTGCGGGCTTGAGCGGACTGGATGCCGACACGATCATGCGCGGCGACGCGGTGATGTGGTGGGTCCATGGGCTGCTGGGCGTGGGCTTCATCGGCCTGATCGCCTACACGCCGCTGTCGCACATGGCCCTGGGGCCGGCCAACTCGGCGTTTGCGCGCAAGCGCTCCGGCATCCAGCTTGCACCGATCGACTTCGACGCCGATGAGGACACCCTGCGCCTGGGTGCCACGCGGCTCGATGAACTGCCGCGCAAGAGCCTGCTCGACCTCTCCGCCTGCCTGGGCTGCGGCCGTTGCCAGGAGGTCTGCCCTGCGGCGCAGACCGGCAAGGCGCTGTCGCCGAAGAAGGTCATGCTCACGTGTGCCGAATATCTCGAGCAGGGCCGCTTCGACGACTCCGCGCTGATCGACGAGATCGGCAGCGAGGCGATCTTCGACTGCACGACCTGCGCCGCCTGTGTCGAGGAGTGCCCGGTCAGCAACAATCCGGCGGAGATCATTCTGGAGTTCCGCCGCAACCTGGTGATGGACCGCTCCGAGATGCCGGACACCCTGGCGATGGCGAACCGCAACCTGGAGTCGCGCGGCCACCCCTTTGCCGGCACCGCTGCCAACCCGGACGACTGGTGCAAGGGGCTGGACGTACCCCTGTTCGAGGCCGGGAAGACCGAGTACCTGCTCTGGCTCGGCTGCGCGGTGACCTACGAGGAACGCGCCCAGGAAGTCGCGCGTGCGATGGTGCGCATCCTCGAGGCCGCGGGCGTGTCCTGGGGCGTGCTCGGCGAAGCGCGCTGCACCGGGGATCCGGCCAAGATGGCCGGCAACGAGATCCAGTTCGTCGAGATGGCCCAGGACAACATCGAGACCTTCCGCGAGCGTCGTATCCAGAAGGTCATCACGATGTGTGCGCACTGCTTCAACAGCTTCGACCGCTACTACCCCGAACTGGGGGCGGAGTGGGTCACGATCCCGCATTCCGTGCTGATCGAGCAGTGGATCGCCGAGGGCCGCCTCAAGGTCGAACGCGACGAGGCGGACAAGATCACCTTCCACGACCCCTGCTACCTGGCGCGTCACAACGACATCGTCGAACAGCCGCGCAAGGTCCTGTCCGCGCTCGGGCAACTGATCGAGATGCCCCGCAACCGGAAGGACAGCATGTGCTGCGGTGCCGGCGGCTGCAACTACTGGAGCGCAGGGAAGAGCGGCAGCGCGCGCATCAACGACGTACGAACCACTGAGGCGCTCGGTACCGGTGCCGACAAGATCGCCACCTCGTGCTCGTTCTGCCTGCTGATGCTGAGCTCAAGCGCGTCCCGCGAGGGGCCGGAGCGCAAGGTGTTCGACATCGCCGAACTGGTTGCCGACGCACTGCCCGGCGCAGATGGCTGAGAGCCGGAGCCGTCATACCTTTGCCCGAGCCGCCAAGGCGTGGCCCCAAGCTGGTGCTGGAGGCCGAGTGGAGCATTGCGTGGTCATGGACGATTGGAGGAAACGAATGGCGGGACGATTGGATGGAAAGGTCGCGCTTGCAGGCGCTGGCGGTGGTGCCCGCGTCGTGCCCACGGCGATTCGAGGAGCGGTGATTCATGCAGACCGATGAACCCTGTGTCGAGCTCGGGGAGAGCGCGATCTTCCAGCCCCTCGCGTTGGGGGCGCTGAGGCTCGCCAACCGTATCGTGATGGCGCCGATGACACGCAACCGGGCGCGGCCTGACGGTGTGCCCGACGGGCTAATGGTCGAATACTATGCTGCGCGTGCCGATGCCGGGCTGATCGTGGCCGAGGGCGCGTGGCCCTGTGCCGAAGCTCAGGCTTACTGTCGTCAACCCGGGATCGCGACCGACGCCCACGTGGCGGGTTGGCGCAGGGTTGTCGATGCGGTGCATGCCCGTGGTGCGCGGATCGTGCTGCAGATCATGCATTCGGGTCGGATAGGCAGCTCGCGCATCAAACCCGAAGGGGGGGAGACCGTTGCGCCCTCGGCCATCCGCGCCCACGGGCAGATCTATACCGACGCAGCCGGGATGCAGGATTTCGACATGCCTCGCGAGATGACGCAGGACGACATCGAGCACGCGATCGATTCCCATCGCATGGCCGCGCTGCGAGCCCGCACAGCCGGGTTCGATGGCGTGGAACTGCACTGCACCAGCGGCTACCTGCCCATGCAGTTCATGTACTCGGAGACCAACCGTCGTGTGGATGCTTACGGTGGCGATGCGCCGGCACGGGTGCGCTTCGCGGTCGAATGCCTGAAGGCGATGGCGGACGCCATCGGTGCAGATCGAGTGGGTTTCCGCGTGAACCCGGGCAACACCTTCAACGATGCGCGGGATGTGGATTCGGCGGCCACGCATGAGGCGCTCCTGTCTCAGGCCGCGCCGCTCGGCCTTGCCTACCTGCACGTGATGCGCGCGCCGGTATCGGACATCGACGCCTTCGCGCTCGCGCGCAAGTATTTCCCCGGGCGCCTCATCCTCAACGACGGCTTCGATCCGGAGTCGGCCGAGCGCGCGATCGCCGGTGGTGAAGGCGAAGCGGTCTCGTTCGCACGCCACTTCATTGCCAATCCGGATCTTGTTCGCCGGATGCGCATGGGTCTGCCGCTGGCGAAGTTCGATCGCCGCACGCTCTATACCCCGGGCCCCGCGGGCTATACCGATTACCCCGTGGCGGCCTGAGCGGCCCATATGCGGAACATTCTGTAGAGGAGAAAGGACGTGAAGATACTGGTCCCGGTCAAGCGGGTGGTGGATTACAACGTGAAGGTCAGGGTGAAGTCGGACAACTCCGGTGTCGAGTTGTCCGGCGTGAAGATGTCCATAAACCCGTTCGACGAGATCGCGGTGGAGGAGGCGGTACGCCTGCGCGATGCGGGCAAGGCCAACGAAGTGATCGCGGTCAGCTGCGGGGGGGGCGCATCGCAGGAGACGCTGCGCACGGCGCTCGCCATGGGGGCCGATCGGGCCATCCTGGTCGAGGTCGAAGCGGAGTTGCAGCCGCTCGCGGTCGCCAAGTTGCTGAGGGCGGTCGCCGAGCGCGAGCAGCCCCGGATGGTGATCTGTGGCAAGCAGGCGATCGATGACGATGCGAACCAGACCGGTCAGATGCTCGCGGCGCTGCTCGGATGGTCGCAGGCGACCTTCGCCTCGCGCCTGCTCGTCGATGGCGATGCCGGCTTACGGGTCACGCGTGAGGTCGATGGCGGCCTCGAGATGGTCGAGGTGAAGCTTCCTGCCGTGGTGAGTGCGGATCTGCGGCTCAACGAACCCCGTTACGCAAGCTTGCCGAACATCATGAAGGCCAAGAGAAAGCCGCTGGACATCGTGACCGCTGCGGAACTCGGGGTCGATGTGAGACCTCGGCTGCGCCACACGCATTACGCCGAGCCGCCTGCGCGCAAGGGTGGCGTCAAGGTGGCCGATGTGTCGGAACTGGTCGGGAAGCTGCGCGACGAAGCCAAGGCGATTTGAGGACAGGACATGAGAACACTGGTTATTGCAGAACACGACAAGGTCCGACTCGCTTCTGCGACGCTTGGCGCCATCACTGCGGCGAGCCGGTTTGGCGGGGAAATCGATGTGCTGGTGGCGGGGGACGCATGCGATGTGGTAGCTGCATACGCGTCGACGGTGCAGTCCGTAACGCGCGTGCTGAAGGCCGAGGCATCGCATTACGGGGACGGCACGGCCGAGAACATGGCGGCCCTCGTGCAGCGGCTTGCGAGTGGTGGCGTCTATCGGGCGGTGGTCGCGGGCGCCTCGAGTTTCGGGAAGGACCTGACGCCCCGTGTCGCCGCCCTGCTCGACGTGGCACCGGTTTCGGACGTCATCGCGATCGAGGCCCCAGGCCTCTACCGGCGGCCGATCTACGCGGGCAATGTCATCGTCACCGTCGAGTCCGACCAGCCGGTCGACGTGTTGACGGTACGTGGTACGGCCTTCGATGCGGCCGCCGCCGCCGTCGGATCGGCCGCCATCGAGCGGATCGAGGCGGCCGACGATCAGGGGCTTGTGCGTGTGACCGGGCGCGAGATCAGCAAATCGGAGCGCCCCGAGCTTGGTTCGGCCACGATCGTGGTGTCCGGAGGTCGTGGTCTCGGTAGCGGCGAGAACTACCATCGTTTGCTTGAGCCGCTCGCCGATACGCTCGGCGCTGCACTGGGCGCCTCGCGTGCCGCGGTTGACGCCGGTTTCGTGCCCAACGACTATCAGGTCGGCCAGACGGGCAAGATCGTGGCGCCCGCCCTCTACATCGCGGTGGGCATTTCCGGTGCCATTCAGCACTTGGCCGGCATGAAGGATTCAAAGGTGATCGTGGCGATCAACAAGGATCCCGAGGCGCCGATTTTCCAGGTGGCGGATTACGGACTGGTCGGCGACCTCTTTGAGGTCGTCCCGGCGCTCACCGGGCAACTTGCCGCGCGATGAGCGCGTGGGGACGCCGGCCCCAGCGCTCGACGCCTGGAGAACGCGCGTGACGCAGGGCATTCTGCTTGCTGCCGGCAACGGGCAGCGATTCGATCCTTCAGGTCTGAGGGACAAGCTATTGCAGCCGCTCGACGACGGGCGCGCTGTGCTCTGGCACAGTGCGTTCAACCTGTGCAGTGCGCTCGGCGCCTGCGTCGCGGTGATCAGGCCGGGGCAGGATGCACGCAGGGCAATTCTGGAAAGCGCTGGCTGCAGCGTCCTCGTGGCTCGGGCGGCCGAAGCCGGCATGGGCGAGACGATCGCCGCGGCGGTGCGCGAGACCGCGCAGGCGCAGGGCTGGTTGATCGCGCTCGGTGACATGCCCTGGATACCGCCGGCGCTGATCCGGCGCGTCGCTCGGGCCGTGGTGACGCCTGCCTGCGTTGCCGCGCCCTGGCATGGCGGGAGAAGAGGGCATCCGGTTGCTTTCGGGGCGGGCTGGTACGCTGCACTGACCGGGCTCAAAGGCGACGCAGGCGCGCGCGATGTGCTCCTGCAGGCTTCGATAGACCGCGTGGAGCCAGCTCCCGCGAGCGTGCTTCGTGATGTGGACGTGCCTGCGGACCTGTCCGGTGTGTGAGCGGAAAAGACCAGATCTCAGTGCGGAACTTTCCTGCTGCATGCGCCGTGCGCTGCCCTGTGGATAAACGAGAGCGGCTTTAGTGCCTGGACGGCTCCGGATCAGTCAGACGCTGCGCCGCTCTGCACCGAGGCGGATGCCTGCCTGCGAAGACGAAGCGCAAGCAGGAGCGCGAAGCCGATCATCGCGGTGAGCAGGTAACCCACATTGGTGAGTGCCGCTTCCAGGCCGTCCCGACTGGCTTGGTGAAGCAGCGACTGGGCTTCCACCCCCTGCGCTGCAACACGTGCGCTCAGATCCGTTGGCAGGATCTGGCGGCGGGATCCGGCGAACTCGGTCAGCGCATCGATCGTTTGCGGATCCAGTCCGGTCGATATGCCGTGGTGTTGCAGCGAGGCGCGGGTCTGATGGGCGAGCGTGGCACCGAAGACGGCGAGCGAGAGCGATGAGCCCGTCGGGCTACCGAGATCACGGAACATGCTGAACAGCCCGGTGCCCGCTCCCATCTTCTGGAGCGGAACCGCACTGAAGGCCATCTTCATGATCGATGGCGTGTTCGCACCCATGCTGAAACCGAGCACACAGGTGATCGCGATCACCACCCAGAGCTGCGTATCTACCTTGATGCCGACGAAGAGCAGTGCGCCCGCGAGGCTTCCGGTGAGGGCCAGGATCGAGATCGTCCGCGGCTCGAAGCGGTCGATCAGGCGTCCTGCCAGCGGCGCGCTGAGCAAGCCGCTTCCGTACAGGAAGAGGGTGACGAAGCCGAACTGCGCTGCGGTGCCGCCGGGGCGGTTGTTGATGAAGAAGGCAAGTGAATACACGACGCCACTGAAGAACAGCATGTGCAGCCAGTAGATTGCCGAGGGCAGTGCGAAGGTCGGGCGCGACAGGATGGCTGCGTCCACCACCGGTGTGACCGTACGTCGGCTGTGCTTCCACAGCACCACCAGGCTGGTGCAGCCGATCACGACGATTCCCCACGTGATCGGTGAGCGGGCGCCGAAGTTGCTGGCCCAGGTCGGCAGGGACAGCAGCGAGGCGATCGTGGCGAACAACAGCATTGCGCCCGAATAGTCGAAGGCGCCCTCCTTGCGCTCGGAGCGGATCTCCGGGACCAGCATGCGGACAGGCAGCAGTCCGGCGAGCGCGAGGGCACCGCTGATCCAGTAGACGCTCGGCCAGCCGAGGCGGTCGATCAGCAGGCCGCCGAGCAGTCCACCGGAGGCGGCACCGAAGGTCATCGTGAAGGTCAGCACGCCCAGGGCCGTGCCGCGCCGCTGTTCCGGGAAGAGATGGGTCACATAGGCGAACACGCCCGGCAGGATGCAGGCCACGCCGAAGCCCTGTGCGAAGCGTGCGGCGAGGAAGGTCGCGAAATTGGGCGCCCATGCGGCGGCGAACTCGGACAGCGCGAAGATCAGCAATCCGCCCGTAAGCACCTTCTTGCGGCCGTGCTGATCGCCGAATCTGCCCATGATGGGGGCAAAGACGGTGAGCGCGAGGAAGTAGAGGACGAGGATCAGCGCCGCGAGGCTCACAGGTATGCCGAAGTGACGGGTGACGCTGGGCAGGGCCGGCGCCTGGAATGCGGCAGCCTCGATCGTTACGAAGGTGCCGAACAACAGGGCGATGAAGACACCCCAGGGATTCCGAGCTTCCATCGATGATTCTCCGGATCGGATGTTGGTCTGCGCAGCTGCGGTTGCAGGGCGGTGAGGGTGGCGGCGCAGCGGAGGGTGAGCGCGGGAGGTGCACACTCGCTTCGAAGGCACTGCGCACAATCACGTGCACCGCGTTGGCACCCAGGCAGGTCGATGTCGCGGCCGCGAGGGGCACCGGTGCCGACGAACGCCGCATCCCAGTCTTCGCTGAGCAGCGCGTCGAGGTTGCCGACCCGGCTGCTCGGGTGGAACGCCACGCCAGGCGCCTCCATATGGCCGCGCTCCGCATCGATCACCGACTCGGGCAGCCGAAACGCCGGGATCTCGTTGCGCATCATGCGTGAGGGTGCTCGGTTTCACGGGACCCTCGCGCTGTCAGATTGCGGCGACGGTGAGCGTGGTGCTGTCCGGCGCCAGATGCGCCTGTTCTTCATCGACGCGCCCATAGACCGTCGTGCGTCGCCGCAGGGGGCGGCCTGCCGCGGTGGCAATGGCGCGCAGATCCTCATCGTTCATCCACTGTCCGTTGGCTCCGCCCGCAGCGCGGGTGATCGACTCGTACATCAGCGTGCCGCCAAGGTCGTTGGCACCGGCCCGCAGGCACAGGGCGGCGCCCTCGCTGCCCATCTTCACCCAGGAGGTCTGGACGTTGGGCAGCAGCGCGCCGAGCACGAGGCGCGGGACTGCATGCATCAGGATCGCCTCGCGCAGGCTGGGGCCGGAACGGGCCTTGCCCTTGTGCCAGAGCGGGGACTCCATATGCACGAAGGGCAGCGGGACGAATTCGGTGAAGCCGCCGGTGTCGGCCTGCAGGGCCCGAAGGTGCAGCAGGTGGCGGGCCCAGTGCAGCGGCGTATCGACGTGCCCGAACATGATCGTTGCCGTCGTGCGTAATCCGCTGCTGTGCGCGGCGCGCATCACGGCCAGCCACTCGGCCGTGTCGAGTTTGTCGGGGCAGATGAGCGCACGCACTTCGTCATCGAGGACCTCCGCGGCCGTCCCCGGCAGGGAGCCGAGCCCGGCCTCGCGTAGCCGGCCGAGGTAGGCCTCCAAAGGCAGGTTCAGGCTGCGCGCGCCGTGCAGGATCTCGAGGGGCGAGAAGGCATGAAGGTGCATCCCGGGGATTGCGGACTTCACCGCCCTGGTGAGCTCGAGATAGGTGTGGCCGTCGTAGCCCGGGTGGATTCCGCCCTGCATGCACACCTCGCGGGCGCCGCGCTCCCAGGCTTCGTGCGCGCGGTCGACCACTGCATCCGCGTCGAGCGTGTAGGCCGGACCGCGCAGGGCGCTTGCGGCGTGGCTCTTGGCAAAGGCGCAGAATCCGCAGCGGTGCTTGCAGATGTTGGTGTAGTTGATGTTGCAGTTGCGCACATAAGTCACGCTTTCGCCTACAAGCCGGGCGCGCATCGTGTCAGCCGCCTGCACGATGGCCGCAAAGTCTTCGTCGCGGGCGACGAACAGGCGCGCGATGGCGGCTTCGTCCAGCGTTTCACCGTCCGTTGCCCGGTGCAGGATCGTGGTGATCTCTGAGCTCGGCCGCGCCTGTGCGGGCCGGGTGATGAGCCTTCTTATCGACGCGCTGGGCGGCATCCGGGTGCCGGCGATCCAGTCGTCCTCGCGTACCCAGCCTTGCGCATCGGTGCTGCGCAGCACCGATGCACGGATTTCGCCCTCGGTCCATCGTGCTGCCCTGCGTGCAAAGGACGGTGCCAGCGCCAGACGTTCGACGAGCAGGCGATCACAGCGACGCGTCTCGGCGTCAAGACGCTCGAGTTCGGGCCAAGCGGCCTCGGGATTGACATGGTCGATCGTGACGGGGGAGATGCCGCCCCAGTCGTTCACGCCCGCATCGATCAAGGCGCGCAGTTCTCCAGAGCGCAGGTTTGGCGGAGCCTGGATGGACATCTGTGGGCCGAACACCATGCGTGCCATCGCGATCGTCCTCGCGTGCTCTTCCAGCGTGGGCTCGGGCGCGCCGGCCATCGGCGTGCGCGGCTTGGCGCGGAAGTTCTGCACGATGACTTCCTGAAGGTGGCCATGGCGCTCGTGCACGGCGCGCAGTGCGAGCAGGGCATCGACGCGTTCCAGGGGCGTCTCCCCGATGCCGATGAGCAAGCCGCTCGTCATCGCTACGCCCGCCGCGCCCGCGGCCTCGAGCGTGGCGAGGCGTGCCCCGGGCTGCTTGTCCGGGCAGTTCCAGTGCGGCTGCCCGCGTAGCCCAAGACGTTCGGCGGTGGTCTCCAGCATGATGCCCATCGATGCGGCGTGAGGGCGGAGCATGCGGAACTCGGCCGCCTCGAGGTTGCCGGCATTGATGTGCGGCAGCAGGCCGGTCTCCCGGAACACGCGCTCCGCGAGGGCCGCCACGTATTCCACGGTGCGGGCATATCCCAGTCCCTCGAGCGCCTCACGTGCCGCGCGGTAGCGCAGTTCGGGCTTTTCGCCGAGCGTGAACAAGGCTTCCCGACATCCGGCGGCGGCACCCGCACGTGCGATATCGAGCACTTCGTCGGGGCTCAGGAATGGAGCTGTAATGCACTTTGGCGAGGTCGCGAAAGTGCAGTAACCGCAGGCGTTGCGGCAAAGGCGGGTGACCGGGATGAATACCTTGCGGGAGTGCCCCACCAGCCGCCCGTGCCCCTGCAGGGTCAGGGCAACGGCGCAGTCGAACAGAGCCTCGGGTGACGCATGCGCTGCGAGCGCGCGGACCTGCCCGTCGTTCAGCCGTGCTCCGCCACGTGCAAGGGCGAGAAGTGTTTCGGGCTTGCTGTCCATCGCGTTGTACTCCAAGGTGAGAGGAGCGGCTCCAGAAGGCCGCCTCGCGTGTCGAGGTAGTGCTGAAGGTCTGCTGGCTCATCGATGTCTACGGCGAATCCGCGCGGAGCGCTAACGACCGGCTCGAGCCCGCGCATGCGCGCCTCAGCAAGGTGCCGCCTGAAACTGGAGGTGCCAAAACGAAAACTGAAGGTGCCCGGGGGGGAGAGGAAGATCGCGTTGGTACCGGAACCGTGATGGTCCGGTGCGAGCGCGAGCCCCGTCTTGCGGCCATGGCACACGAAGCTGTCCACCTCTGCCGGGCTGAGCCAGGGGAGATCGGCGTGTAGTACGAGCACTTCGGTCGCACCGCAAGCGGTGAGCGTGTCGCGACCTTCGTCGAGCGCGTGATTGAGTCCGGCTCCACGGTCCCTGAGCGCATGCACCCCTCGCGGCAGTATCTCCGGAACCGGTGTGATCACTGCGATCTGATCGATCTCGCTTGCGGTGTCGAGCGTCTCCAGCACGTGCTCAAACATCGAAATGACCAGGTTTTCCCGCTGTCGGCGCGTAAGCGTGCCGCCAAGCCGGCTCTTTCCCTGATGCGGAGGCTTGAGCGCGAGAAGTGCCCAGCAACTCATGGCTTTAGTCCGCCTTTTCGGTTCGGGAGGGCGCGGGCGAAGCGGAAGGTCCGGCTGCGCCAACCCCATCCGCTCTGGGATGTCATTCGGGGCTCACTCTGCGGCAGCGGAACGATCGAGCCGGCCCGTGATGCGGATGCCTGCCCCATCGACCTTGTAGGTCTTGTTGAGGAAAATGAGGATCGAGGTCAGTGCCTCGGCGGCGGCGGAGTTAGCCAGCACGCCGGCGTGTAGGCCGCGTAGGCCCGCGCAGTCCGCCAGGGCCACGGCGACCGCACGTGCTTCCTTGTCATCGCCGAAGACCAGGACGTCGCACTCCACCTTCTGGTCGGTGGCGAGCTTGTGGGCCGCGACGTTGTGGAAGGCGGAAACGACTCGCACCGTCTCGCCGACCAGTTGTCGTGCGCGCTGGGCGGCGCTGCCCTCGGCGGGCAACTGCACGCGCGCAACCTTGGGCGGCATGAGTGGGACGGTGGTGTCGATCAGGATCTTTCCGGCCAAGGCGGGACGGATCTCCTCGAGAACGGCCGCTTGGGAGGAAAAAGGCACGGTCGTCACCACGATGTCGGCAGCGCAGGCGGCCTCCAGATTCGAGGCAGACAGGATTGCGGTGTCGAGTCCCGCGCCCAGGCTTATGGCGGCTTCCCGTGCCTTCTCCGCGGTGCGTGAGCCGATGATCACCTTCTTGCCCGCCTTGGCCCAGCGCCTTGCGAGTGCAGCGCCAAGGTTACCCGTTCCGCCGACCACGGCGATTGTCTGCTCCATGTCCTGCTCCCGTCCTGATTTCAATTGTCACCAGGGCAAACCGCCAGGATGCGGCCTGAGGCATTGAGTTCGCCCTGTGGTGCTGTGTATCCACCTTAGGGAAGGAGCCCTCATCAGGCATCGCCTGATTGAGTTATGGGTGCGATTCAAATATGGACAGACGCCCCGATCGGGGGCCAGCGGTCCCCGCGGGGGTGGGTAGGGTAGTCCTGAGCTTCACGCGCGGCCGATCCGCGTGGATCAGGCGCGGGATACTGACGCGGGACTCATGTGCGGGGGAGATGTCGGCCGGTGCGATAGAGGAGGATCATCGCGCTCAAGGACGTCGCGCAGCCGACGAGCAGCGCGTGGCGCAGCGCCTCGCTGCCCAGCAGCGGGTGCAGCAGATCGCTCAGCGTGCCGATCAGCAGCGGGCCGAAGCCAACGCCGAAAAGCGTGCTGAGCAGGGTCTGCAGGGCGATCGCGCGGGCGCGGATGTGCGGACTCGTGAGCGTGGTCAGCAGGGCGAACGAGGGGCCGAGCCACCATACCGCGAAGAAGCCGTGCAGGCCGCACCACAGCATCGCTTCGGGCACCGGTACGCCCGCGATCTCCATCCAGATGTCGGCCGGCCAGAAGAGATAGGTGGCCAGTGAGAGCAGTCCGACCGCGTGGCCGAGGATCGGGACTCCGAGACGCCAGTGCGCACCGCGCGAGCCGGTGCGATCACTCAGCCAGCCGGCGAACATGACCCCGAGGCCGGCGCTGACGCCGCCCACCAGCCCGGTCAGGAGGCCGGCATGCTGCAACGCGAGGCCGTAGGAGCGCACGAGGAAGGTCGCGTTCCACATTCCGAACGCGGTGCCGCCCAGTGTTGCCGTGGCCCCCGCCAGGATCAGGTAGCGCACGGCCTTCTCCGCCCACAGCGCCTTGAGGGGCGAACGAAGGTCGAGCGGTCGCGCGTGTTCGGCCGCGGCATCCCAGCGGCCCCGCCCGGGCTCGCGGCCTAAGGCCAGAACCAGCATGCCGATCAGCAGTGCCGGCGATCCGACCACGATGAAGGTGGTACGCCAGCCCCAGACATCGACCATCCAGGCCCCGAGGCTGAGCGCGATGATCGCGGCGAAGGTCGGGGCAGCGGTGAAGAAGCTGATGGCGAAGGCGCGCCGTTGCGGCGGATAGAGATCCGCGATCAGTGACAGCGCGGCGGGCGCCGCCGGCGCTTCGGTAACCGCCACGGCCATGCGTGCCAGCACCAGCAACAGGAAACTGCCCGTGAAGCCGCACAGGATGGTGGCGACGCCCCACAGCATGCAGGACGCTGCCACCACCCCGATGCGCGGCAGGCGGTCGGCCAGACGCCCGGCCGGCAGGCCGAGCACCGCGAACACCGCCGCGAAGGCGAGGCCGGAGATGAGGCCCATCGAGGTGTCGCTGGCGCCGAACTCCTGCTTGATCGGCTCGATCATGACGGCCACGATCTGGCGGCCGACGAAGTTGTCGGCGTACATCATCGCGAGCAGGAAGAGGAGGCCATGACTGCGCCACGGCGATAGCGCGGCGGGAGGGGCCAGGGCCTCGGTCGTCATGTCAGGCCTGCGCCACCTGTCGTGCGCGCGCCAGGTTCAGCGCCGTATCCTCGATCATGTCCTCCTGGCCGCCGACCATGCCGCGGCGGCCCATCTCGACCAGGATCTCGCGCGCGGGCACGCCGTACTTCTTCTCGGCGCGCTTGGCGAACAGCAGGAAGGAGCCATACACGCCGGCGTAGCCGAGCGTGAGCGCGTCGCGGTCGATGCGGATCGGGAAGTCCATGATCGGCACCACCAGGTCTTCGGCCACGTCCTGGATCCTGAACACGTCCACGCCGGTCTCGATGCCCATCAGGTCGCACACCGCGATGAAGACTTCCAGCGGCGTGTTGCCCGCGCCGGCACCCAGGCCCGCGGCGGCGGCGTCGATGCGGTTGGCGCCGACTTCGAGCGCGGCCAGGCTGTTGGCCACGCCCATGGCGAGGTTGTGGTGGCCGTGGAAGCCGAGCTCGGTCTCGGGCTTCAGCGCGTCGCGCACCGCGGCCAGGCGCGCCTTGACCGTGTCGGGCAGCAGGTGGCCGGCGGAGTCGGTGACGTAGATGCAGTTGGCGCCGTAGCTCTCCATCAGTTTCGCCTGCTTGACCAGCCCTTCGGGGCTGTTCATGTGCGCCATCATCAGGAAGCCGACGGTGTCCATGCCGAGCTTGCGGGCCATGCCGATGTGCTGCTCGGAGACGTCGGCCTCGGTGCAGTGGGTGGCCACGCGGATGGTGGAGACCCCCAGCTCGTGCGCCATCTGCAGGTGATCGACGGTGCCGATGCCCGGCAGCAGCAGCGCCGAGACCTTGGCCTGCTTCATCAGCGGGATCACCGCGCCGAGGTACTCCTCGTCGCTGTGCGCCGGGAAGCCGTAGTTCACCGAGCTGCCACCGAGGCCGTCGCCGTGGGTGACCTCGATCAGCGGCACGCCCGCTTCATCGAGCCCGGTGGCGATGCTCTTCATCTGCTCGAGCGTCATCAGGTGGCGCTTGGGGTGCATGCCGTCACGCAGGGTCATGTCGTGGACGGTGATCTTCTTGCCGCGAAGTTCCATGTTCATCTCTCCTTGTGGCCGGGGCGCTCAGGCCACCATGGTGGCGCGGTTGGATTCGAGCTTCAGACGCCCGGCGAGGATCTCCTCGGCGAACATCTCGGCGGTGCGCGCACCGGCCGCGGTCATGATGTCGAGGTTGCCGGCGTACTTGGGCAGATAGTCGCCCAGGCCTTCGACCTCCAGGTACACCGAGACGCGGTTGCCGTCGAACACCGGGCCATTGACCAGGCGGTAGCCGGGCACGTACTTCTGCACCTCGCGGATCATGGCGTGGGTGGATTCGGTGATCGCGGCCTGGTCGGGTTCGGTCTCGGTCAGGCAATGCACCGTGTCGCGCATGATCAGCGGCGGCTCGGCCGGATTCAGGATGATGATCGCCTTGCCCTTCTTCGCGCCGCCGACCTTCTCGACCGCGCCCGCGGTGGTGCGGGTGAATTCGTCGATGTTCTTGCGCGTGCCGGGGCCGGCCGACTTGGAGGACACGGTGGCGACGATCTCGCCGTAGGCCACCGGCTGCACGCGCGACACGGCCGCAACCATCGGGATCGTGGCCTGGCCGCCGCAGGTGACCATGTTGACGTTCATCTCGCCCTTGCCGACGTGTTCCACCAGATTGACCGGCGGCACGCAGAAGGGGCCGATGGCCGCGGGGGTGAGGTCGATCATCAGCACGCCGAGTTCGTTGAGCTTGCGGCTGTTCTCGGCATGGACGTAGGCGCTGGTGGCGTCGAAGGCGATCTGCACGCCGTCGGCCAGCACATGCGGCAGCAGCCCATCGACGCCCTCGGCGGTGGTCTTGAGGCCGAGTTCGCGCGCGCGCGCCAGGCCCTCCGAGGTGGCGTCGATGCCCACCATCCAGACCGGCTCGAGCACCGGGCTGCGCTTCAACTTGTACAGCAGGTCGGTGCCGATGTTGCCCGGACCGATCAGGGCGCATTTGATCTTGTTGCTCATGTGAATAGCTCTCCGCGTTGCGGCCGCGAATGGCCGTGTGCTGGAATGGGGAAGGATTGCGCGGGGTGCAGGCAGCGCGGCGGCGGGGGGACGAGGGAGAGAGACGCCGCCGCACGCCTGCAGACGGTCGAGATCAGCTGAACGCCACCGAACAGCGGCCGAGGCCCTCGATCTCCATTTCGAAACGATCACCTGCGCGCGCAGGAACCAGCGGCGCGAGCGAACCGGACAGGATCAGCTCGCCGGCGCGGAAGGGGATGCCGAAGCGGCCGAGCGTGTTCGCGAGCCAGGCCACGGCCTCGGCCGGATGGCCCTGCACCGCGGAGCCGAGGCCTTCGCCGACGGGTTCGCCATTGCGCGACATGCGCATGCGCACGGCCGCGAGGTCCAGCCCGGCCGGGTCGGTGTGCTGCTCGCCGATCACGAATACGCCGCAGGAGGCGTTGTCGGCCACGGTGTCCTGGATCCGGATCTTCCAGTCGTCGATGCGGGAATCGACGATCTCGAAGCAGGGCGCAACCCAGGCCGTGGCCGCGAGCACGTCCTCCCTGGTCACGCCCGGGCCGTGCAGGTCCGACTTCAGCATGAAGGCGATCTCGCCCTCGGCGCGCGGCTGGATCAGTCCGGCCGCGGCGATCGCGATGGTGGCGCCGTCCGCATAGTGCATGGCATCGGTGAGGAAGCCGAAGTCGGGCTGATGCACGTTGAGCATGTCCTGCACCGGCTTGCTGGTGACGCCGATCTTCTTGCCCACCACGCGCTCGCCGGCAGCCTGGCGGCGCTCGAGCATGTGCAGCGAGATGTGGTACGCGTCGTCGATGCCGATCTCCGGATGGCGGTCGGTCAGGGGCGTCAGCGTGCGGCGTTCGCGCAGGGCGGCGTAGAGTTCGTCGCCGAGGCGACGGATCAGCGAAGTGTCCATGTTCGGGTTCATTCGTGAGCGAGAGCCAGGTCGGGAGGGATCAGCCGGGCCAGACGCTCGACTCGGCGCCACCATCGACCTCGATGATCTTGCCCGTCACCCAGGCCGAGGCCGGCGTGGCGAGATAGAGCGCGGCTGCGGCGATGTCCTCGACCTCGCCGAGGCGCTTCAGGGGCGTGTTCTTGATCATGCCCTCGCGCATGTTGGCGGGCAGGGCACGGTCGAGCGCGGCGGTCATGATCGGTCCGGGCGCGATCGCGTTCACGCGGACGTCGGGCGCGAAATCCTGCGCCAGCAGGCGCGTCAATTGGGAGAGTCCGGCCTTGGCGGTGCCATAGGCGCTGAAGTAGGGCTGGGCGTAGCGAGCCGCGCCCGAGGTGATGTTGATCACGTTGCCACCGCCGGCCGCGCGCATGTGCGGCACGCACAGGCGGGTGAGCTCGTAGGCCGAGCTGACGTTGAAGCGGAACACCCCCTCGAACTTCTCGGCGGACATCTTGAGCGGGTCGTTGGGGCCGGAGCCGCCAGCGTTGTTGACCAGGTGGGTGATGCGGCCGAAGGCCTTCAGCGCGGCCTCGACCACGCCCGCCAGCTGCGGCAGGTCGGTGACGTCGCACTGCACGGCGAGCGCGCGCCGGCCGAGGCCGCGGACCTCTTCCGCCACGGCCTCGACGTCGGCCAGCGTGCGCGCCGCGCACACCACGTCGGCCCCGGCCTCGGCATAGCTCAGGGCGATGGCGCGGCCGATGCCGCGGCCGCCGCCGGTGACGATGGCGACCTGGTTGTCCAGGCGGAAGCGTTCGATCAGGGGCATGGGGTGTCCTTTCTTGTCGTTCGGTGGCGCGGGAGAGTGTGGCGAGTCGGCAGGGCGTGTCAGCGCGCCGACCAGAGGTCGGGCATGCCGGGGTCGCTGGTCGAGATCAGGCGCTTGAGCAGCAGCTTGAGGGCCATCGTGTCGCCGGTGCCGAGCTTGGCGGCGATGTCTTCCTCGACCGCCTTGGCGAGCGCGATCTGGCGCAGCGAGGCCTCGCGACCGTCCGCGGTCAGCGCGTAGCGTGTCTCGCCGTCGTCGGTTTCGAGCGCGACGAGCTGCTGGGACTCGAGGGCAGCCATCGATTCGGCGCTGGCCAGCATGCCGGTGTAGGCAATGAAGGCGTTGAGTTCATCGAGGGTCAGGCGGTCCTGGATCGACAGCACCGACAGGATGAAGAACGAGCGCTCGTCCAGCGCCTGGGTGCTCAGCAGCTGGCGCAGGGCGTACAGCATCTGATAATGCGCACGGCCCAGCAGGTAGCCGAGGAGGTCCTCGGTGTAGCTGCACTCGGGCGGCGGCGTGGCGCCCAGGCGGACTTCCTCGCGCGGCTTGCGCGCGGCCAGCGCGTACTGCCCGCTCTGGAACACCAGCGGCGGCAGGTTGCTGTGGTCGTAGGCCAGCACCTCGCCGACGAAGATGACATGGTCACCGCCGTCGTAGCTGAAGGCGGTGCGGCACTGGAAGCGCGCGGTGCAGTCGGTGAGCAGCGGGGCCTTGCTGATGCCCTCATCCAGCTCGAGGCCGGCGAACTTGTCCTCGCCCTGGCGCGCGAAGCGGCCCGACAGCGCCTCCTGCTCGGCCGACAGCACGTGCACGTTCCAGTGCTTGGCGGTCGAGAAGGCCGCCAGGCTGCGCGCGTTCTTCGCCAGGCTCCACAGCACGAGCGGAGGGTTGAGCGAGACCGAGTTGAAGCTGTTGGCGGTGATGCCGATGGCCTCGCCATCTGCAGCCCGGGTCGTGATGATGGTGACGCCGGTGGTGAAGGTGCCGAGCGCCGCGCGGAATGCCTGGGGGTCGAAGCCCGTTTGCGTCGTCATGTTCTGTCTCGCAGGACCGGAAGGGTGATGGCATCGAGTATGGATTTCGGCGGGGCCGAGGGTCATCGTCCCAACGGACTAGCGTTTCTGCGCATGACGGGCGTCGCGCTCGTCCGATCGGACGACGCGTATTCCTGGCGCTCGGGGTAAGGTCGCGACAGCATGCAGGTGTCTGCAATTCTGTCCCGCAACCCGGAGCGATCCCCGTGACGAAAGAGATCATCACCACCGCTGCAGGCCTCGCTGGCCTGCTCCAGCAACAGCGCCAGGCCTTCAATGCCGCCGGTGCGGTCAGTGCCGCCGAGCGCAAGCGCCGCATCCAGACCGCGATCGACCTGCTGGTGAAGTACCACAAGCCTCTGGTCGAGGCGATGGACGCGGACTTTGGCGGGCGCCCCAGGGGCTACTCGCTGATGAACGACGTGCTCGGCTCGCTGACCTCGCTCAAGTACGCGCGCGATCACTTCGAGCCCTGGATGGCGAGCGAGCCGCGCACGCCGTTCCCGCCCTACGACCAGCTCGGCGCCCAGGCCTGGGTCATGTACCAGCCCAAGGGCACGGTGGGCATCATCGGCACCTGGAACGCGCCGTTGTTCACGCTGTTCAGCCCGCTCGCCAGCGCGCTCGCCGCCGGCAACCGCGCCATCCTCAAGCCCTCCGAGGTGGTGTCGCGCACCGCTCAGGTGGTGGCCGAGGCGGTGGTCGACATGTTCGATCCGCTCGAGGTCGGCGTCGTCACCGGCGGCCCGGACATGGGCGAAGTCTTCACCGCGCAGCCTTTCGATCACATCGTGTTCACCGGCAGCACACAGGTGGGCAAGGCGGTGATGCGCAACGCGTCGCAGAACCTGGTGCCGGTGACACTCGAATTGGGTGGCAAGTCACCCACCATCGTCGCCCGCAGCGCCGACCTGGCGACCGCGGCCTTCCGCATCGCCGCGGCGAAGGCGAGCAACGGCGGCCAGCTGTGCGTGAATCCGGACGTCGTCTACGTGGCCCGTGAGCAGCTCGAGGCCTTCGTCGCCGCGCTCAAGCGCAGCTTCGGCGAGCTGTTCCCGAGCGTCGCGGGCAACCCGGACATGGTGGCGGTGGTGAACGATCGCCACCTGGCGCGCGTCGAGTCCTACGTGAGCGATGCCGTCCAGGCCGGCGCGCGCGTCGAGTGCGCACCGGCGCCGCTTGCCGCCGATGCGGCAGGCCGCCGGCGTCCGCTCTCCATCGTTATCGACCCGCCGCAGGGCGCGAAGATCATGCAGGAGGAGATCTTCGGGCCGGCGGTGGTGGTCAAGCCCTTTGAGACGATCGATGCTGTGATCGCCGACATCAATTCCCGTCCGCGCCCGCTCGCGCTGTACTACTTCGGCGAGGACGAAGCCGAGCAGCAGCGCGTGCTCGAGCACACGCTGTCGGGCGGGGTCACGATCAACGAGGCGATGTTCCACGCCGCGATGGAGGATGCGCCCTTCGGTGGCGTGGGCGATTCCGGCATGGGGCACTACCACGGCCGCGAAGGTTTCCTCGAGTTCAGCCACACGCGCACGGTGTTCAAGGCGCCGGCCTACGACCCGCGTCGGGAGTGGGGCCTGCTGCCGCCGTACTCCGAGCACTTCCTGGCGATGATGGAGGCGCAGGTCACGCCCTGAGCCTCGCACGCAGCCGGGGCGCCGCCTTCGGGGCGGCGCGGCCCGCTGCGCGTGCGCGCCCGCTGCGATGAAAAACGCCGCGCCACCCCGAGGGGTGAGCGCGGCGTTCTCGCTTTCGGCGCCCTGTCGCGAGCCGCCTTCAGCGCCGGGCGGCGGCCCGCCCGGCCTCGCGGCCGAAGAAGGTGGAATCGCCGAGCGACATGCCCGAGCTGTAGCCCTCGCCCCAGCGCGGCAGGCCGCAGGCCGTGCGGCCGGCGGCGTAGAGGCCGGCGATCGGCTGGCCGTCGGCGTCGAGCACCTCGCCGCTGGGCCGCGTGTGCAGGCCGCCCATGGTGAAGGCGTGCGCCTTGAGCTCGCCGATGCAGTAGCTCAGCGCAGCGAAGGGCGCCTCGGTGAGCGGACGCAGCCAGTTCGCCGCCTTGTGGAACAGCGGGTCCTCGCCCTCTGCGGCATGGCGGTTGAACTCGGTGACGGTATGCACCAGGCTGCCCGCAGGCAGGCCGAGCTCCTGCTCCACCTCTTCCCAGGTCTCGCCCACCGCGGCCACCTCGATGTCGGGCTCGATCACCGGACGGCCGAAGATCTCGTTGTCGACCAGCAGCCAGGCCTTGCCCTCGGGCTGGCGCAGCACGTAGTGGCCGACGCGCCCGTGGTAGGCGTCCTCGTTGATGAAGCGTTCGCCGCGCGCATTGACGAAGATGCCCTTCACCAGCGACTCGGGCGGGAAGAAGGGGATGGTGGCAAAGAACTGGTCCATGTGTATCGTGGCGCCGCCCACGCTCATGCCCATGCGGATGCCCGAGCCGTCGTCGTTGCCGCCGGAGACGACCTCGGTGCAGGCGAGCGCCCCGGGTGCGAAGCGCGCCACCATGTCGCGATTGACGATGAAGCCGCCGGCGCACAGCAGCACGCCCTTGCGTGCGCGCACGAACTTCTCCTCGCCCTCGATGCGCACGATCACGCCGACCACGCCCTGGGCGTGGTCCACGATCAGGCTCAGCGCGCGCGCGTTGCAGTGCACGATCGCGCCCACGGCTTCGGCGCGCGCGCACAGCTTCTCCATCAGCACCTTGCCGCCGCCCCAGCCCTTGAATTGGGCGGTGTGGCCACGCGGCGCCGGCTTCGCCCGGGCGCTGAAGGGCCACGCCGCCTCGCTGCCCGACCACAGCAGGGTGTCGTCGGTGGTGGGCTCGATCCACTTGCCGGGCAGGTAGGTGCCCTTGAAGGGCACGCCCTGGGCCTCCAGCCAGTCGAAGTGGGCCGCCGCCTGCTCCGCATAGACGCGCACGCGCTCAGCATCGGCGCCGGGGCCGCCTGCCATCATCAGATAGGTGTACAGGTCCTCGGTGCTGTCCTCGAAGCCGTGTTCGCGCTGCACCCGCGTACCGCCGCTGCCGCCGACATAGACCTCGCCGCCCGACCACGAGGCGCTGCCGCCCGGCGCAGCCGCCACCTCGAAGACATGAACCTCGGCGCCGGCCGCGCGCGCCTCGATCGCCGCGCAGCTGCCTGCGGCGCCGAAGCCGATCACGGCGACGTCGGTCTCGATGTCCCAGCGCGGCACGTCCTCGACGCGGCAGGCGCGGGCCGGGGAGTGGCGAGGGGAGGCCTGCGGGGAGGAGGGTGTAGGTGTCGTTGTGCTCATGCCGGTTTCCTTGTCCCGTTTCTGTGTGCGCACGATGATCGAAGGAGTGCTCGCCGGCGGCATCCTCCGATTGAACGATACCGCTCCGCTGCGGTGCGGATCGTGGGTTCATAGTCCGCATTGACGATGAAACGCCTCTGCGCCGCCGCCAATATCGTCCGCATTCCAACAAGATCAGGGGTGGAGCGTGAGCGAGCAAGATCAGTCACAGATGAGCTGGGACGTCATCGTCGTCGGCTCCGGTGCGGGCGCGATGACCTCGGCGGTGGTCGCTGCCGACCGTGGTCTGTCGGTGCTGGTGATCGAGAAGAGCGACAAGTTCGGCGGCACGTCGGCGATCTCGGGCGGTGGCATCTGGATCCCCAACAACCACTACTTCAAGGCCAAGGGCGGCAAGGACAGCTACGAGAAGGCGCTGCAGTACATCCTGGCGGCCGGCGGCGGCCGGGCCGACGAGGCCAAGGTGCGCGCCTACCTCGACCATGCGCCCAAGATGATCAAGTACCTCGAGGACAAGTCCCGGGTGCGCTACGACGTGGCCGAGAAGTACCCCGACTACTACCAGCACCTGCCCGGCGCATTGCCCGGCGGACGCTCGCTCGATCCCGAGCTGTTCGATACCAGCGCGCTCGGTGACGAACTGCAGAATCTGCGTCGGCCCTCGCCCTCGACGCTGCTGATGGGGCGCATTTCCTGGACCGCGCGCGACGCCCACGTCGCCATGGCGCGCGAGCGCGGCTGGCGCTTCAAGATCCTTGGCCTGATGCTGCGCTACAAGCTCGACTTCAAGTGGCGCAAGAAGAGCAAGTACGACCGCCGCGCCGGGCTGGGCAGCTCGCTGGTGTGCGCGCTGCGCGCCTCGCTGCTCGACCGCAAGGTGCCGCTGTGGCTGAAGACGGACTTCCGCGACCTGGTGCTCGACGGCGACCGCGTGATCGGCGTGCGCGTGATGCGCGAAGGGCGCGAGCTGACGTTGATGGCCCGCCGCGGCGTGATCCTGGGGGCCGGCGGCTTCGAGCAGAACCAGGCGCTACGCGAGAAGTACCTCCCTCAGCCCACCAAGCGCGAGTGGAGCGCCACGCCGCCGGGCAACAACACCGGCGCCGCGCTCGAGGCCGGCATGGCCGCGGGGGCCGCCACCGACCTGCTCGAATGGGCGTGGTGGGCGCCGACCATCGCCGTGGTCGGCGAGGAGAAGCCGCGCGGCGTGTTCGCCGAGCGCGCCTTCCCGGGCGCGATCGTGGTCAATGCGCTCGGCAAGCGTTTCTGCAACGAGGCCCAGGGCTATCTCGAGTTCGGCGACGCCATGTACAAGGACCGCGACGCCACCGGCGGCAAGAACGTGCCGGCGTGGTGCATCTTCGATGCCCACTTCCGCTTCAACTACGCGATGGGTCCGCTGATGCCCGCGCAGATCATGCCCGACAGCCGCCTGCGCAAGGAGTGGCTGGGCAGCGTGTACTGGAAGGCCGACACCCTCGACGAGCTGGCGCGCCAGATCGGCGTCGATGCCGCCGGCCTCAAGGACACCGTGGCCAAGATGAACGACTACGCCCGCAGCGGCAAGGACGCCGATTTCGGCCGCGGCGACAACGTCTTCGATCGCTACTACGGCGACGTCAACGTCAAGCCCAATCCCTGCATCGCGCCGATCCAGAAAGGGCCGTTCTACGCCATGCGCATGGACGCGGGGGACATCGGCACCAAGGGCGGGCTGCTCACCGACGCCCAGGCGCGCGTGGTGCGCCCGGACGGCTCGCCGATCGACGGCCTGTACGCCATCGGCAACACCTCGGCCTCGGTGATGGGCACCGCCTATCCCGGCGCCGGCGCCACCATCGGGCCGGCGATGACCTTCGGCTACATCGCCGCCCACCACATCGCAGGCAACGCGTGACGAATCGACAGGAGACAGTTCACATGGCAGGACGGATCGAAGGCAAGGTGGCGCTCGTCACCGGGGGCGCGAGCGGCGTCGGGCGCGCGACGGTGGAGCTTTTCGTCAGCGAGGGCGCCCGGGTCGTGTTCACCGACCTCAACGCGGACGCCGGCGAGTCGCTGGCGGCGAGCCTGGGCGGCCAGGCGACGTTCATCCGCCAGGACGCCGCCTCGCCGGCCGACTGGGACGCCGTGATGGCGACGGTCCGCGAGCGCTTCGGCCGGCTCGACATCCTGGTGAACAACGCCGGCATCCTGCTCAAGGGGTCGATCGAGGACGCCTCGCTGGAGGACTGGCAGCGCCTGATGCGGATCAATGCCGACAGCGTCTTCCTTGGCTGCAAGGCCGGCGTGGCGCTGATGAAGGAGGGCGGCGGCGGCTCGATCATCAACATGTCCTCGATCGCCGGTATCGCCGCCAAGGAAGACTACGCCGCCTACGGCGCCTCCAAGGCCGCCATCTCCGGGCTCACGCGCGCGGTGGCCGCGCATTGCCGCAAGGCCAAGTACCGCATCCGCTGCAACTCCATCCACCCCGACGGCGTCATGACGCCGATGACGGCCGGCTCCTACCCGAAGGGCGTCGACCCGGCGCGCTTCACCATCGACGCCGACCCGATGAACCGCGCCTGCCTGCCCGAGGACGTCGCCGCGGCGATCCTGTTCCTCGCCGACGACACCTCGCGCGCGGTCAACGGCATCGAGCTGCGCGTCGACAGCGGCCAGTTCGTCATGAGCATCTGAGCCGCCGCAACAACACCGGAATCATCATGACCGCACATTTCGTACCGCCGCTCGCCCGCACCCTGCCGGCGCTCGTGCTCGAGGCCGCAAAGCGCCACGGCGAGCGCATCTTCATCGAGGACGGCGACACCCGCATCGACTATGCCAGCCTGCCGGCGCGCGTGTTCGCCGTCAGCCGCGCGCTGATCGCCCATGGCATCGAGCCGGGCGACCGGGTCGCGATCTGGGCGCCCAACCGCGCCGAATGGATCCTGGCCGCGCTCGGCATCCATTGCGCGGGCGCTGCGATGGTGCCGATCAACACCCGCATGAAGGGCGCCGAGGCGGCCGACATCATCGAGCGCAGCCGGGCTCGCGTGCTCTTCGTGGTCGACCGCTTCCTCGACATCGACTACCCGGCGATGCTCGCCGGCTGTCGTCCGGCCACGCTGGAGAAGGTGGTGGCGATCGGCGAGGCCGGTGCCCATGCCGACACCGACTGGGCGCGCTTCCTCGCCGACGGCGAGGGCGTGAGCGAGGGCCAGGCGCGCGTGCGGGCGCAGGCGGTGCAGCCCGACGACATGTCGGACCTGATGTTCACCTCCGGCACCACCGGCCGACCCAAGGGCGTCGTCAGCGCCCACCGCCAGATCATCCAGGCCTTCATCGAGTACGTGAAGATCGCCGGCATCGAGGCCGGCGACCGCTACCTGATCGTCAATCCCTTTTTCCACACCTTCGGCTACAAGGCCGGCTGGGTCACCTGCCTGATTGCCGGCGCCACCGTGCTGCCGCATCCGGTGTTCGACGCCGAGGCGGTGTTCCGCCGCATCGAGGCCGACCGCATCAGCGTGCTGCCCGGGCCGCCCACGCTCTACCTGTCGATGCTCGCCCACCCGAAGCTGGCGCAGACCGACCTCTCCAGCCTGCGCGTGGCCGTCACCGGCGCCTCGACCATCCCGCCGGTGCTGATCGAGCGCATGCGCGCCGAGCTCGGCTTCAAGGTCGTGCTCACCGCCTACGGCCTCACCGAATGCGGTGGCCTCGCCACCATCTGCGCAGCCGACGACGACGCCGAGACGGTGGCGCTCACCAGCGGCCACGCCATTCCGGGCACCGAGGTGCGCATCGTCGATGCCGACGGCCGGCCGCTGCCGGCCGGCGAGGCGGGCGAAATCTGCCTGCGCGGCTTCCACGTCATGCAGGGCTACTTCGAGGACGCCAAGGCCACCGCCGAGACCATCGACGCCGAGGGCTGGCTGCACACCGGCGACGTCGGCACGCTCGACGCGCGCGGCTACCTGCGCATCACCGACCGCCTCAAGGACATGTTCATCGTCGGCGGCTTCAACTGCTACCCGGCCGAGATCGAGGCCGCGCTCACCGCGCACCCCTCGATCGCCCAGGTGGCGGTGATCGGCGTGCCCGACGAGCGCATGGGCGAGGTTGGCTGCGCCTGCGTGGTGCTGCGGCCCGGCCAGGCGCTGGACGAGCGCGGGCTGATCGCCTGGTCGCGCGAGCGCATGGCCAACTACAAGGTGCCGCGCTTCGTGCGTTTCTTCGCCTCGTTGCCAGTCAATGCGTCGAACAAGGTGGCCAAGAACGAGCTGCGGGCGCTGGTGCGTGTTCCTGCGTGAGCGCGCCGCGGCGTCGCCACCCCATGTCGAATCCAGCGTCGAATCCACCGAGGTCCGCATGAGCCAAGCATCCGATCTGTTCGCCCCGTTCAAGCTGGGGCCCGTGACCCTGCGCAACCGCTTCATCCGTGCCGGCGCCAACGAGGGCATGGTGCTCGATGGCGCGCCCACCAAGGCCCTGGTCAAGCACCACCGCGACATGGCCGCAGGCGGGGTGGGGCTCACCACGGTGGCCTACGGCGCGGTCGCCAAGGTGGGCCGCACGCTGCCCAACCAGGTGTGGATGCGTCCCGATATCCTCCCCGACCTCAAGGCCCTGGCCGATGCCGTGCATGCGGAAGGCGGCGCGATCTCGTACCAGCTCACTCACGGCGGCTCCTTCGTCACCTCGGTGAAGGTCGACGGGCCGACGATGAGCGCCTCGGGCGGCCTCAACAAGGCCGGCCTGATGCGCGGCAACTTCTTCCAGCGCGCGATGACCCGCGCCGACATGGACATGGTCGCCCAGCAGTTCGTCGACGCCGCCGAGCTGTGCCGCCAGGCCGGCTTCGACGCGGTCGAGATCCACATGGGCCACGGCTACCTGCTCAACCAGTTCATCTCGCCGCTCTCCAACAAGCGCAAGGACGAATACGGCGGCAGCGCCCGGAACCGCGCGCGCTTCCCGGCCGAGGTGCTGCGCCGGGTGAAGGAGAAGGTCGGCGGACAGATGGCGGTGCTCGCCAAGATCAACGTCGCCGATGGCGTGCCGGGCGGCGCCACCGCCGACGACGCCATCGTCACCGCACGCCTGCTGCAGGAGGCCGGCGCGGACCTGCTGGTGCTGTCGGGCGGGCGCAACATCGAGTCGGGCTGGTTCATGTTCGGCAGCAACTTCGACATGGACGAGATGAAGAAGGTGCTCAAGGGCAGCTGGCTCACCGGCCTGATGATGAAGCTGTCGCAGCTCGGCACGCCGAAGGTGCAGTTCCGTGAGATGTATTTCCTCGAGTACTCGCGCCGCATCCGCGCGGCGGTCGACATTCCGCTCGGCTACCTCGGCGGTGCGCGCTCGCTCGCCAACGCCGAGCAGGCGATGGCCGAGGGCTTCGATGCGGTGGTGATGGCGCGGCCGCTGATCCACGATCCGCAACTGGTGAACAAGTTCCGGCGCGGCGAGGCGCGCACCTCGGGCTGCATCAACTGCAACCGCTGCGTGCCCTACATCTACCACCCGGCGGGCACCCTGTGCGTGCTGAACCCGCCGAACGAAGTGGCCTTGAACCAGGTGCGCGCCTCCGGCTGAGCGCGGTCTCAGCGTGGGCGCGCGCCCACGTCCTGCGCTGTTCCCGGCGCCCGCCACCCGATCTGGGCCGCGGGCGCCGTCGGTTTACGTCAGGCAGTGATGCCGCCGCCGTTCAGCGGCACGATCTGGCCGGTGACCCACTCGGCCTCGCGCGAGGCCAGGTAGGCCACGCCGGCGCCGACGTCGGCGGGCGATCCTGCGCGCGGGATGATGCAGTTCTTGCGCGCCAGCTCCTCGGAGCCTTCCCAGTTGTTCATCGTGCCCAGCGACAGCGCGTTCACATTGACGCCCTTGCGCCCGACCTCGGCCGCGAGCTGGCGCACGAAGCCGACCACGCCGGCCTTGGACGCCGCATAGGCAGCGATACCCATCGGCACCGCGGCGCGCCAGGACTCGGAGGTGATCGCCACGATGCGGCCCCACTTCTTCTCGATCATGCCGGGCAGCACGGCGTGGCAGCCGTTCATCAGCCCGTACATGTTGAGCTTGACGAAACGTTCCCAGTCCTCGGGCTTGGACTCGAGGAACTTGCCGTAGCCCATGCCGCTCGTCGGTACGCCGGCGTTGGAGACGTAGACGTCGACGATGCCGCCCTGCTCGCGCACGGCGGCCACCATCTTCTGCACCGCCTCGTAGTCGGTCACGTCGGCGGGCGCGGCCAGCGCCTTGAGCCCGGCGGCGCGCAGCTCGGCGGCGGCCGCCTCGGCACGCTCTGGGAAGAAGTCGTTGATCGCAACCGTGGCGCCCTGGCGGGCCAGGGTCTCGGCCACGCCGCGGCCCATGCCGCGGCCGGCGCCGGTGACGATGGCGACGCAACCGTCGAGGCGGAAGAGCGGCGCGGTGGGGGCGGGGGAGGCTTGGGTCAGGGGCGAGTCGGACATTTGGTCGGTGTTCCTGTCAGGTGGGGGAAACGGGGGGGCGGAGTGGGGCGGACGAAGTCGGGCGGACGCAGCCGGTGCCGGTCGGCATCGGCGTGCGCCTCACGGGCTTCAGCGCCCCTCGAACGTCGGCGGCCGCTTCTCGATGAAAGCCTGCATGCCTTCCTTCTGGTCGCGCGAGGCGAACAGCAGCGCGTTGGCGCGGCGCTCCATCGCCAGCGCGGTCTCGAGCGGGGCGTCCATGCCCAGCAGGATGCATTCCTTGATCTGCTCGGCGGCGAGCGGCGGCATCGCGGCAACCATGCGCGCCAGTTCGATCGCGGTCGGGATCACCTGGTCGTCGGCCACCAGGTCGCTCACCAGGCCGGCGGTCCACGCCTCGTGCGCGGTGATCGGCTTGCCGGTGAGCGCCATGCGCATCGCCTTGACCTTGCCCACCGCGCGCACCAGGCGCTGGGTGCCGCCGATGCCGGGCATGATGCCGATGCGGATCTCGGGCTGGCAGAAGCGGGCGCCCTCGCCGGCGACGATGATGTCGGCCAGCATCGCCAGTTCGCAGCCGCCGCCGTAGGCGTAGCCGCAGACTGCGGCGATCACCGGCTTGGGGCAGTGCTGGATCGGCCCCCACACGCGCTCGGTATGGCGCTGGGTGATCTCGATCGGGCCGACGCCGGCCATGCTGGTGATGTCGCCGCCGGCGGCGAACACCTTCTCGCCGCCGGTGAGCACGATGCAGCGCACGGTGTCGTCCGCCGCCAGCTCGGTGAAGCGCTGCGACAGCAGAGCCTGCAGCTCAAGCGACAGCGCGTTGGTGGCCTGCGGGCGGTTCAGGCGCAGCAGCGCGACGCCGCCGTCGAGGCGTTCGAGCAGCAGGGGCGAAGCGGTTTCTGACGGAGATGTCGGGTCTGTGGTCATGGAGCCTCCAGGAGCGCCCCGGGGGCGGACGGCCTGTGCGGGCGCGGCAACCGGGGAAGGGGATGGAATGCATGTTCCGTCCTCCACGCAAGGCGCTCATCGTCCATTCAGACGAAGAATGCTGCGGGAGCCGAACCTAGACTCGCAGGCATCAACCATCGTGGAGAAGTGCATGAACAATCAGGCTTCGACGGGCGCCGCGGCGCTCGACTACCGCGGCAAGGTCGTGCTCGTGACCGGCGGCACCAAGGGCATCGGCGCAGGCATCGCGCGGGGCTTCCTGGCCGCGGGGGCGGCGGTCGTCGTCTGCGGCCGCAATGCGCCCGAGACGCTGCCCGAGGCCGGCGGCAAATCGGCCGACTTCATCCCTGCCGACGTGCGCGACATCGAATCGCTGCAGGCCCTGTTCGCCGCCATCCGCGAGCGCTTCGGCCGCCTCGACGTGCTGGTCAACAACGCCGGCGGGGCGCCGTTCGCGCTCGCCGACAAGGCCTCGCCGCGCTTCCACGAGGGCATCATCCGCCTCAACCTGATCGCGCCGCTCAACGTCGCCCAGCAGGCCAATGCGCTGATGCAGCAGCAGGCCGAAGGCGGCGTCATCATCTTCGTCGGCAGCGTCGCCGCCTCGCGGCCCTCGCCGGGCACCGCCGCCTATGGCGCGGCCAAGGCCGGCGTGCTGTCGCTGGCGTCCTCGCTCGCGGTGGAGTGGGCGCCCAAGGTGCGCGTGCTGGCAATCAGCCCGGGGCTGGTGCAGACCGAGCAGGCCCACCTGCACTACGGCGACGAGGCCGGCATCGCCGCCGTCGGCGCCACCATTCCCGCCGGCCGCATGGCCACGCCCGACGACATCGCCAACGCCTGCCTGTATGCCGGCTCGCCGATGGCGGCCTACTTCGCCGGCACCAACCTGCTGCTGCATGGCGGCGGCGAGCGGCCGGCCTTCCTCGCCGCGGCCAATCCGGGCGAGCAGCACTGACGGAGCGATGGCCGGTCCTGAGCACGGGCAGGCTGTTTCCGTGTCAGCGGAATACGCCAGCCGGTGCTTGCGCTGAACTTTGCTGTCATTTCTGCACCGGGCGGATATCGATAAGGGAGTGGAGCATGGCCGTCAAAGGGGTTAATCGAGTCATCTTGGCGGTACATGATCTGGAGGCATCGAAAGCCTTCTACAGAGAACTTCTCGGCGCTGAATTCCACGAAGCCAACTGGACAGGTGAAGCGTTTGGCATTCAAGTGGCGATCAGCTGGAACGCAGGCATTGAACTTTGCGCTCCAATGCCTGGGCGACAAGCCGACTGTTTTCTGGCGCCAATGCTGAAGAGCAGGGGAGAAGGCATCCTCAATGTCGTCTTTGATTTCGACGATGTCGATGAACCGTATGCGCGTGCGAAGGCTATGAGCATTGCGACGGTCAACGCAGTCGACTACACGCAAAGTGAGATTGATGCGCACCTGGACGGGATGTTCTCTCGATACAAAGAGTATTTCCTTGGCACAAGGGAAAAATGCGGGTTTGCGATCACTCTTGGTGAATTCAAGGCGAAGCGCGAATAGCGCTGATGAATTCACCGCGCTGCCAGAACCTATGCTGACCCGGCAGGCGTTCATCATTTCGCACGAGTGAACTCGGGCCGATTGGGCCGACCAGCGCCACTGGCTCGAACGGCCAGCTCGGGCCGTCGACCGCCTGGCAACTCTGCATGTGGTCGTAGCTATCCGCCGGAAGAGGGAGCAGAAATCTCAGGATCCTGCCCCTTCCCTGAGCCGGGGAATCAAGAATTTCTCTATTGTGAATTGCATCTTTTGGCGATCCGTTTCGAGCGCCTCGGGCATATGGTCGAACCTGCCGTGGCATGTCCACGGCTGCAGTTCGACTTCAGCAGAGGAGGAAAGGAAATGATCAGCAGACTGGCAATTGCCATCGCCATGGGCGCGGCGATCAGCGCTGCAGGCGGCGCACTCGCTGCGCAGGACACCAGCCAGATACCTTTCCCGGAAGGCTATCGCAGTTGGTACCACCATCATTCGACGGTTAACCTCGCCGGCCACGATCCCGCAGGCAACGTCGGAATCCAGCATGTCTATGCCGATGCCGCCGCCAGGGAGGGCCTGAGGAGCGGGAAGTTCGCCAAGGGCGCCACTTTCGTCGTCGACCGCTTCGCCTATTCGGAAGACGCGAACCACGCGCTCTCCCAGGGCGCGCGCAAGGTCATCGCGGTCATGGTGAAGGACGACGACCGCTATCCCGAAACCGGCGGATGGGGTTTCCAAGCCTTCAAGGGCGGCGACCCGAATGTCCGAGCGGTGACGGACGGCGGTATCCAGTGCTTCACCTGCCACATCCCGCTCGCGGACAACGACCATCTGTTCACTCGCGGTGAGTGAGCACCGCCATCTAAGACCTGCAAAGCCGGCCAGCAGGCTCGCCGTCCATTCGACCAGGGAATGGACGGCGCTACTGAGGCTCAGCCCGCAGGCGCCTGCGACCGCCAGCGCCAGCGCCAGGGTGCGCTTGAGCGGCAGGCTCAGCATCAACGCCGTCGATGATCGCGCGGCGCGACAGGCGGGCGCCGTGCAGGAAGAACAGCAGCGCGATACCGGCATGGGTGAGCCCGTCGAAGAGCGCAGCGAACGCGCCCTGTGCGGGCAGGACGGCGGTGAGCAGGATCGTGAAGCGATCGAAGAGGAGCGTCAGCAAGTTCATGGCGGTCCGGGGCCGGGAGGGGCGTGAGCGGGCAAGGGTGGAGAGAAGGGGAGCAGGGCGACGGGCGGAGCGGCCAGGCCGCAAAGCCGGTGCGCTTGTGACGAAGCCTAGCGCACGGCGATACTGCCGACTAACGCCAACGCGCTCTTCAATGTCGCTGACCAGACATGCCGCCCACCCTGCACGATGAGCTTGCCGGGCTCACCGTTCTGCCGCGCCCGGTCTTCGGCCACGCCGAGTCGGTCGCCAATCGCGCGCTTGGCTATCGCCACGCCCATCCCTGGGTCCAGTTCGCCTATGCGCTGCTCCGCCGACACCGAGATCCGCAGCCTGTACATCGACCCCGCCGCCTCGCCCAGCGCGCAAGGCGGCTGCCGCGTGCTCGTGGTGAGTCCCTTGCTGCGTGAGTTGATCCGCGCCTTTGGCGCCTTGCCCGCCGAGTACGACGAGTACGACGAGCACGGAGCGGCGGCCGGCTTGCCGCAGTGCTGCTCGATCAGGTGGCCGCAGCGCCCGCGCTCGGCCCGACGCTGCCGCTGCCGCAGGAGCCGCGCCTGCGCCGGGTGTGCGAGGCGCTCGAGGCCGAGCCCGATTCGCGCGACGGGCTGGCCGCCTGGCGCGCGCGCCAGGGGTGTTCGGAGCGCACGCTGGCGCGGCTCTTCCGCGAGCACACCGGCCTCAACTTCCGGCTCTGGCGCCAGCGCCTGCGCCTGATCAGCGCCTTGCCCCTGCTCGAGGCCGGCGAGCGCGTCACCGACGTCGCGATCGCCTGCGGCTACGATTCGGTGTCGGCCTTCATCGCCCGCTTTCGCGAGCATTTCGGGGCGACGCCGGGGGCGTTTGCGGGGGGCGTGAGAATGAGTGATGCCGGTGAAGGGGAAGAAGGCAATGTGATCGTGGTGATAAATCGGCTGATCGGCAGGTGCGACGGTTCGGGCGGATCCACAGGTCATGGACAGGCTTTGACCGCGATCAACAGCAGCTATGCGGATGCGGATGCCAACAGGGGGAGCCGGTCATCACCTGCCGTCGGGAATCCTGCCAGAACTCCCCTCGTCGGCTTGTCCTGGATGACCGGTTTACGGCGACGAACTGGGGCCCCGCGTTGGCTCAACCGGCCAGTTGCTGTCGCTCGGCCTGAAGGTGGGCCGGCCGTTCGAATGGCGGCTACCCTTGATCTGCCGCCCTTCCGTCTGTGTCCTATCGTGCTCTTTTCCAATTGGCGGGATCAAGAAGTGCCTCGAAGCCGCGCTGTTGCTGAGGTTCCCATACCGCTTCAGACAGACTGGTTCGCTTCTTCCTATCGTGTGGTGCCGTCTCCATAAACGACCGCGACCTCATCACGCAAAGGCTTTGCGCCGCCCCTTCCAATGGGTCCGGCTTTGCGTTCCATCGTGGAGCGGCAAACGTAGCTCCATTAGTCAAAATCTAGCCCAAATGGATGCTGGCAAGAAAAGCCTTCACCCAACCGTTTACGACATTCAGCCGCGTTTACCTCGCAGACCTTCTTCGAAAGGCGACGCAGACCAGTCTACTTGGTCGTCCGAATAAGGACGCCCGCGTTAACCTTGATTTAATTCCCCTGCATGATAAAACTACAGCGACATCGTTACTACAGGAGTAAATCAAATGACCAAGCCGACGCTCAACGGCATATTCACAAATCTGAACAACCGGCCCCTGAGAGTTGTCCTTCGCCGTCGCATTACAGCACGCTGGAGTCAATACGAAGTTTTCCGGCCAAAGGATAGAATCAGCGGCGTAGTTATCGCAATTCAATCCTTATCGGACGAAGACTCGCCATTCTTGGAGAAATTCCTTGCGTTAGACGAGGTCCGCTACCGAAGCAACGAGCGTCGAACTCGTCGCTACATCCACAGGGAAAAGAGCGGATTGTACTGCTCTGCCAGCAGCCACCTAGCTTGCTACGCCCGGCCCGTCGCTGGAGTATGGCTTGCGACGAATCTGAATCAGACCGTTATGGAGACCGTCATCCAGGAGGCGTGCGAAGCAGCTGATATCGAGTACGGACGACTTTCAAGTCTTCACTGGTAAAGTGTTCGCCCCTTGCGCAGTTCCCGCACGATTTGATTTCGAGGCGGCGGGAACTGCCAGACGATACTTTCACCAGGTTCACGTTGCAATGGTTCTTATAGTGTGGGTAGATTCCGCAGTCGCCGTAATGACATTCATCGTCTGGTTCGCCTTCAAGAGGTCGTCGCCAGTCTTAAGTCGACTTCAAAGTCAAGAAGACTATCAAGTCGGTGGGTCGGTCTTGGCGATGAAGAAGGCGAGGCCCGTAACTGTAAGCACTATCAGCCATTGAGTGACTAGCATTCCAACATTGACAGTTGAGCCCGCTGGCTGCGAGAAAATCCAGCGATAACCCTGGTTGATCACAACTTCTTTCGCGATGAGGTGATAAGGCGGATAAAGCAGCATTGCGACGAAAAAAAGTGCCGCAACTAGCAGGATAACTCTCTGTGCGCCATTCATGATGGCAAACCTCCTGAGGCCAATTACTGCATATCCTACGTCTAATCATTTGAATTAGCTGTCGCCGCGCGCGTGCAAAGTGACAGGGGTGAGTCGCATGTTGTCTTTATTCCTCATATCCAAGCTTACTGCGCGCTGCAACCGCATCTTTGCGGGCTTCCGTTTCAGTCTTGTGTCTGTACACGAAGTAGTTCGCGATGGTAGCGAGCATTATGAGATTTGTGTAGGGTGAAGCACCGATCGCGGCGAAGAGTATGTGATACGGGAAGTATGAGGCAACGCACAGGACGATCGCAGTAGCCTTGGGTAACGAGCGACGCCAGACGAGCCGAATAAGAGTCGGAGGAAAAAAGAGGATTACAAAGATCAGGGCGTAGTCTAGCCAGGGTTCGAGTACAGGCATCGTAAACTCCGACTGAAGAGTCAGCAGTGAAGCGAGTTGATGAGTGAGTGGGAGTGCAGTACATTGCGGAAGGCAAAAGCGACTTCCAGTTATCGATTACCAATTTCCTTCCTTAATCTGATGCGATGGAGAATTGATCTGAATAACTTTCTGTTCAGGTATAGGCGCATTCTCAGATAGTGGTTTCTCGGAGAGTTTCACGCTCTTGGCTCCAATACTATCTAGTCCTGCAAGGCTCTTTGCTCCCCTCAGCGGACAGAGCTTTTCATCGTAATACTCGAACCAAGGCAACGCCGCTTTTGTATAGTCGGCCGCCGACGGTGGCTTTCGTGGCACAGACTTGCCAGTGACGATCTCCCACTGGGCGCTGTTGAGTATATGAATGAAGCAGCGACTTGATCTGGACGTATCCCAAGCGTCGTAACCATACTTGTCTTCATAGATCTCCTGCCGCATCAGCCCGCCGGGCGCCAATCCCATCGATACCGACTCGCATGGGTCGGCAAGGCTGTAGCAAATGTCTGGATCGAATAAGGGCGTGGTCCGATTCACCAACTTTTCATAGCGATCTCGCTTCATCGGATAGACAATGATCTGAATGCCGCCATGTGCAGCGGTGCCAGAGATCTGTTCTTCCGCCGTGTAACCCGCTCCCATGGGCATCGCAACAAACTGTCTGATTAGACCCTTCTGGACGCAGAATCCGTCTAGCCAAGGTTGGTCAGGTACCACGATATAGTCCTGCGGATCCTTGGCGAGACCGTTGGTCCATTCATCCCCAGTCACCGCGTTAATCTTTCCTGCTGCAATTTTTACTGCGAACGGATAACTGATGCTCCGTCGGGAACTGCTCCCACTGGAAAAGTTAATCCACAGCGCCTCTGCCTGGTACATCGGAAGTAGGACCCCGCCACGCTCGACCCATGCGGCAGGCAATCGTGATGAGTGATCTTCAACGTGCTCTACTGAAAAGCGCCCCAAACCTGGCGGCAGAGGATAGTCCCGGTTGTCGTCGGGAATGCGCAGCGTCCGCTGAAAGTCAACACGGCAAAGTGCATCCTCATGCACATCGGGGAACTGAATGAGAAGCTCGTCGTTCTTTAATTCGATCATGGTCCTCGCTCCTGAACGTTGTTACCACTGTCCGTCTCTGACCTCCCGAACCACGCGAAGAATTGCGTGATCAGGAACCTCTCTCAGCTGGCGAAGAAGTTCCGCGAAGAGTTTGGGCCGCTGAATGATTATTTGCTGCAAGTCGCTGGAGAGCTTGCCCGCCAAGGCGAGCAGGACGTCCTTGTCTTCTCCTAGGACCCCGGCCAGTTTCACGATGACGTCCTCTGACGGTGGCTGAAAAATGCCCCGCTCGATCTTGGAAAGGTAGGCTGGTTCGATACCCACGCGAGCAGCAACCTGACGTAGCGAGAACGTCCGGTCCTGCTCCTGTAGGGCTTCACGAGCCTGTCTTATGTGTTCGCCAAAATGTAGCATGTGTAATTAATACTACACGCTAACCCTCGATGCAAGGTCTCTATGCCTTCCCCCTTGATCTCTGGCAAGCCCGTGCAAGCGATGGCGTGTCCGCGAACGACTGCGGGATCGCCCGCAGACGGCAGGCCGGTTTGCTCCGAAAGGAGGCGCACAAGCTTCGCTTCCGCGACCGACGGGTGAGGGTCGTCAGCACTCAGCGACGAACGGCTGCTTCCGGGAAGTGAAACTTCGACGACCGCTTTCCGCCGATGAACTCGAAGAGACGTCAGCGCACCCCGACCCAAAAAGGATAGATGAGGTATTCATCGCCATTGGCGGCTGAGTAGTTGGAAACCTGCCGTTCAAGATCTGGCGTGGCTGACAGTCCCGGCCAGGCATGTAATCAAACGCAGTCCGCCGTGGCTGCTGTCCACTCACGACAGATGCGAATGGTTTGCTCGGTGGCGAGCGGCTCGCGAGTCAGTCCGCAGCGTGCGCCACTTTCCTCGGTCAGGAAGTGAGCGCACTGGTGACAGAGGCCGAAGGCACGCTGTCCATTCACGCGCTGCATGGCTGAAAGCAGTTTGCGCAGCGTGCTTTCGAGTGCAGCAGCCTCACTCGTTCGGTCGCAGAGCAACTGCTCCACACGCTCGACCCAACTCTCGCTCAAGACAGACTCGCCTGCGGCGGTCAGCTTGAGGTGCACGCGCTTGCCGTGACGGGCGTCCGGTTCCTTGGTCAGCAATCCCTTGCGTTCAAGCACAGCCAGCGTCTGCGACACCGTCCCGCGGGTGATGCCGAAGTACTCCGCAATCGCGATAGGCAGATCGCTATACCGATTGGCCAGTTTGAGGTAGTGCAGGACCTGAATGTGGATGGGCAGCAGCCCGTGCCGTGCCGCGTCGTCGCGGACGGACTGGTGAACGAGTGCTCCCAGGCGCTCGAGTAGGAGAGTGGTTTGGTTCATGCTTGCAATGTATCGCCTCGATGCATTTATTGACAAGCACGGTCTGGTGACTCTAGTCTGATAGTGCATCGAGTCGATGCAAAAAATCCTTATTCCTGAGGAGTCAATCATGAGCGAAGCCTTGTCGAAGATGAAACGCATCCTGACTCTCCTGTCCTCGATGGCGCTCGTCTTGCCGGCCGTCGCGGCCGAGCCGCGGGTGCCATACCCGGAGGAGTATCGCGGCTGGCATCACGTCAAGAGCATGGTCATCGGCGAAGGTCATCCGCTGTACGAGGCCTTCGGCGGGATCCATCACCTCTACGCCAACCCGAAAGCCGTCGCGGGCTACCAGTCCGGGAAGTTCCCGGATGGCGCAATCATCGTGTTCGATCTTCTGGAAGCGAGATCAGCCGACAATGCCGTCACTGAGGGGACGCGAAAGATCGTCGGTGTGATGCACAAGGACGCGAGGGCATACGCGGCGACCGGCGGTTGGGGGTTCGAGGGTTTTGGCGGTGGCGACAGAGCAAATCGGGTCGTGGGGGGCAACGCGGCCAGCGCCTGCTTTGCTTGCCACGAGCCGCAGAAGGACCACGACTACGTGTTCAGTCGCCTGCGAGATTGAGCTGCGGTGTGGATGAGCGCGCCGATGGCATCCGAGTGCCTGGCAGAGGTCTGGTTGGACACTCGGGCGCCATTGGCGCTGCCACAGCGTCGGGCGGTCAAGGCCACACGAATTCGGGCGTGTTGATGGTCAGCCTTCAGCCCTCGGCCCTCAGCCCGCAGGCGCCTGCGCTTCGCCCGCGACCGCCAGCGCCCGCGTGCGCTTGAGCCGCAGGCTCAGCAGCAGCGCCAGCGCGATCAGCCCCAGCAGCATGTAGCCCACGTTGCTCAGCGCGGCGTTGAGCGCTTCGCTGCTTGCCTGCTGCATCACCGTTTCGGCCGAGAGTCCGGCCGCGTCGAGGCGGCTGGCGAGTTCGGCCGGGACTTCGCGTGCGCGGCTGCCGGCGGCGCGCGCGAGCGCATCCAGGCTCGCGGCATCGAGACCGAGCGCTTCGGTCTGGCGGCTGATCGCGGCCTGGGTGGCATACGCCAGGCTGGCGCCGAACACCGCCAGCGACAGCGACGAACCGGTGGGGCTGCCGAGGTCGCGGAACATGCTGAACAGGCCGCTGCCCGCGCCCATGTTCTTGGCCGGCACCGCACCCAGCGCCAGCTTCATGATCGCCGGCGTGTTGCAGCCGATCGACAGGCCCATGATGCAGGCCACCATGATCACCATCCACAGCGGCGTGGCGACGTCGATGTTGAGGAAGAGCAGGGTGCCGCCCAGGCTGGCGAGCATGGCGACGATGACCAGCACGCGCGGTTCGATGCGGTCGACCAGCTTGCCGGCAATCGGTGAGCTGATGAGTCCGCTGCCGTAGAGGAAGAGGGTGACGAAGCCGAACTGCGCCGCGCTGCCACCCGGGCGGTTGTTGATGAAGAAGGCCAGCGAATAGACGACGCCGCTGGAGAAGATCATGTGCAGCCAGTAGATCGCCGAAGGCGTGGCGAAGGCGCCGCGCGCCAGGATGCCGAGGTCGATCACCGGATTCGGCGTGCGCTTGCTGTGCCGCCACAGCATCGCCAGCGCGCTGACGCCCACGATCACGATCGCCCAGGTGAGGGGCGATTCCTTGCCGAAGTTGGTCGCCCAGGTGGGCAGCGAGAGCAGCGAGGCGATCACCGCGAACAGCAGCATCGCGCCGGTGTAGTCGAAGACGCCCTGCTGCCTGACCGGGGCGATCTCGGGCACCAGCAGGCGCAAGGGAATGAGCCCGATCAGGGTCAGCGCGCCGCTGATCCAGTACACGCTGGGCCAGCCCAGGCGGTCGATCAGCAGGCCGCCGAGCAGCCCGCCCGAGGCCGCGCCGAAGGTCATCGTGAAGGCGAGGATGCCCAGCGCCATGCCGCGCTTGTTGTCCGGGAACAGGTGGGCCGCGTAGGCGAACACGCCGGGCAGGATGCAGGCCGCGCCCAGGCCCTGGACGAAGCGCGCGCCGAGGAAGAACCCGAAGTTGGGCGCCCAGGCGGCGGCAAACTCCGATACCGCGAACACCAGCATGCCGATCGTGATCACTCGCTTGCGCCCGTACTGGTCGCCCAGGCGGCCCATGATCGGCGCGAACACGGTCAGCGCCAGCGAATACAGGATCAGGATCAGCGCCGACATGTTCACCGGAATGCCGAAGTGCCGGGTCACGCTCGGCAGCGCGGGGGCCTGGAAGGCGGCAGCCTCGATGGTGATGAAGGTGCCGAACAGCAGCGCGGCATACACCGCCCAGGCCGAGCGCGTGTCGGTACGTGAATCCATGTGCTGTCTCCGTATGCAGCGCATGCGGATGCGCGCCGCCTTGTTCTGTCGGGCGGATGGTCGGGCCCGGGGGGTGGGGGCACATCGTCCGATGGGACTAAAGCGGGCTCGGAAACGGACGCTGGCCATCGGCACCCGGATCGCCGCCGAATGTCGGGTTTCGCTTGCCTTGTCCATCGTCCGTTTAGACGAAGTGTCGCCGGGGGGCTGCTCTTAGACTCGCTGCAAGCGCTGCGTAAAGGATCGGCCTCATCCGCGATGAGGGCTCCGCTCGCAGCAGGGTCCAGCAGGCGCGGCGACATCGGCTCGGCGCCTCACACAACCGCAGGAGACGAACTTGGCTGAACAGGAATGGATGTCCGAAGTGCGTGCCAAGGTGGGTCGCGAGTACGGTCGCGTCTACGCCTGGGACGAGGTGAACGCGCCGATGATCCGGCAGTGGTGCGAGGTGATGGGCGTCGATAACCCGCTCTATCTCGACGCGGACTATGCCGCCACCACCGAATTCGGCGGCATCGTGGCGCCGCCGGCGATGCTGCAGGCCTGGTGTCTCGAAGGCCTGCACATGAACAACTATGCGCCGGGCTCGACCGACGAGAACCCCTACGAGGTGCTGAAGACCCTCGAAGCGCACGGCTTCCCCTCGGTGGTGGCGGTGAACTCCGACCTCAGCTTCGAGCGCTACGTGAAGCTGGGCGAGAAGCTCTACTACACCACCCGCCTCGATGCGGTCGGCGAGGAGAAGACCACGGCCCTCGGCACCGGCTACTTCGTCACCCTGATCATGAGCTTCTTCTCGCAGAAGCCGGAAGGTGACGAGAAGGTCGGCCAGCTGCTGTTCCGCGTCTTCAAGTTCCGCCCCGCCAACGTGCCCAAGCCCGTCGAGAAGGGCGCGGCCCCGGCAGTGCCCAAGTTCAAGCGCCCCAAGCCGGGCGTCAGCGACGACACCCGCTTCTTCTGGGAAGGCGTCGACGCCGGCAAGCTGCTGATCCAGCGCTGCACCTGCTGCAGCACGCTGCGCCACCCGCCGGCGCCGGTGTGCATCAAGTGCCATTCCTTCGACTGGGACACCGTCGAGGCGTCCGGAAAGGGCAGCCTGTATTCGTTCGTGGTGATGCACTACCCCGAGGTGCCGCCCTTCGAGCACCCCAACCCGATCGGCCTCATCGAGCTCGATGAGGGCGTGCGCCTGATCGCCGGCCTGGTCGGCGTCAAGCGCGACGAGATCAAGATCGGCCAGCGCGTGCAGGTCGAGTTCCAGTCCTTCGACGACGGCGAACTGACCCTGCCGATGTTCCGCCCGATCGCGGCCTGAGGAGACGAGCATGGATTTTCAACTGACTGACGATCAGCGCGCCATCGCCGAGATGGCGGGCAGCCTGTTCGGCGACCTGTGCACCGACGATCGCCTGCGCGCCTTCGACACCGCGGGCGAGGCCTTCATGGCCGACCTGTGGAGGCAATGCGTGGAAACCGGCCTGCACGCGCTGGCGATTCCCGAGGAAGCGGGCGGCACCGGGCTCGGCATGACCGAGCTGATGCTGGTGCTCGAGGCCCAGGGCCGCGGCCTCGGCCACGTGCCGCTGTGGCGCCACCAGCTCGCTGCCGCCACGCTGGCCCGCTTCGGTGGCGCCAGCGGTGCAGAGACCGCTGCGGCCGCCGCCGAGGGCAAGCTGATGATCACGCTGGCGCTCGGTGCCGCGGCGCGTGCCCACGGCGTCGCGCTCAAGGCGCGCCGCGACGGTGACGGCTGGATGCTCGATGGCAAGGTCGCCGCCCTGGCGCTGGGTGCGGAAGTTTGCCGCGGGCTGCTGCTGGCCGAGACCGACGACGGCCCCAGGCTGGTGTCGGTGAATCTGCGCGACGCGGGCATCGAGAAAGTGCCCGGCGTGTTCACGCACCGCGAGGCGGTCGCCGACCTCGGCTTCCGCGCTCATCGCCTGGCCGCCGACGCCGTGCTGCCCGAGGCCGCGCTGCCCTGGCTGGAGCAGCGCGCGATCGCCGCGATCGCGGCATTGCAGCTGGGCGTCAGCGTCGAGCAGGTGCGCCGCACCGTCGAGTACATCAACGAGCGCCGCCAGTTCGACCGCGCCATCGCCACCTTCCAGGCGGTGCAGATGAGCATGGCCGACGCCCACATCGCCATCGAGGCACTGCGCTCCGCACTGTGGCAGCTGGTGTATCGCCTGGACGCCGGCCTGCCGTCGCCGTCCGAGGCGCTGGCGGTCAAGTACCTCGCGGCCGAGTGCGGCCATCTCGTCGGCCACAAGGCGCAGCACGTGCATGGCGGCATCGGGGTCGATCTGACCTACCCGATCCACCGCTACCTGTACTGGAGCCGCGCGCTCGGCATCACCCTGGGCGGCAGCGCCGCCACGCTCGAACGACTCGGCGACTGGCTCGCCAACAACGACAAGCTGGGATGGAAATATGACCTCGAAGAACAGCAAGCGCTTTGACGACGTGCGCCCCGGCGAGGCGCTGCCCGAGCTGGCGATCCCGATTACCACGACGCTGATCGCCTCAGCGGCGATCGCCACCCGCGACTACTTCCCCGGCCACCACGACATGGAGGCCGCCCAGCAGCTCGGCTCGCCGCACGTGTTCATGAACATCCTCACCACCAGCGGCCTCACCCAGCGCTTCATCGAGAGCTGGGCCGGTCCGGCGGCGCGCTTCAAGGATCTCAAGATCAAGCTCGGCGCGCCCAACTACCCGGGCGACACCATGACCTTCAGCGGCGAGGTCGTCCGCACCGACGCGGCCCGCCGCGAGGTCGAAGTCGCGCTCAAGGGCAAGAACTCGATGGGCAGCCACGTGACCGGTTCGGCCACGCTGGTGCTGCCCTGACACGCGGAGAAACGAACACATGACGGATATGTCCCTTTCCGGCCGCGCCGCCATCGTTGGCCTGGGCGCGACCGAATTCTCCAAGAACTCCGGCCGCACCGAGCTGCGCCTGGCGATGGAATCGACGCTGGCCGCGCTCGCCGACGCCGGCATCGATCCCTCCGAGGTCGAGGGCTTCTCGTCCTACACCATGGACAAGGTGCCCGACTACGAGATCGCGCGCTTGCTCGGCTGCAAGAACGTCAAGTTCTTCTCCCAGATCCCGCACGGCGGCGGCGCCGCCTGCGCGCCGGTGGTGCATGCCGCGATGGCGGTGGCGACCGGCCTGGCCAAGGTGGTGGTGGTGTTCCGCGCGATGAACGAGCGCTCCTGGTACCGCTTCGGTACCGGCACCTACGGCTTCGGCTCGACGCCGATCTTCGAGAACGTGAACTACGGCTGGTACATGCCCTACGGCTTCCACACCCCGGCCGCCTGGGTGGGTATGTTCGCCCAGCGTTACATGCACGAATACGGCGCGACCAGCGAGGACTTCGGTCGCGTGTCGGTCGCGGTGCGTGACTTCGCCGCCACCAACCCGGCCGCCTTCTTCTACGGCAAGCCGATCACGCTCGAGGAGCACCAGGCCTCGAAGTGGATCGCCGAACCGCTGCGCCTGCTCGACTGCTGCCAGGAGTCCGACGGGGCGGTGGCGATGGTCATCACCTCGGCCGAGCGCGCCCGCGACCTCAAGCAGAAGCCGGTGATCATCAAGGCCGGCTCGCAGGGCATCACCGAGGGCCAGCAGAGCATGACCTCCTACTACCGCGACGACATCACCGGCCTGCCGGAGATGGGCGTGGTGGCGAAGGAGCTCTACGCCCAGTCCGGCCTCGGCCCCGACGCCTTCCAGACCGCGGTGATCTACGACCACTTCACCCCCTTCGTGCTGCCGCAGCTGGAAGAGTTCGGCTTCTGCAAGCGCGGCGAGGCTAAGGACTTCATCCGCGCCGGCGAGCACGCCCGCGGCGGCAAGCTGCCGATCAACACCCACGGTGGCCAGCTGGGCGAGGCCTATATCCACGGCATGAACGGCGTGGCCGAGGCGGTGCGCCAGGTGCGCGGAACGGCGGCCAACCAGGTGGCCGATGTCGAGAACGTGCTGGTCACCGCCGGCACCGGCGTGCCCACCAGCGGCCTCATCCTCGGCGTGGCCTGAGCGAAGGAGAACGGACGATGTTCGTCGATCTGACCCCGGAACAACACGCGCTGCGCCTGAAGGTGCGCGACTACTTCCAGACCCTCATGACCCCCGAGCTGCGCAGCGAACTGCGCGGCAAGGAAGGCGGCGATCTGTATCGCAACACCATCCGCAAGATGGGCGCGGACGGCTGGCTGGCGGTGGGCTGGCCCAAGGAGCACGGCGGCCAGGGCTATGCCGCCACCGAGCAGCTGATCTTCTTCGAGGAGGCCAACATCGCCGGCGCGCCGCTGCCCTTCGTCACCATCAGCACGGTCGGTCCGGCGCTGATGGAGGCGGGTACCGAGCTGCAGAAGAAGAAGTTCCTGCCCGGCATCGCCGCCGGCGAGATCATGTTCGCCATCGGCTATTCCGAGCCGGAAGCCGGCTCCGACCTCGCCACGCTTAAGACCAGTGCGCGGCTGGAAGGCGACCACTTCGTGGTCAACGGCAACAAGCTGTGGACCTCGGGCGCCGAGGCCGCCGACTACGTCTGGCTCGCCGCGCGCACCGACCCCAACCTGCCGCGCCACAAGGGCGTGTCCATCCTGATCCTGGACACCCGGGCGGAAGGCTTCTCGCACACCGTCATCCCCACCTGCAGCAACCCGACGGCCGCCACCTACTACGACAACGTGAAGGTGCCGAGGGAGATGCTGGTGGGCGAGCTCAACGGCGGCTGGAAGCTCATCACCGCCCAGCTCAACCACGAACGCCTGGGCCTGGGTTCCTGGTCGGACAAGGTCGTCGCCCTGTTCCGCCGCGTGCTGCTGTGGGCCAAGGCCCAGGACGAGAACGGCCGCCGCGCGATCGATGCGGCCTGGGTGCGCAGCCTGCTCGCCGAGTGCTACGCCAAGATCGAGGCCATGCGGCTGATCAACTTCCGCATCGCCGCCGACCTCGAGCGCGGCCACATGGACGTGGCGCTGGCGTCGGCGACTAAGGTATACGGCTCGGAGTCGGTGGTCGATATCCTGCGCAAGCTGTCCGAGATCGTCGGCGCCAGCGGCCTGGTGCGCGAGGGCTCGGCCGCCGCGGCGCTGCTCGGCGAACTGGAGTACGAGGTGCGCGCCTCGGTCACGCTGACCTTCGGCGGCGGCACCAACGAGATCCAGCGCGAACTGGTGGCACAGTTCGGCCTCGGCATGCCGCGTTCGCGCTGAACCCCGCACAGGAAGAAGACATGAGCACCCTCGAAGATTTCCGCCGCGAGACCCGGGCCTGGCTCGAGGCCAACTGCCCGCCTTCGATGCGCACCGCGATGCCCGACGGAGAGCTGGTGTGGGGCGGGCGCACGGTCGAGTTCAAGAACGCGGACCAGCGCCTGTGGTTCGAGCGCATGCGCGACAAGGGCTGGTTCTGCCCCGACTGGCCGGCCGCATATGGCGGCGGCGGGCTGAGCCCGGAGCAGAACGCGGTGCTCGAGTCCGAGATGCGCCGCCTGCGCTGCCGCCCGCCGCAGATCAACCTCGGCATCTGGATGCTGGGCCCGGTGGTGCTGGAGTTCGGCACCGAAGAGCAGAAGCGCGAGCTGCTGCCGCCGATGGCGCGCGGCGAGATCCGCTGGTGCCAGGGCTTCTCCGAGCCCAACGCCGGCTCCGACCTCGCCAGCCTCAAGACCAGCGCGGTCGATGCCGGGGATCACTTCGTGGTCAATGGCACCAAGATCTGGACCTCCTACGGCGACAAGTCGGACTGGATGTACATGCTGGTGCGCACCAATCCCGACGTGCCCAAGCAGCAGGGCATCAGCCTGCTCGTGGTCGATATGGCGTCGCCGGGCATCGAGGCGCGGCCGATCGACCTCATCAGCGGCAAGTCATCGTTCTGCCAGGTCTTTTTCGACAACGTCAAGGTGCCCAAGCGCCAGCTGATCGGCCCGGTGAACGGCGGCTGGACCCTGGCCAAGGCGCTGCTGCAGCACGAGCGCCGCGCGATGTCGAAGTTCGGCGAGTTCAGCCTGCCGACCCACTTCGACCTGCTGTCGATCGCCGGCAAGTACCTGCCGGCGCAGGACGCGTCCTCGCCGGCCGACGTCGCGCTGCGCCAGCGCGCCTACGCGATGGCGATGGACGAGATGGCCTACAGCCTCACCGCCCAGCGCATGGGCGAGGAGGCGCGTGCGCGCAAGAACGTGTCCGGGCTGATGTCGATCATGAAGCTGGTGCACTCCGAGCAGGAGAAGGACAAGTTCGAGGTGCTGGTCGATGTGCTCGGCCACCGCGCGCTGGGCTGGGAAGGCGAGGGCTTCGAGCCGCAGGAGCTCGCGATCACCAAGGCCTGGCTGGGCAGCTTTGCGCAGACCATCGCCGGCGGCTCGTCCGAGGTGCAGTTGAACGTGATCGCCAAGCGCGTGCTGGAGTTGCCCGAGGGCAGCGCCGCCAGCGCGGGCAAGCAGGGCAAGTGAGGAGCAGGGTGTCATGAGTCTGGTTTATTCCGAAGAGCAGCAACTGCTGGCCGACACCGCCGCCGAGTTCCTGATGGCGAAGAGCCCGGTCACCGCCCAGCGCAAGCTGCGCGATGAGGGTGCGTCAGGGGGCGCCGCCGCCGGCTTCGACGCCGCGCTGTGGCGCGAGATGGTCGACATGGGCTGGAGCGCGATTCCCTTCCCGGAAGCGCTCGGTGGCCTTGAGTTCGGCTGCAAGGGCCTGGGCGCGGTGTTCGAGCAGATCGGCCGCAACCTGTCGGCCTCGCCGCTGCTGTCGAGCATCGTGCTCGGCGGCTCGGTGATCGAGCTCGCCGGCTCCGAAGCGCAGCAGGCGGAGTGGATGGCGGCGCTGATCGGCGGCGACAAGCGCGTCGCGCTGGCGGTGGACGAAACCCCGCGCCACGACCCGGCCGCGGTCGCGCTGCGCGCCACGCGTGAGGGCGCTGGCTACGTACTCACCGGCACCAAGGCCTTCGTCGCCGACGGCGTGGGCGCGGATGCCTTCATCGTCGCTGCGCGCACCGGCGGCCAGCCAGGCGAGCAGGGCGGCATCAGCCTGTTCGTCGTCGCCGCGGATGCGCCGGGCGTCCAGGTGTCGCCGATGAAGACGCTGGATTCGCGCAACCACGCCACGCTGGTGCTGAACGAGGTGCGTGTCGACGCCGCAGCGCTGCTCGGCGCGGAGGGCGAGGGCTTCGCCGCGCTCGATGCGGCACTCGATCGTGGCCGGGTGTGCCTGGCGGCCGAGCTGCTCGGCTCGACGCAGAGCCTGTTCGACACCACCGCCGAGTACCTGAAGACGCGCGTGCAGTTCGACGTGCCGATCGGCAGCTTCCAGGCCCTGCAGCACCGCGCCGCGTGGTGCTATGCGCACCTGCAGCTCGCACGCAGCGCGGTGATGGCCGGACTGGCGGCGATGGACGACCCGGCGCTCGACCCCGCGACGCGCGCGCGCATGGCCAGCCTCGCCAAGTGGAAGGCCGGCGACGCCGCCCACCGCATCAGCCGCGAGGCGGTGCAGATGCATGGCGGCATGGGCGTCACCGACGAGCTCGACGTCGGCCTTTACCTCAAGCGAATCCGAGTCGCCCAGGCCAGCCTCGGCGATGGCGACTTCCACGTGCAGCGCTACGGCGACCTGAGCGCGGTCGAGGCCTGATCGATGGCGGCCACCGGCAGCGGGTTTCTGTGCGGCAAGGCCGCCATCGTCACCGGCGCGGGCCAGGGCATCGGCCGTGGCGTGGCGCTGCAGCTGGCGGAGCAGGGCGCCCGTGTGGTGGTGGCCGACATCAACGCGGACACCGCAGCCGAGACGGTGGCCATCGCGCAGTCGCGCGGCGGTGACGCGGTGGCGATCGGCTGCGACATCGCCGACAGCGCGAGCGTCGAGGCGCTGGTCGACACCGTCGTCGAGCGCTTCGGGACGTTGCACGTCCTCATCAACAACGCCTACCTCGGCAACCTGCCGGGGCCGCTCGAGACCAAGCCGGCGCACGACTTCGCGCGTGCGCTGCAGGGCAGCTTCTACGCTCCGCTGGCGGCGATGCAGCGCGCCTTCCCGCACATGAAGGCGCAGCGCTGGGGCCGCGTCATCAACATGTGCTCGCTCAATGGCGTCAATGCGCACATGTACACGGCCGACTACAACGTCAGCAAGGAAGCGCTGCGCTGCCTCACCCGCAGCGCCGCGCGCGAATGGGCGGCGCACGGCATAACCGTCAATGCGATCTGCCCGGGCGCGCGCACGCCGGCCTACGAGCGCTTCGCCGCCGCATCGCCGGGCAACGCCGCGCAGCTGCTCCGGCAGAACCCGATGGGCCGCATGGGCGAGCCCGAGCAGGACATCGGCAGCGTCGTGGCCTTCATCTGCAGTGATGCCGGCCGCTACATGACCGGCAACACGGTCTTCCTCGACGGCGGCTCGCACATCAACGGCGTGTCCTGGCAGCCTTCGGCGGGCTGAGGCGAGAAGGCGCGATGCGCTGGCTGCCGCAGGCCCAACCGCGCGACCAGTTGATCGCCCGCCACGGCGAGGCCTTCAAGTGGCTGGCGCTGACGGTGGTCGGGCTCGGCACCATCGCCGCGGTGCTGGCAACGACCAGCTTCAACGTCGCCGTGCCGGCCCTGGGTGCGTCCTTCGGCCTCGGCCAGCACCAGGTGCAGTGGGCGATCACCGGTTTCATGGCGGCGCTCACCGTTGCCATGCTGCCCACGCCCTGGGTGCTGGACCGCATCGGCTTCCGCCGCCTCTTCCTCGGCGCCAATCTGCTGCTGGGCCTGAGCAGCGTCGCCGGGGCGCTGGGCGACAGCTTCGGCTTCGTCGTCGCCATGCGCATCGTGCAGGGCGTGGCCGCGGGTCTGCTGCAGCCGCTGCCGATGCTGGCGGTGATGCGCCTGTTCCCGGCCGGCAGCCAGGGGCGGGCACACGGGCTGCTGGGTTTTGGCATCGTGCTGGCACCGGCGGTCGCACCGGCGCTGGCGGGCGTGCTGCTCGACCGCTTCGGCTGGCCGTCGATCTTCCTGATGAGCCTGCCGTTCTGCGTGGTCGCCGGCGTGCTGGGCCTGTATCTGCTGCCGCGCCACGAGCCGTCGCCGGGCCACCGCTTCGACTGGCTCGGGGTGGCGATCCTGTGCGCGGCCTCGCTGCTGGCGATCGACTTCATCGCCAGCCTGCGCGGGCATGGCCTGCTCGCGCCGCGCACGCTGGCGCTGCTCGGCCTGTCGGTGCTGTGCGCGCTCGCCTTCGTGCGCCATGCGCGGCGGGCGTCGGCGCCGATCGTGTCGCTCGAGCTGTTCGCCGAGCGCAGCTTCGCGATGGCTGCGCTGGTCACCGTCGTGTACGGCTTCGGCCTCTACGCCTCCACCTACCTGATCCCGGTCTTCCTGCAGAGCGCGCTCGGCTACGACGCCACCTACGCCGGCCTGGCCCTGCTGCCTTCGGGCATCCTGCTCGCGGTGGTGATTCCGCTTGCCGGCGTGCTCACCGATCGCTATTCGCCGCGCTGGATCACGGTATGGGGGCTGGCGCTGTTCGGGCTGTCCTTCGTCCTTTTCGCCTGGCGGGGCGGGGCGATCAGCTACGCCGAGGTTGTCGGCTTCAGCCTGGTCGGGCGCCTCGGCCTCGGGCTGACGGTACCGGCGCTGATGGTTGCGACCATGGCCCATGTCGCGCCGGCCCGGCTGGGCCAGGCCTCGATGGTCAGCAACTACACCCGCCAGCTGGGCGGCGTGCTCGGCGTGGCGGTGGTGGCGGTGTTCGTCGAGTGGCGCACGACTGCGCACGGCGCGGCGGCCGATGGCGTCTTCCTGGCCTACGCGCAGGCCTTCCTGCTGCTGGCGTTGAGTTTCGCGCTCGCGGTCGCGGTCGCGGTGCGCATGCGGCCGCGGCGGGGGCGCCGCAGACAGCCGGCCGCCTGAGACCGCATCGAGGAGGGGCTTCGGCAACAATCTTCTCGCGCAAGGGAATAATCGGACGGTCCGGCTCGTTTACCGGGTTGTAGGCCAACCGTTCCTAGACCCTCCCAGGAGACAAGCATGAAGATCCTCAAGATTTCCGCCCCGCTGATCCTCGCCGCCACCGTGCTCACGGCATGCGCCGGCAGTGCCGTCCAGACCGCCGGTCCGGCGCGCGTGAGCGATGGCGTGCTCACCGGCGCCAACGGCATGACCCTCTATACCTTCGACAAGGACGCCGAGGGCAGTGGCAAGAGCGTCTGCAACGGCCCCTGCGCCACCAACTGGCCGCCCCTGCTCGTCACCGCGGACGAATCGGCCGCCCCCGGCTACAGCGTCGTGATGCGCGACGATGGTGGCAAGCAGTGGGCGTACCGGGGCAAGCCGCTCTACTTCTGGGTCAAGGACCAGAAGCCGGGCGACCGCACGGGCGACGGCTTCAACGGGGTCTGGCGCGTGGCGAAGCCTTGAGCGTGATGGACAGCCGCGCCATCCTGGCCGAGCTGCCGCGCCTGCGTCGCTATGCACGTGCGCTCGTCGGTTCCCGCGAGGCGGCCGACGACCTCGTCCAGGACACGCTCGAGCGTGCCTGGTCGCGGGTGGCACAGTGGCAGGCCGGGAGCGACCTGCGTTCCTGGCTGCTCGCCATCATGCACAACCTGCGGATCGATCAGATGCGGCGGCCGGCACTGGCCGTGTCGCCGCTCGACGAGGAGGCCGTCGAGGTGCCGGCGCGCGCCACCCAGACCGACCTCATCGAGCTCGGCGAGCTGGAAGCGGCCGTATCCTGCCTCCCCGAGGAGCAGCGCGCGGTGTTGCTGCTGGTCGCGCTCGAGGACATGAGCTACGCCCAGGTCGCCGCGACGCTGAACATTCCGGCCGGTACCGTGATGTCCCGCCTCGCCCGCGGGCGCGAGCGCCTGCGCGGGATCCTCGATGCCCGCTCCAAGCCTGCCCAACTGAGAGTCGTACGATGAGTTCCGCTCCGATTTCCGATGCCGATCTGCATGCCTTCGTCGATGGCGAGCTGTCGGAGGCGCGCCATGCCGAGATTGCCGCATGGCTCGCCGAACATCCCGAGGATGCCTTGCGGGTGAGCGCCTATCGCGAGCAGAAGGCGGGCCTGCACCGGCTGTTCGACCCACTGCTCGACGAGCCGATACCCGATCGCCTCAGAGCCCTCGCGGTCCCGCCCGCCGCGCCGCAGGAGGCGCCGCAAGGCGGCCCGCTGTGGCGCTGGTCGCTGCAGCGCATGGCAGCGAGCGTGGCGATCGCGCTGCTCGGTGGCATGGCGGGGTGGCTGGCGAACGATCATTTCCGGCCGCCGCCAGTCGTGGCCCACGCGTCGCCGCTCCCGCATCAGGCCGCGATCGCGCACGTGGTCTTCAGTCCGGACGTCAAGCGCCCGGTGGAGATCACCGCCGAACATGAGGATCAGCTCGTGACCTGGCTGTCGAAACGGCTCGGCACGACGGTCCGGCCGCCAAGGCTGGGAGCGCTCGGCTACGAGCTCATCGGCGGCCGCCTGCTCCCCGGCAACAGCGGCCCGGTGGCGCAGTTCATGTACCACGATGTCAGCGGGCAGCGGCTCACCCTCTACGTCAGCACCGAGAACACCGCCAATCGCGACACCGCCTTCCGCTTCGCCCAGGAGGGACCGGTCAATGTCTTCTACTGGATCGACGGCAAGTTCGGTTACGCGCTCTCGGCAGGCATTTCAAAGGACGAACTGGCGCGCATCGCCACGGCGGTCTACGACCAGTTCCAGAACTAGACGACACCCCATACAGGAATGATGAAGATGAAGCTGAAATTGAACCCGGTCCGGCTGGCCGCGCCCGCCATCGCGGCAGGCGTGCTCCTGATCTCCCCGCATGCGCTCGCCGCCGGCGAGGTCTCGGCGCCCGAGGTGGTCGAGGCGATCGAGGGCGCCTTCGGCGTGACGCCGGGCGAGCGACGCAACCACATCAAGGGCACCTGTGCCCTCGGTGAGTTCGTCGGCACGCCCGAGGCCGCGGCGTATTCGCGCTCGGCGCTGTTCTCCGGCAAACCGGTGCCGGTGGTCGCCCGCTTCTCGCTGTCCGGCGGCAACCCCAAGGCGCCCGATACCGCCCGCAGCGGGCGCGGCATGGCGCTGGCCTTCAAGCTGCCGGAAGGGCAACTGCACCACATGGCGATGCTGAACACGCCGATCTTCGGTGCCGCCACGCCGCAGACCTTCCTCGACCTGATGCAGGCGATGCGACCCGACCCGGCCACCGGCAAGCCCGACCCCGAGAAGCTCAAGGCCTTCCGCGCCAGCCACCCCGACAGCCATGCGCAGGCCGACTTCCTGGCCCGCAACAACCCGCCGGCGAGCTACGCCAACAGCGCCTTCTGGGGCATCCATACCTTCAGGTTCGTGGATGCGGAGAACCGGGTCACCCTGGTGCGCTGGCAGTTCGTGCCGCAGGACGGGGAGAAGCGCTTGAGCGACGAGGAACTGAAGACGGCCGGGGCGAACTTCCTCGAGCAGGCGCTGATCGAGCGCAGCGCCCGCGGCCCGGTGCGCTGGGACATGATGGTCAGCCTCGGCCAGGCCGACGATGCGCAGACTGACCCGACCATCGCCTGGCCGGCCGAGCGGCGGCAGATCAAGGCCGGGACGCTGACGATCACCGCAGCCGTGGCGCAGAAGGGCGCCGAGTGCGAACCGCTCAACTTCGACCCGATGGTCATGGCCGACGGCATCCAGGCCACCGAGGACCCGGTCCTCAAGTTCCGCTCGCCGGCGTATGCCGTGTCCTTCGGCAAGCGGCTCGGCGGCCTGTGATGCGGGTCGGGGGCCGCGCGAGCGCAGGCGTCAGCGATAGGCGCGAATCTGCCTGATCGCTTCCGCGGCCGCCGCATCGTTGGCCGGGTCGGTCGGCACCGTCAGGGTGATGCGATCGACCAGGCCGCCGAAGCGTGAGCACAGGCGTTCGGGCAGCTGGTCGTAGCGGCCGGACACCAGGAAGGTGTCGAGCACCTCGTCGGTGAACACGCCCGGCATGTCCTTCCAGCGCCCCTCGCGGGTGAGCGCCAGCAGCGCTTCGCCGATGTGCTGCCAGCCGAACAGCTCCAGGCTCGCCCAGTAGGCCGGGGTGGAGAACAGGAAGGCGAGCATGTCGCGGAAGCGTTCGCGCTCGGCGGCGACGGTGGCGTCGTCCGGTCCGGTGGCGACGAACTGGCTGGCGCTGATGAAGGGCTTGGCGCGGCCGGGGTCGCGCTGCGCGGTGCCGACCGCGATCTGCGGCAGGATCACTTCCTTCAGGTAACGCACCGAGGTGTTGCTCGGATGGGTGTGGATGCCGTCCGCGGTCTTGCCGACCAGCTCCAGCATCTTCGGGCCGACTGCGCCGAGCATCAGCGGCACGTCCGGGGCATCGATCGGCCCCGGGTTGAAGAAGGGCTGCAGGCGGGTGAACTTGTAGTGCTCGCCGATGTACTCGAGCCGTTCGCCGGTGCGGAAGGCGTGGAAGATGGCGCGCAGCGCGCCGACGTACTCGCGCATGCCGGCGGCCGGCGGCAGCCAGCGCGCCGAATAGCGATCCTCGATGTTCTGCTTGATCTGCGTGCCCATGCCGAGCTCGAAGCGGCCGCCCGACATCTTCTGCAGGTCCCAGCTCGCGAGCGCGACGTTCATCGGGCTGCGCGGGAAGACGATCAGCACCGAGGTGCCGACCTTGAGTTTCGAGGTTGCCGACAGCGCCTGGCAGGCGAGCAGCAGGCCGTCGTGGATGGCGTCGGACACGAACAGGCCGTCGTAGCCCATGGCCTCGACGCGGCGGGCGAAGGCGCCCATGTCGGCCAAGTTCAGGTTTTCAGGGGTTGAAGCGAAGATCTCGAACATGGAGGCTCCAGTGCAATGAGGGGGAAGAGCGGGGCTTAAGGGTGGAAGTCGGGCAGGGGCGCGCGGCCGTCGAGGCCCATCACCGGCAGGCCGAGCTCGCGCAACAGCGGCAGGCTCAGCGCGACCCGGCCCGAGAGCGCGGCCTGCGGCCGCGAGCACAGGGCGAGCGCGGCCTCTGCCATGGCTTCCACCGGCTCCATGTGGGCGAGGTCGTCGATCGAGCCGCTGACCAGTGCGCCTTCGCTGGCGACGGCCTCCACCGGTGCCAGGGTGTTCACCGCGATATGGTCGGCGGCGAGCTCCATCGCCATGCCGGTGCTCAGGCGCTCGAGCGCGGCCTTGGTCGAGCCGTAGAGCGTGGGCGAGTGCGTGGTGTGGAAGCGGTAGGCGCGGTCCTTCGGGTCGTAGGGCGCCGGGCCGGGGCGGGTGCTGGTCGCGCTCGACAGGTTGAGGATCCAGCCGCCGCCGCGCGCCTTCATCGCCGGGATGACGAGCTGCGCGAGGTGGTGGGGCGCGAACAGGTTGACCGCATAGGCGAGCTGGACGCGTTCCAGCGACTGCGCGTAACCCGCGCCGAAACGCGCCCAGGCGGCGTTGTTGACCAGGATGTCGACGCCGCCGTAGTGACTTAGCGTCTCGCCGACGATGCGCTCGCGGTCGGCGGCGCTGGCGAGGTCGGCCTGCACGCACAGGCAGTCGCCGCCGGCCGCACGGATGCGCGCTGCGGTCTCGTCGAGCGAGCCGGGCAGCTTGCCGCCGGGTTCACCGGTGCGTGCCACGAGCACGACCTTGGCGCCTTCGGCGGCGAAGCGCGCGGCGATCGCTGCGCCGATGCCGCGGCTGGCGCCGGTGACGATCGCGACCTTGTCCTTCAGGGTGTGGGTCATGCGGGGCTCCTCGTCAGTGCTGGCGGTAGCGGCGTTGCACGTGTTCCTGGCGGATCGCGATCTGCTGCCGGCGCTCCTCGGGCGAGATCAGGCGGGTGTCGTCCGGCAGGTGCTGGCGCAGCTCGGCGAGCGGCACCTTCTTCGCCGTCGCCCAGGGCAGGTTGTCCATGGGCTTGACCGGGTAGGCCCAGCGGATCGCCATGTAGCCCTCGGGCTGGCCGGTGGTGTCGAGCCAGTTGGCGATGCCCGGGTCGCTGTGCGAGACCACCAGGCGGAAGACGTTGTCGGCATCGCGGTGCGCCTGCAGGCCGCCGAGGCTGCTCTGATAGTTGGCGAAGTCCAGCGATTCGCCCCACATGTTGCCCAGGCTGAAGCCGATGTACACCGGCTCCACCGGCTGGTGCATCTCGACCACCAGCGCTTCGTCGGCTGCCAGCTCGAAGATGCCGCCGCAATACACGTTGGTGGCCATGCCGCCGGCGGTGGCGAGCGAGGCGGCGTTGGGCTTGTTGAAGTCGTTGCGCGGCATGAAGCACTGGCCGTCGCCGTTCATGTCGCCGTAGCACTCGCACACGACGGCGTAGAACTCGTTCCAGAAGTGCACCTGGTTGCGGGTGAAGCGGCCGATGTCGGCGATCTGCTTCGCCGCGACCTCCGGCGTGTAGGCTGGCATCGGCTTGCCGAGCAGGTCGTTGCGGTAGATGAAGAGCTCGAGCAGGTCCTCGTTCGCCCAGTCCGAGAACAGCTCGCGCAGCATCACCAGCTGGCTCACGTACTCGCGCGTGACGCTGCTGCCGTCCTTCTGCTTGCGGGTGCGGCTGGCGCGGGTGAGCATGAAGTTGCCCTCGTAGCCGGGCGGCTTCTCGGGGGCGAGCAGGATCTCGAAGCTGCCGTCGGCCTCCACCTTCAGCTCGGTGCAGTCCAGCTCGGCGCAGTTGATGCGCGAGCCGGGCGTCATCTCCTTGAGGCTGCCGCTCTCGCCCGAGTAGCCGCTGGGCGTCTCGAAGATCACGTAGTGCGGGGCCTTGCGCACCCCGGCCGGCGCCTTGCCGCCGCGCCAGGCGCTGGTGTCGCCGGCGCGACCGCGGATGGTGTAGCTGTAGTTGCCGTCGATCGGCGCCATCAGGTAGAGGGCGTCGCAGTTGTCGATGGTCGAGCGGTTGAGCGGCTGGATGGCGCGCACGAAGTAGGGGAACTCCGGCGTCGGTCCGAGACAGCGCGAGATCGAGCCGTACAGGAAGCCGAGCACGTAGCGGTAGCCTTCGGCGAGGTTGCGCGGCGTGGCGGGCGGGGGCCACAGCTTGGGGTCGTCGATCGCGTCGCGGGCGTCCTGCAACTGCGCGATCATGCCGTCCCAGGCCTCGCGCAACTGGACTGCGGCGTCGCGGGTCTCCGGATCGCGCGCCTCGACGTGGGCCTTGACGATGTCGAACACGGCGTCGTGCCGGGGATTGGGCTCATGCATGGGCCAGCTCCTTCTTGTCTTGCGCGGGTGCGCTCTGCGGGTTGGGGGGGACGTCCTCGTCCCAGTTGAACTTCTCGAACAGCGGCGCCAGTCGCGCGCGGATCTCGGCGTCGTCGAGACCGAATTCGGCCAGGCTGTAGCGGTGTTCGGTTTCGTGCTTGCGGGTGCGGGCGGCCTCGGCCTCGAGGAAGCTCGCAAAGGCGGGGGTGATGTCGAGCCCGAGGTCGCGGTAGACGTCCTCGATCGTGCCCTTCGGGTCGGTGGTCAGGCGGCGGTAGTCGATGACCGCGCGCGGGGTCTCGGGGTGGCGTTCCAGCACCGCGAGCGGATGCAGGTAGGACTCGTAGGAGAGCCCGGTCATCACCTGGTTGGATTCGCGGATGCGGTCCTCGGACAGGTTGCCCTGCAGCTTCCAGCCCACGTTGAGGAGCTTGAGCAGGCTGGGGATGGTCTCGTGCGGGTTGCGGTAGAGGATCACGAAGCGCGCATCGGGAAAGGCCTCGATCAGCGACTCGACGCGGCCGCAGTAGGTGGGGTTCTTACTCAGGTGGATGCGGTCGCTGCCGTTCAGGTAGAGCTGGCGGCGCACGCATTCCCGGTAGAACTTCATCATCCGGCGCCGGCTCGCGGCCGGGCGCTGGTCGATGTGGAAGAAGTCGAGCTCGCTCATGTACGGGAGCTTGGTCAGCCAGAAGCCCGAGGCGCAGGAGTTGAAGTACAGCAGGTCGTCCTCCTCCGGGATCGTCAGGCCCATCTTGTGGATGTGCTGCATGGGGCCGAACTTGCGCTTCTCCCAGGCCTGCAGCCTGCGTTCGAGCGCGCGTCCGAGCAGGTGGGCGTCGATCCATGCGGCCAGGCGCACGAGCTTCTTCTGCAGCAGCGAGGGCAGCAGCAGCTCGTAGTACTTGAAGGTCGAGAAGCGCTCGTCCGCGTCCATCAGGCGGTGGGCGAGCGTGGTCCCGCTGCGGGCATGGCCGATGATGAAGACCGGCGTCTTGATGCGGGTACGCCACAGCCCCGGAAACAGGATGCCGTCGAGGAAGAAGCACACGGCGGTGACGGTGGCGCGCAGGGGCACGTGCAGCAACAGCAGCTTGTAGAGCCCGCGCCGCCGGCGCGCGTTCGGTTCCTGGCCGACGAGGCGCAGCAGCTTGAACCAGACGGTGAAGTCGAAGTAGTAGAACAAGAGGGTCTCCTTAGTCGTTCCGGATGCCTTCGCCGGGCATCTTCTTGAGATAACGGACGAGCATGACGTGCAGCTCGTCGATGAATTCCTGCGTCAGGATCAGCTCGGGGTTGTGGTCGAGGGTGGCGTGGATCGTGCCTTCGAGCGCGTTGGCGACCATGCGCGCGGCGAGCGTGAAGTCCTGCACCCGCAAGGTGTCGCGGTGGCGCTCGAGGGCGGACGGCAGCCACTCGGCCGTGGTGGGCTTGTTCGGGTAGCGCTTGCGCGAGTAGGCCTCGAAGTCGTACTTCCAGTGGATCTCGAGGTAGAAGTCGCGCAACTGCAGGTACAGGCGGCGATGGCGCGCAACCTGCTCCGCGACGAAGAACGCGAGGGTGGCGTCGAGCGAGTTCTCGGCGAGCGCGATCGCCTGGCGGTCGAGGCGGCGGATGTCGTCGAGCTCGGAGGTCAGCAGCTCGTTGCAGATGTCCGCCGCGATCGAATGCTTGTCGGCGTAGTACTGGTACAGGCTGCCGATGCTGATCCCGGCCACCTCGGCGATGCGGTTGGTGGTGAGGCGCGCATGGCCTTCCTCTTTCAGGATGCGCAGCGCAGCCTCGCGGATGGCCCGCAGCGTGGCGGTGGCGCGGGACTGGGTGGGGCTGCGACGAAGCGGTGAGTGTTGGGAGGCCATGAGCGTTCCTTCGCGTGACGCGGTCAATTGGAGCAAGCCGTCCCCGGCCTGGCTACTCGCATTCGATGCGATTTCGCGAGCCCGAGGGGAAAGAATAAAGCGCGTTGAAACAAGGGCTTGCCAATTGAACCCGATTTTGTGCCGCGGAAACCGAGCAAAGCTCGGTTTTTGTGGCGCTAGACCGCGGCGGTCGTGCCCCAGGCGGCGAAGTGCGGGTTGGCAAAATCCGCCTTGCCGTATCCCAGAACACCGCCGTCGAGGGTGCGGACGATGCCGCCCGCGGCACGCAGCACGGCGTCACCGGCGGCGATATCCCATTCCATGGTGCGGCCGAGGCGCGGATAGACATCGGCTTCGCCGGCGGCGACCAGGCACAGCTTGAGCGACGAGCCGGCGTTGGTCTGGCTGGCGACCTTGCGCCCGGCGAGAAAGGCGGCCAGCGCTTCGGCGTCGCCGTGCGAGCGGCTGGCCACCACGGTCAGGCCTTCGGCGGGCGGGGTGCGGCTCGCGATCGTGCGGCGCACGCCCTTGTCCTCGACCATCGCGCCGAGCGTCGCGCCACCGGCGAACAGGCGGTCGAGCGCAGGCGCGAAGACGACCCCGAGTACCGGTACGCCGCGCTCGATGAGCGCGATGTTGACGGTGAACTCGCCATTGCGGCTGATGAACTCCTTGGTGCCGTCGAGTGGATCGACCAGCCAGAAGCGCTCGCCTACCGAGGGAATGCGCCCGGCCGCGGCCTCCTCCTCGGAGACCACCGGAATGTCCGGGGTGAGGCGGGCGAGCGCGGGCAGGATCAGGGCTTCGGCGCGCTCGTCGGCTTCGGTCACCGGCGAGGCGTCGGTCTTCCCGCGCACCTCGAAGTCGGTGGCATAGATCTTCATGATCTCTTCGCCGGCCGCCCGGGCGACCGTGAGCAGGGCGTCGAGCAGGGCGCTCGGTTCGTATGACTGGGCCATGGTGGCTCCTGTTCGTGTGTGGGGGAGAGCGGGCCCGCGCGGGCCCGCTGCCTTCAGTCGGCGATGACGCCGCGCAGGCGCAGCGTGGCGATGACCGCGTCGGCGGCCGCGTCGAGCGAGAGCTGGGGCGTCGTCAGCTGCAGCTCGGGGCTCTCCGGCGCCTCGTAACGCGAGTCGATGCCGGTGAAATTCTTCAGCTCGCCGCGGCGCGCCTTCTTGTAGAGGCCCTTGACGTCGCGCTGCTCGGCGACCTCGAGCGGCGTGTCGACGAAGATCTCGATGAACTCGTCCTCGCCCATCAGGCTGCGCGCCATGCGCCGCTCGGACTTGAAGGGCGAGATGAAGGCGGTGAGCACGATCAGGCCGGCATCCACCATGAGCTTGGCCACTTCGGCCACGCGGCGGATGTTCTCGACGCGGTCGGCATCTGTGAAGCCGAGGTCCTTGTTCAGCCCGTGGCGCACGTTGTCGCCGTCGAGCAGGTAGGTGTGGTGGCCGAGCGCGTGCAGCTTCTTCTCGACCAGGTTGGCGATCGAGGACTTGCCCGCGCCCGACAGGCCGGTGAACCAGAGCACGCAGCTCTTCTGGTGCTTCAGGGCCGAACGCGCGACCTTGTCGACATCGACGTGCTGCACGTGGATGTTGTGCGCGCGCCGCAGCGCGAAGTGCAGCAGACCGGCGCCGACGGTGTTGTTGGAGAGCCGGTCGACCAGGATGAAGCCGCCGGTGTCGCGGTTGTCGCGATAGGCATCGAAGGCGATCGGACGGTCGAGGCTGAGGTTGCACACGCCGATCGCGTTGAGTTCGAGCTTCTTCGCCGCGACGTGCTCGAGCGTGTTCACATTCACCTGGTACTTGATGTCGGTGATCGTGGCCGTGACCGTCTTGGCGCCGATCTTGAGCAGGTAGGGGCGGCCGGGCAGCATCGGCTCGTCGTGCATCCACACCAGCGTGGTCTCGAACTGGTCGGCCACCTCGGCGGGGGCCGCCACCGTGGAGATGACGTCACCGCGCGAGATGTCGATCTCGTCGGCCAGCGTCAGTGTCACCGACTGGCCGGAGACCGCCTGCGGCAGGTCGCCGCCGTGGGTGACGATGCGCGCCACCGTGCTCTCGCGCCCCGAGGGCTGCACGCGGATGCGGTCGCCCGGGCGGATCACGCCGCTCGCCACCTGGCCGGCGAAGCCGCGGAAATCCAGGTTCGGGCGGTTGACCCACTGCACCGGGAGGCGGAAGGGGGCGCGCTGCATGCGCGCGTCGTCGATCTCGACCGTCTCCAGGTAGCCCATCAGCGTGCTGCCGTGGTACCAGGGCATCGCGCTGCTCGGCTCGATGATGTTGTCGCCCTTGAAGGCCGACAGCGGGATGAAGCTCACGTCCTCGAGGCCGATCTGCGCGGCGAAGGCGGAATAGTCCTCGCGGATGTCGCGGAAGACCTTCTCCGAATAGTCGACCAGGTCCATCTTGTTGATCGCCACCACGATGTGGCGGATGCCCAGCAGCGACACCAGGTAGCTGTGGCGGCGAGTCTGCGTCAGGATGCCCTTGCGCGCATCGACCATCAGGATGGCCACATCGGCCGTGGAGGCGCCGGTGACCATGTTGCGGGTGTACTGCTCGTGGCCCGGGGTGTCGGCGACGATGAACTTGCGCTTGTCGGTGGAGAAGAAGCGGTAGGCCACGTCGATCGTGATGCCCTGCTCGCGCTCGGCGGCGAGGCCATCGACCAGCAGCGCGAAGTCGATCTGGTCGCCCTGGGTGCCGAACTTCTTCGAGTCGGCCTCGACCGCGGCGAGCTGGTCCTCGAACAGCATCTTCGATTCATAGAGCAGGCGGCCGATCAGCGTGCTCTTGCCGTCGTCCACGCTGCCGCAGGTGATGAAGCGCAGCAGGCTCTTGTGTTCGTGCGCCTTCAGGTACTGCTCGATGTCGGTGGCGATGAGGTCGGAAACGTGTGCCATCAGAAATACCCCTCTTGCTTTTTCTTTTCCATGGAAGCGGCGGAATCGTGGTCGATCACGCGGCCCTGGCGCTCGGAGGTCCGGGTGAGGAGCATCTCCTGGATGATCGCCGGCAGCGTGTCGGCTTCGGACTCCACCGCACCGGTCAGCGGGTAGCAGCCCAGAGTGCGGAAGCGCACCTTCTTCATCATCGGCACCTCGCCGGGCTTGAGCGGCATGCGGTGGTCATCGACCATGATCAGCGTGCCGTCGCGCTCGACGACCGGCCGCTCGGCGGCGTAGTACAGCGGCACAATCGGGATGTTCTCCAGGTAGATGTACTGCCAGATGTCGAGCTCGGTCCAGTTCGACAGCGGGAACACACGGATCGACTCGCCCTTGTGCCTCCTGGCGTTGTAGAGCTTCCACAGCTCGGGACGCTGGTTCTTCGGGTCCCAGCGGTGCTGGGCGGTGCGGAACGAGAACACGCGCTCCTTGGCGCGCGACTTCTCCTCGTCGCGTCGCGCGCCGCCGAAGGCCACGTCGAAGCCGTATTGGTCGAGCGCCTGCTTGAGGCCCTCGGTCTTCATGATGTCGGTGTGGATCGCCGAGCCGTGGGTGAAGGGGTTGATGTCCTTCTCGACGCCCTCGGGGTTGATGTGCACCAGCAGGTCCATGCCCGTCTCCTGCGCCATGCGGGTGCGGAAGCGGTACATCTCCTGGAATTTCCAGCGCGTATCGACGTGCAGCAGCGGAAAGGGCGGCACCGCCGGGTAGAAGGCCTTCATCGCCAGGTGCAGCATGACCGCGCTGTCCTTGCCGATCGAATACAGCATGACCGGGTTGTCGGCCTCGGCGACAACTTCGCGCAGGATGTGGATGCTTTCGGCTTCGAGCCGTTGCAGGTGGGTGAGTGTCATGGATTCTCCAGCTTGTTGCGGGATCTAGGGACGAGAGGGGCCGGCCGCGCCACCGGGGCGGCGCGGTTCGGTACTGCGAGGAGCGTGGGGGGTCAGGCGGTCGCGTGCAGCCTATGCGCCTGCCGCGGGCGTTGAGGTGGATCGGCCGCGGCCCCATCGGCCGCAGGCGGCACCGCCTCGTAGAGGGTGGTGCGCTGGCGCAGCGGACGTTCGCAGCGCGCCGCGATCGCACGCAGGTCGGCGGTCTCCATCAGCTGGCCGTTGGCGCCGCCCGCTGCGCGCGTGATCGATTCGTACATCAGCGTGCCGCCGAGGTCGTTGGCGCCGGCCTGCAGGCAGAGCGCCGCGCCTTCGCCGCCCATCTTGACCCACGAGGTCTGGATGTTCGGGATCAGCGGATGCAGCACCAGGCGCGCGACCGCGTGCATCAGCACCGACTCGCGCAGCGTCGGGCCCGAGCGGGCGCGGCCCTTGTGCCACAGCGGCGACTCCATATGCACGAAGGGCAGCGGCACGAACTCGGTGAAGCCGCCGGTCTTCGCCTGCAGGCGGCGGATGGCGAGCAGGTGGCGCGCCCAGTGCCGCGGCGCATCCACATGGCCGAACATGATGGTCGCGGTGCTGCGGATGCCGACCGCGTGCGCGGCCTCCATTACCTCGAGCCATTGTGCGGTGTCGAGCTTGTCCGGGCAGATGATCGCGCGCACCTCGTCGTCGAGGATCTCCGCCGCCGTGCCCGGCAGCGTGCGCAGGCCGGCGTCGCGCAGGCGGCGCAGGTAGTCGTGCAGCGACAGGCCGAGGGTGGCGGCGCCGTGACGGATCTCCAGCGGCGAGAAGGCATGGATGTGCATGTCGGGCGTCGCGCGCTTCACCGCCGCCAGCAGCTCGAGGTAGGTGTCGCCGGTGTAGTGCGGGTGGATGCCGCCCTGCATGCACACCTCGGTGGCGCCGCGTGCCCAGGCTTCGAGCGCACGGGCGGCGACCTGCTCGGCTTCGAGCCGGTAGGCCGGGCCGCGCAGCGTGGAGGCGGCGTGGCTCTTGGCGAAGGCGCAGAAGCCGCAGCGGTGCTGGCAGATGTTGGTGTAGTTGATGTTGCAGTTGCGCACGTGGGTGACCGCTTCGCCCACGGTGTCGCGCCGCAGGCGGTCGGCGGCCGCCATCACGGCGTGCAGGTCGGCGCCCTGCGCGTCGAAGAGGCGCACGATCTCGTCCTCGGCCAGTTCGCGGCCCGCCAGGGCCTTGTCGAGCAGCGCGCGGATGGCCTGCGAGGGCGCCGTGGCCCCGGCTTGCGGCGCGAATACGCGCAGCGCCGCGGGCGAGGGGGCCTGGCCAGTGCCGGCGATCCAGTCGTCGGCGCGGGCGAAGCCGCTCGCGTCGGCGCGGCGCAGCAGGGCGGTGCACATCGCGGTGTCGTTCCACCGCGCAGCCTCGCCCACGAAGGACGGGATCAGCGGCAGGCGCGGGCGCAGATGCCGGCCGTGCGTGGCCGTCTCGGCGGCGAGCGCGTCGATCTGCGGCCAGGCCGCTTCCGGGTTGACGTGGTCGAGCGTGACCGGCGAGATGCCGCCCCAGTCATTGACGCCGGCGCGCAGCAGCGGGCCGAGCTCGCCGGGCCGCAGGTTGGGCGGCGCCTGGATCGACATGCGGGCGCCGAAGATCAGGCGCGCCATCGCGATCGTCCAGGTGTGATCGTCCAGGCCGGGCTCGTCCGCCCGCGCCATCACGGTCCCGGGCTTGGCGCGGAAGTTCTGCACGATGATCTCCTGCAGGTGCCCGTGCGCCGCGTGCAGCTCGCGCAGCGCGAGCAGGGAGTCGACGCGTTCGCGCCGCGTCTCGCCGATGCCGATCAGGATGCCGGTGGTCATCGGCACCGCCTGCTCGCCGGTGAGGCGCAAGGTCTCGAGGCGGACGTCGGGGTGCTTGTCCACGCACTTCCAGTGCGGGCCGCCGCGTTCGCACAGGCGGCTGGAGGACGACTCCAGCATGATGCCCATCGAGGCCGACAGCGGGCGCAGCAGGGCGATCTCCTCGGCGCTCATGGTGCCGGGGTTCACATGCGGCAGCAGGCCGGTCTCACGATGCACCAGCGCTGCCATCTCCGCGAGGTATTCGATGGTCGAGCCATGGCCGAGCGCGGCGAGGGCGTCGCGCGCCGCCTGGTAGCGCGACTCCGGACGTTCGCCGAGGGTAAACAAGGCCTCGTGGCAGCCTGCTGCCGCGCCGGCGCGGGCGATGGCCAGCACTTCGTCGGCGCTCAGGTAGGCGCTCGGCACCGACTTCGGCGTGGTGGCGAAGGTGCAGTAGCCGCAGGTGTTGCGACACAGGCGGGTGAGCGGGATGAAGACCTTGCGCGAGTAACCGACGTTCGATCCGTGCCCGGCCAGCGTCAGGGCCTCGGCGGCCTGCAGCAGTTGGGCGTGCGACGCGTGCTCGGCCAGCAGGTGGATGTCGTCGGCCGACAGCGTGTGTCCAGCCCGCGCGCGGTCGAGAAGGCTCAGAGTGAGGTCGTGCATGGCATCGGGCTCCAGCGGGAAGGCGTGAAGGGCGCTGCGGCGGCCGGCCACAGGCAGGCGAGGTCGGCAGGGGTGTCGATGTCGATGGCGAGGCCGTTCAACGCGGGCAGGGCGGGCGTGATCCGGCGCAGGCGGGCTTCGGCCAGATGGCGCGACAGGCTGTCGGTGCCGAAGCGGAAGGGGAAGTCGAGGCCATCCGCCACGAACAGCGCGTTGGTGCCGGTGCCGTGGCGGTCGGTCGCCAGCGCCATGCCCTGGCGGCGGCCGGCGCGCACGAACTGGTCGATGTCGCTCGCGCGCACCAGCGGCAGGTCGGCGTGGATGACCAGCAGCGAACGGGCACCGTGGTCGAGCAGCCTGTCGGCGGCGGCGTGCAGCGCCGGATTCAGGCCCTCGCCGGGGTCGGGCAGGGCGAGCACGCCGGCGGGGATCCGCTCGGGTTCGCTGCTGACCACGGCGATGCGATCGATCTCCTGCGCCGCCGACAGCGCCGACAGCACGGTCTCGAGCATCGACTGCACCAGCGTGGCACGGGCGGCCTCGTCGAGCAGGCCGGACAGCCGCGTCTTGCCGGAGCGGCGCGCCTTGAGCGGAACCACGGCCCAGCAGCTCATGGCCGTGCTCCCGGCGATCCGGCCGCGGCAGCGCGCGCGACACGCTGCGAGGCAGGTGTGGCGTCGTGGGCTGCGAGAGGTTCGAGGTGTCGTGTCTGCATGGTCTGGGTGCTGTCCTTGGCAAAATTGAAACATCTCAGATACGACGACGGCTACTCGCTTTGAGCCCGTCTCTGTTTCCTGGGGTTTGAATAAAAGCATCAATAAAACAGTGTGTTGCGACCCTGCTTGAGATGCGTTCCGGCTGAATCTGAAAGAGCTCGGTTTTTGCAGTGCGGGACCGCGTCAGGGGTACAGGGGAAACAGGTAGGGGACGACCGTCAGCGCGACGGCGCTGTAGGCCAGCGTGATGGGCAGGCCCAGACGTACGAAGTCCACCGCGCGGTAGTGCCCGGTGGAGAACACCATCAGGTGCGTCTGATAGCCGAAAGGAACGAGGAAGCCGGCGCTCGCGCCGTAGCAGACGATCATGATGAAGGGCGTCGGATCGGCGTCGAAGGCCCGTGCGGCCGCCAGGGCGATCGGAAAGCCGAGCGCGGCGGCGGCGTTGTTGGTGAGCACCTCGGTCAGGAGCAGCGTGATCAGATAGGCCCCGATGAAGGCGCCCCAGACCCCATGGCCGGCGGACACCGCGCTCATCGACTGCACGATCAGCCCGGCGGCGCCCGAATCCTCCATGACGCGCGCAATGCTCAGCGCCGATCCGATGATCAGCACCAGTTCGAAGGGAAAGCGCCGACGCATCTCCGCCACCTCCAGCAGGCCGGACGCGATGAACAGCCCGGTCAGCATCAGCAGCCCCGGCAGCAGCGGCAGGCGCTCGAGCGCTGCCAGCGCGATCACGGCGAAGAAGCCGGCAAAGGCCAGGAGGCTCTGACGCGCGCTCAAACGGGGCCTTACGGGGGCGCCGCTGACGATGACGAAGTTGCGGTCGAGGTTGCGGTGCTGGCCGAAGTCCGCCCCGGTGGCAAGCAGAAGGCAGTCGCCGGCGTGCAGGACGATCCGCCCCAGCTGACCCGAGAGCTGCTGGTTGCCACGGCGGATGCCGACCACCCCCGCGTCGAACATGGTGCGGAAATCCAGATCGCGCAGGGTGCGCCCGTCGAGTTCCGATTCGCCGGTGATCACGACCTCGACGAGATTCGAGTGCAGCAGCGCGCCACTCTGATGGCCGAAAAGTTGCAGGCTGGGGAATCGTTGCAGGGTCGATACCTTTGCGATCTCGCCGGTGAAGATCAGGCGGTCGTCCGCCTGCAGGATCTCGCTCGGACTCGCGGGTGATATGAGGTGAGCGTTGCGAACGATCTCGACCAGGTACAGGCCATCGAGCTGGCGCAGCCGGTTCTGTTCGATCGTGCGTCCGACCAGCGGCGCGCCCGGCATCACCCGTGCTTCGAGGAAGTAGCGCTGGGCCTGCGCCTCGGCGCGGCCCTGATGAAGCGGAAGGTAGCGGCTGCCGATGGCGAGCACGATCAGGCATACGACCGCGATCGGCACCCCTGCCCAGGCGAGGTCGAACATTCCCATCGGCGGCAGCCCGGCTTCGACGGCAAAGGCGTTCACGACGAGGTTGGTGGACGTGCCGATCAAGGTGGTGATGCCACCCAGTATCGCGGCGTACGACAGCGGCAGCAGGACGCGCGAGGGCGGGAGGTGGCGTTGCCGGGCCAGGGTGCCGAGCAGCGCGGCGACGATCGCGGTGTTGTTGATGAAGGCCGACGCGATCGCGGTGAAGCCGGTCAGGCGCAACACGGCGAACGTCGGACGTCCGCGCAGGAGGCGCGCCGGCAAGGCGTCGAGCAAGGGCGCGCGCTCGAGCACCAGCGAGACCATCAGCAGCAACGCCAGCGTGACCACGCCCGGATTCACGTAGCTGGCGAGAAAGCTCTTCTCGTCCGTCCCGATCAGCAGGTGATAGCCGACCGCCCAGCTGACGAACAGGCTCGCGGGCTTGAAGCGGCCGCTCAACAGCAGTGCGAGCAGGACGGCGAGGGAAGCGAGGACGAGATAGGCCGTCATCGCTTGCCTGCGACCGGGGTCGAGCCCGCAGGGGCTGCAAGAGGGGTGAGGTGTCGTGTCTGCATGGTCCTGGCGCTGTCCTTGCCAGGATTGGAACACCTCGTATACGCGGACGGCTACTCGCTTCGGGATACTTCGAGCGCGCGCGCAAGGCTTGCTAAAGCGTTTAAAACCAGACGCTTGCGACTCTCCCCAAGATGCATTCCGGCTGAATGTGAAGAAGCTCGGTTTCTGGGCCGCGCGGCGGCATCGCTCTGCAGATGGACGACGCGCGCCTGGGTCAGGGCCTGGGCGGCAGGGTGGCGGCGAAGGCCAGGGTCTCCTGCGCGACGCGGATGCGGTCGGCCGGCGTCAGCATCAGCGTGTCGGTCACCTGCACCGGCACGCCGATCCGCACGCGCAGGTGCGCGTCGCGCGCATCGAGCACGAAGCCGTCGAGCAGATCGCCGTAGTGGCGGACGATCTCGTCCGCGCTCACCGGCACGCCCAGCTCGCTCATGATCTTCGCGGTCGGCCCCTTCACCGCGGCGCCACCGACCAGCGGCGACACCGCGACGATCGGCACGCTGCGCGCGCGCAGCAGCGCACGCAGGCCGGGCACGGCGAGGATGGGGGCGATGCTCAGATAGGGGTTGGACGGGCAGATCAGGATAGCGCCCAGCGCCTCGTCGGCGAGCGCCGCCTCGAGCGCGGCGCAGGGTCGCGTGTCGGGCGCGAACACGAACTCGACTGCGCGCGTCACCGGCCGGCATTGCTGGCGGACGAAATAGTCCTGGAAGTCGAACGTGCCTTCGTCCGTCCGCACCCGGGTGCGCACCGGCTGGTCGGACATTGGCACGATGTCGGCCTCGATGCCGAAGCGGCGCGCGAAGTCGGCGACGATGGCCGACAGCGGCTCGCCCGCCGCGAGCCGGCGGGTGCGCTCGACATGAGTAGCGAGGTCGCCGTCGCCGAGCCTGAACCAGGTCTCGCCGCCCAGGCGGGCGAGCGCATCCATGAAGGTCCAGGTCTCGTCGCGCCGGCCCCAGCCGGTCTCGGGGTTGGCGAGGTCGGCGAGGGTGTAGAGCGCGGTGTCGATGTCGGGCGAGACGTGCAGGCCGAGGTGGGTGAAGTCGTCGCCGGTATTGACTGCGACCGTGAGCCGCCCGCGGCCGGCCGCGTGCAGCAGTCCATCGGCGAGCTTGGCGCCACCGACGCCGCCGCTCAGGGCAAGGATGCTGGGTGCGCTCATTGGAAGAGGTCCGTGTCGATCGGGCGCACCAGCGCCCGGCAGTCCGTCTCGGGCGCGGCCGGCATGAAGCCGCTGGCGACCACCACCGGCATGCCCTCGTCGCCTTCGCCCATCACCACCGCGGCGCCGGCGGCCACCGCATCGGCAAAGGCGGTCTGGGTGATCTGCAGCGTGCGGCCGTGGCGGTCGGTGTCGCCGCGGCGGTCGATCAGCGCCGGGATGCCGGCCGAACCGAGCGCCACGTTCACCACGCCGTTGCGCCATGGGCGGCCGAAGCTGTCGCTGACGATCACGCCCACCGCCTGCCCGGTGGCCACGCGCAAGGCCTCGCGCAGCGCGGCGGCCGAGGCGTCCGGGTCGAGCGGCAGCAGCAGGGCGCGCTCGCGGTCGGCCTCGCCGGGGACGTTGGACATGTCGATGCCGGCATTGGCCATCACGTAGCCCAGGCGATGACGCACGATCAGCACGCCCGGCACCGCGCGCAGCACGCGCGTCGATTCGTACAGCGTCAGCTCGACCAGGCGCGCATCCTTGCCGGTGATGCGGGCGAGCTCCTGCGCCTTGTCGGAAGGGACGACCTCATCGAGCCAGGCGAAGCGGCCTTCCGACTTCGACACGATCTTCTGTGCCACCACGACGATGCTGTCGCTGCCCAGCGCACAGCCATTTTCCGCCAGCGCCGCGACGATCAGCGGCGCCAGTGCGTCGCCGGGCCGGATCTCGGGGATGCCGGAAAGCGCTTCGAAACACAGCCGGCGTCCCATGGCCGGATCCTCAGGCGTCGGCATTCATGTCGAGCGCGCCGGTGATGCACAGGCCGGCGCCGTCGACACGATAGGTCTTGTTGAGAAAGATCAGCACCGAGGTCATCGCCTCGGCTGCGGCCGAGTTGACCAGGGCGCCGCCGTGCAGCCCGCGCAGGCCGGCGGCATCGGCCAGCGCCACGACCTGGGCGCGGTCGGCCTTGTCGTCACCGAACACCAGCACGTCGCAGGCGATGTCCTCGTCGGTCGCGAGCTTGTGGGCGGCCACATTGTGGAAGGCTGAGACCACTCGTACCGCTTCGCCCAGCGTCTGCTGCGCGCGCACCGCGGCGCAGCCCTCGGGCGGCAGCTGCACGCGCATCACCTTGGGCGGCATCAGCGGCACGGTGGTATCCACCACCAGCTTGCCGGCCGCCGCCGCGCGGATCTCCGCGAGCGTCGCGACCTGCGAGGCGAAGGGCACGCTGACCACGATCAGGTCGGCGCGGGCGGCAACTTCTGCGTTGAGTCCCGAATCGACCGCGGCACCGGTCTCGGCTGCCAGCGCGGCGGCCGCTTCGCGCGCCTTGTCGGCGTCGCGCGAGCCGACCGCCACGCGCAGCCCGGCTTTCGCCCAGCGGCGGGCGAGGGCGGCCCCGAGCTTGCCGGTGCCGCCGATGACGGCGATTGTTCTTGTCTTGTCGATGACCATCTGAATCTCTCCATGGGGTGGGCGCGACGCCCGGCAATGCGGGCACCGAGGGTGTGAGCCACGCTACGGGAGTTGATGGTCGGAGGGCATCGTCCGATCGGACGAAGTCATGGGGGGCGGGTTGCGGGTGCGTTGTTGGCCTCAGCTGCCAGTGGCTTGATGGGGCAGTCAGCCAGCAATCGTGCTGGTCACCTGCCGCTCGAGCGTCGGGCGACGGCGAACGGCGGCTTCTCCAGACTGCGAACTAGAACTAGCGACCCATTGCGGCCGTCGAGCGCTCAGGGAAGCTGTCATTCAACGCTCGAGCGCAGGGGCGCGCCGCTTGCGACGCGTCCCTTGGGCGAATTGTTAGCAGCAATGTGAAACATAAACTGCGGATACTTTGCTGTTTCCATAGAAATGAAGCCTAACCATTGCTAGCCCATCGACCTCTACGAATTGATAGGAGAAGACTTCCGGATTGGCTCCCTTGTGAGGTACATGAGCCAGCATTTCATTAGCAGTACGTGCCATTTCAGCTTGACGTTCATTTTGCTCAATGTCCGTCATGGAAAGAATGAACTCAATAAGCACACTAACCTTGCCCAGCCATATTTCCGATTTCTCAATTAAGTAGATTGCTTTTGCTATGTGTGTAAAGAGGTTGATTAGCCGTTTTTCGTCAGGCTGTATGGCAATGCTTCTGTGCCAAGTGTTATTTACTGTGTCGTGAAGAGTCACTTCCCTAATTTCGATGAGCAATGCCTGAAGAAGCGCGGGCTTTCTTTGGATTGCGCGTTGCACTTTTGTCAGAAACTGATGTTTTGCTAGCTCGTTAGATGGAAGGCACATAGCGAGAACATAGAGAAGATACTCATCGTCTCTGGATTTCGCAGAATTATGTTCTGCGCATGACCGGACCGTGATGAGATCTTTCCTATAATCGCGCCCATCCGGTGAGTCCTTAGGCTTCGGGAAGATAGCCTTGGGTGGAACGTGCTCATCAGATGAGGCTGCTTTTCCGCAGTAGTAACAGATGCCCGTCATGGCTGCTAACTCCGCGTTAAGCGGCCGCCGGCCGACGACGCTTCAGACAACATCGAAACGTTTCCCCGCGGTCCGCTTGAACGCATAGTTATGCCTCAGCGCGAGGCGTCTTAACGAGTGAATCCCGAACCTTCTCAATCACCGCGGCGGCTTGCTCAAGGTCGGCTAATTTGAAGGAAGGGATCGGAGCTGCCGAGAACGCATTGGAGCCCATTGTGTTCCAGTTCGCGAAAGCGTCTTTCACTTGCGACCAATCGGCAGCGGCTCCGTAGGACTCCAAGTAGAACTCTCCAAAGTTGATCGCGTGGCGTCGATCCGCATTCTTTAAAGCTTCACGCATGTACGAAGTGCTAAACAGAAATGCATACCGAGCGAGCGCACCCAGAAGCGCAACTGCAACCACGCCTTTTGTAAGCGAGAGAATAATGAACTCCCAAGAGAGGGGGTCTGGTATTGCAGAAACGCCGGACCACCACATGTAAGCAAAGAACACGAGGCCTACGATGAGTGACAGCGCGCCTACACCAGCCCAAAGCTTAGACATTTTGTGGAATGCTGCTTCTTTGACTTCCAGCAAAGTGAGCGCTTTTGAAACGTAGGTCTTGGAGGTTGCTTCAATCCTTTTTCGGCCCTCAATGTTGTAGCGTTCCTTTTCCTGCTCAAGTGCTGCAACCGCCTCTTGTAGTTTCGCCTCCCTAGATGAGACCTCCTCGGTGAGATGCTTTCGCAGCATCTCAATCTCGGATTGCCGGCGAGCAAGCTGCATTTCGAACTCACGTTGCCGCGCCATAAGCGCATGCTCACGTTCGGCGAATAATGCCTCCCGAGCCGCCATTTCTTGATGGAGCTTTCGTTCCTTCTCAAGCTGCTCTTCGCTGAGCTTCTCCCGGATCTGCTCGAGCTGGCGCTCCCGCTCAAGCATTGCCTTCCGAGCGCGAAGCATTTCTCGCTCGTGCAGCTCTAGGCGCTTCCGCTCCTCGAGAGTATCAGCGCGATCCGATTGGCTCATACGTTCCTGCATCTGCGACAACTCCTACAATGAGGCATAACTTCGTTTTAGGGCGACAGTTCTGCCGCATAACATCGGAATGCCGAATAACATGTCCTGCAAGTTACTGTTTAGAAGCAGGAACTACGCTCAACACAGAATCACAAGACAGGAAACGCTGCAGCCGACGGCCTTGCGGGTCGATGCGAACGGTCTGGCACACAGGCCGGTAGCATACTGCCTCACCCGGATGACCGCTATCCGGAGCGGGTGTCCAGTGACAGCTTGTGGCCGATAGAACGCCCTCAGCATCATCACCGTAAGCAGCCGCCCGCCGGCAAAAGGCGCTTGGCGGGCAGCCGCGCCGGGTCAGATCTCAATCTGCTCGGAGATCCCCAAGGCATCATCGACCTCGATGCCCAAGTACCGCACTGTCGACTCCAGCTTGGAGTGACCCAGCAGGAGTTGAACGGCCCTCAGGTTCTTCGTGCGCTTGTAGATCAATGTCGCCTTCGTGCGTCGCATCGAGTGCGTACCGTAGGCGGACGGATCGAGGCCGGCGGCCACCACCCAGTGCTCAACGATCCTCGTGTACTGACGGGTAGAGACATGCGGTGAGTCGTGAAGGCGGCTCGGAAAGAGGAAGTCTTCCGACCTCAAGGCGGCCTTCGCGATCCAGGCAGCCACAGCCGTACGCGTCGGCTCGGTCAGTTCGAACTGCACGGGCCGCTGTGTTTTCCGCTGCAGCACCATGGCGCGTGAGAGCACCTGGTTTCCATGGGTCACGTCGCGCACCCGCAGGCTGACGAGGTCACACCCTCGGAGCTTGCTGTCGATCGCGAGGTTGAACATGGCGAGGTCGCGCACTTCGTGCGCGTTCTGCAGATGAATACGGATGGCCCAGATGTCTTTGGGTTTGAGCGGTGCCTTCTGGCCCACCGCGTGCGATCGTGCAACTCCTGCCGCCGATGTGCAGGGGTGGGGTCTCGGTTTTCGTCACCGGCTCGCCCTTGTGTGACCGTATCCATATGGATACACTGCCAGCATGAACACTTTCCTGCGCACGGACGATTTCGATGCCTGGCTTTCCGGCTTGAAAGACAACGTTGCACGGGCCCGCATCGTCCACCGTATCCGCTCTGCCGAGCACGGGAATTTTGGTGACTGTGAGCCGGTAGGTGAAGGCGTTTCGGAAATGCGCATCCACGTGGGCCCTGGGTATCGCGCTTACTACACGCGGCGCGGGGCAGTGATCTACCTGCTTCTGCTGGGCGGGGACAAGTCGTCGCAAAAGCGCGACATCAAACGCGCCATCGAGATGGCGCGGGCTTTGGACAAGGAGTGAACGATGGTCAAGACCGCCGCCTTTGATGCTGCCGACTACCTGAACGATGAGGAAACCATCGCGGCGTATCTGACGGCCGCCCTGGAGGACCCGAACCCTGATGTGTTTCTCGCTGCCGTCCGCGACGTTGCGCGGGCCCGTGGCATGGCGCAACTCGCCAAGGATGCGGGCCTTGGCCGTGAGAGCCTCTATAAAGCACTCACGCCCGGCGCGAAGCCACGCTATGACACGATGCTCAAACTACTTCATGCCCTGGGCGTGAAGATCTCAGCAACGCCAATCCATTCGTGAGGCTTGCGGCAGCGTCGGCCACCGCGCCCGAGCAGTCGATCGACAGAACCGCCTGCAGTCTTTCTCCGAACTTCAATCTCTGCCGCTCGAACGGCAGGTGACCGGCACATTGTTGCCTGACTGCGCCATAAAGCCACCGGCAGCTGAGGCCGACAACCCGCCGCCCACCCCCCCAATCATCGAACCGCAGCGCCTATTTCAAATCCCTCGCCGTTTCGCCGTTCAGCGCTGCGACCCGGGCTTGATCGCGATGTTCAGGTGCCGGCTCAGATCCCCGATGAAGTCGAGCTGCCGGTAGTCGCGCGCGACGAAGCACCATTCGCCGTCGATGCGCGCGAAGCGGTCGTGGTAGCGGCCGCTGGCGATGATCTGCAGCGGCAGATCGTCGGTGGCCTGCATCACCGTGAAGCATGAGCGGCTCGTGGCCGTGCCGGCGGCCTCGTCGATGTCGAGGATGGGGTTGGTGACCAGGTGACGTGTGCGCGGCGTGCCGCAGGGGTGGATCACCAGGATCTTGCGCCACAGGGCGAGCAGGCCGTCGGCGTCGAGCGGGCCGGCGGCACCGGTCTCGATGCGGGCATGGCGGAAGAGGGCGGCGGCGTCTTCCAGGCGGCCTTCGTCGATCGCTTCCGCGTAGCGGTAGAGGAGGTTGCAGATCGCGGTGGCGGAATGGTCCATCGTGCGCTCCGTTTGCGCCGCCCGGCGCGCGGGCGGGGGCGGAAGATGAAAAAAAACCGGGTGGCGGCAATGAGCGCCGCACACCCGGAGGAGGGAGGATCTGAAACTGCGCGCAGGCGCGCCGGTGCTCAGGCGCTGAGTCCGGCGAGCATGCCCGACTTGACGGCGCCTTCGATGTAACCGATCTGCGCGCCGTCGCCCACCGAGCTGACCGGCACGCCGGCCGCTTCGAGCGCGCGCGCGAGGCTGTCGTCCGGACGGGCGCCGACGGCGAGCACCACCGAATCTGCCGCCAGGGTGTGCTGGACGCCCTCGGCGTCGGCATAGCGCACCGCCTTCTTGTCGATCGACTCGATCTTCACCTTGGTGTGCAGCGCCACGCCGTGCTCGCGCAGGGTATCGAGCACGCGCCAGCGGCGCACGATCGACAGCTCGCGGCCCAGGCTGGGGCCTTCTTCCAGCACCACGACCTCGCGGCCGCGGTCGACCAGGAACTCGGCGAGCTCGATGCCGACCAGGCCGCCGCCGATGATGGCGACCTTCTTGCCCAGCGGCATCCACACCCGCGACAGGTTCTGGATGGCGTCGGTGCTGTCGGTGACGCCGACCAGGCTGCCGGCCTTCATCAGCGTGCGCTGGGTGAAGGACAGCTTGCGCTTGGCGATCTCCTCGGCGCGGTCGTCGGTCATCAGCCGGCGCAGCTCGTCGCCCGACCACACGTGGTCCATGTCGGCGCCGGGAATGGGCGGCGCATTGCGTTCGGCGCCGGTGGCGACGATCACCGCGGTGGCGCCGAGCTGGCGGATGAGCTCGGGGGTGGCGAGGGTGTTGAGGCGCACGTCGATGTCGAGCTTCTTCATCTGCGTGGTCAGGTAGTCGAGCAGCCCGCCGTTCTCGGCGTAGGCCAGCGCGGCGAAGAACAGCGTGCCGCCCAGCCGGCTGCTGCGCTCGACCAGGGTGACCTTGTGGCCGCGCAGCGCAGCGGCGCGCGCGGCCTCCATGCCGGCGGGGCCGCCGCCGACGACGAGCACGTGGCCGGGTTTCTCGGCCGGGACGAGGCGAATCTCGGCCTCGTGGCCGGTCATCGGGTTCACCGCGCACTTGACGCGCTGGTTCACGAAGATCTGGCTGACACAGGCGTAGCAGTAGATGCAGGGGCGGATGTCCTCGGGGCGGCCCTCGATCAGCTTCTTGGGCAGTTCCGGATCGGCGAGCATCTTGCGCGCCATGGCGACGAAGTCGCACTGGCCCGCGGCGATGGCGTTGTCCGCGACCTCGGGCTCGAGGCGGCCGACGGCGATCACCGGGATCTTCACCGCCTCCTTGATCTCGGCCGCCCACAGCAGGAAGCCGGCCTTCTGCTGCACCAGCGGCGCTTCGGTGAAGGCCACGCCGGTGCTGGTGTTGGCGTAGGCCGAGACGCTGACCGCGTCGCAGCCGGCGTCGGCGGCCATGCGCGCGAAGACCCTCGCCTCTTCCAGGGTGATGCCGCCCTCGGTGCGCAGCTCATAGGCGTCCAGGCGCAGCCACACCGGGTAGTCGGCACCGACGCGCGCGCGCACGGCGGCGATCACCTCGCGCATGAAGCGGCCACGGTTCTCGATCGAGCCGCCGTATTCGTCGTCGCGCCTGTTGTAGTAACCCGACAGGAAGCCGGCAATGATGTAGTTGTGCGCGGCGTGCAGTTCGACGCCATCGAAGCCGGCGCGCTGGGCGCGCTCGGCCGCGGCGGCGAACCATTCGATCATCTGCGCGATGTCGGCCTGCTCCATGACACGGATCTTCACGCCGGCCTTTTCGCGGCCCTTCGACGAGCTGATGAAGGCGCCGAGCTCCTCCTGCGTCAGCGCGGCGAACATGTCGGTCTTGACCGCCGGCGGCATGGACGGCACCCACAGCTCGCGGCCCTCGGCGAGGTCGCGCACCGAGTTCTTGCCGGCGTGCTGCAGCTGCGCGGCGATCTTCGCGCCGTGCTTGTGCACGCGGTCGACGATGCCCTTCAGGCCGGGGATGAACTTGTCGTCCGAGAGGCCCACCTGGTAGGGCTCGGCGGTGCCGTGCGGATAGGCGATGGCGACCACGCCCATGGTCAGCAGACCGGCGCCGCCCGCGGCGCGCGCTTCGTAATAGGCCTGGATGCGTTCGCCGCAGGTGCCGTCGGCTTCGGCGAAGTTCGACCCCATCGGCGCCATCACGATGCGGTTGCGCACTTCCATCTTGCCGATGCGGCCGGGTTGCAGCAGGTTGTCGAAGGATCCCATGGCGTGGCTCACCCCTTGGTCAGAAAGTCGATGCAGCTGCGGTTGAAGAGGTCGCTGTGCTCGACCTGCACCCAATGCCCGCAGCGGTTGAGCAGGATCATGCGCGCGTTGGGCGCGTTCTCGATCACCTTCAGCGCGCCGGTATGGGGGTTGAACTTGTCGTCGGTGCCCCAGAACCCGAAGATCGGCGCCTTGATCTCGTGCAGGCGGGTGGTCATGTTCGGGACCATCATGGTCGAGAACAGGTTGGCCGGCTGCGAGGGGGCGATCGCGGAGCGCTCGTTGATGATGGTGTCGTCGAGCATCGAGGGATCGAACACCTGCAGGCTCATGACGTGGCGCATCTCGACCGGTCCCATCGGGCCCTTGGCGAAGGTCTCGACCATGCGCACGATGCCTTCCATCCTGAAGTAGGTCTCGCGCTCCTCGACGCCGCCGGGCGCCATAAGGATCAGCCGCTCGACGGTGTCCGGGTGGGCGAGCGCCTGGCCGAGCGCGATCGCGCCGCCAAGCGAGTTGCCGAGCAGGGTGCACTTCGTGACGCCGATCTTCTGCAGCAGGCCGTTCAGGCAGGCGACGAAGAAGTCGAGGTTGTACTGCACGTCGGCGGGCTTGTCCGAGCGCCCGAAGCCGGGCAGGTCGAGCACGATGTTGCGGAAACCGGCCGCGGCGAAGGCCGGGTAGTTGCCCTTGAAGTTGCTGTAGCCGCTGGCACCCGGGCCGCTGCCGTGCAGCCACACCACCACCGGCCCCTCGCCGATGTCGAGGTAGTGCAGGCGAAGGCCACTGTCGAGCTCGACGAAGCGGTCGAGGGGAATCGGCAGGTCGGGTGAATTCATCGGGTCATCTCCAGCGGTAGGTTTCGAATCGGTTGTTCAGGCGCTTGCCGCCGCGGCGGCCGCGGGCGGCACTGCATCGGCGCGCAGCTTGCGGCGATAGCTTCCGACGGCCGCCATCAGGCAGCCGGCGGCCGCCAGATACAGCAGCACCGAGGCGGCCAGTGCGTAGCGCAGGGCTTCCTGGCCGAGCTCCGGGTTGAAGACGTCGGAGAGCGTGCCGACGATGATCGGCCCCAGGCCGACGCCGAGAAGCGTCAACGACATCATGAAGATCGCCGTCGCCTGCGCCAGGCGGTTCGGCGGGAAGAGGTGGCTGATGGCGCCGAAGCAGGGCACCGACCACCAGATCGCGGTGAAGCTGAACCCGAGGTAGAACAGGAAGGCTTCCGGAATCGGCAGCGAGCCGATGTGGAAGGCGACGTCGGCCGGCCACAGATAGAAGGCGAGCCCGAGCGGGACGCTCACCACGCAGCCGATGACCGGAATCAGCAGTTGCCAGCCCGGATCGCGCGCCACCAGGCGGTCGGTGACGCTGCCGCATACCAGCGTGCCGATCGTGGAACAGATTCCCCCGCCGAGTCCGACCAGCAGGCCGGCTTGCTGCATGGTCAGCCCGTGCGAGCGGATCAGAAAGCTCGGGTTCCAGGTGCCGATCGCATAGCCCATGACCGCCGCCAGCGTCCCGGCCGCGACGACGAGGAGGAAGGCCGGCGTGGCGAACACCTCGCGCAGGGTCGTGCGCCAGTCTTCCTTCGGCGCACCTGCCGCGGGCTGGGGGCGCACAGGCATCGCGGGGCTGCGCACGGTGAGCCACAGCAGCATGCCGAGCAGCACCCCGGGCGCGCCGATGACGACGAAGGCGGTGCGCCAGCCGTACTCCTGCGCGATCCAGCCGCCCAGACCAAGGCCGAGGACGGCGCCGAGGCTCGGCCCCATCAGGAACACCGCCAGCGCACGCGAGCGCTTCTCGGGCGGGTAGAGGTCGGAGACCATTGCGACCGACGGTGCGGTGCCGCCGGCTTCGCCCACCGCCACCCCGATGCGGAACAGCAGCAGCATCGCAAAGCTCGTCGCCACCCCGCACAGCATGGTCATCGCGCTCCAGGCGATGCAGGCGAGGGCGATCACCGGCTTGCGGCCGATGCGATCGGCGAGGCGGCCGAAGGGCAGGCCGAACAGGGTGTAGAAGATCGCGAACGCGACCCCGGACAGCAGGCCGATCTGGGTGTCGGAGATGCCGAACTCGAGCTTGATCGGCTCGATCAGGATCGAGATCAACAGACGGTCGATGTAGTTGAAGACGTAGATGATCGCCAGCATCGCGAGGGCATAGTGCGTATTCCAGGTGATGCGGTGCTGGGTGCCTTGGCTTGTGTTCACGACCTGTCTCCTGGGCGGTAATCCTGGATGCAGGCAGTGCTTCGCCACCTGCGAGTGCTGCGTATCGTGGGTTTGGCGGACGGTCAAGGCATCGTCCATTCAGACGAACCCGCACTTTGCCCCGACCGAGGGCGCCAACTGTTCCGCATTAGTCTTAGTGGACGATGTCCGTCCGACCCAGGCCGAGAAAACTGTGCCACACATGGTCGGAGCCCCGCATTCGAGGCGGTTCCGTCAGGACACGCACAAGGAGGCGACAGATGAGTCTTGCGGACAAGGTGGTTTTCGTGACCGGTGCCGGTCAGGGCATGGGGCGGTCGATCGTCGAGTACTTCGGCGCGCAGGGCGCGAAGGTGGTGGCGGCGGACATCAACGCCGACGCAGCTGGGGCAGCGGTCGCCGGGTTCGGGGCGAACGGCCTCGCGCTCGCCTGCAACGTCGCCGATCCGGCCTCGGTGAGCGCGGCCTTTGCCGCCGTCGCCGAGCGCTTCGGTCGCCTCGACGTGCTGATCAACAGCGCGGGCATCGGCTCGGTCGACGCCTTCCTCGACACCCCCGACGACAACTGGACGCGCGTCATCGGCGTGAACCTCACCGGCACCTTCCTGTGCTGCCGCGAGGGCGCGCGCCTGATGCAGAAGAGCGGCGCCAAGGGCGCGATCATCAACGTCTCCAGCACCGCCGCGATGTCGGGCGAGGGCCCCAGCCACTACTGCGCCTCCAAGGCCGGCGTGATGGGTCTCACGCGCAGCATCGCGCGCGAGCTCGCCGCCAGCGGCATCCGCGTGAACACCATCGTCCCGGGGCCGACCAACACCCCGATGATGGCCGGCATCCCCGACGAGTGGATGCAGTCGATGATCAAGGCCATCCCGCTCGGCCGCATGTGCGAGCCCGAGGAGATCGCGCGCGTCGCTGGCTTCCTCGCCAGCGACGACGCCAGCTTCATCACCGGGCAGAACATCGCCGTCAACGGCGGCATGGCCTTCATCTGAGCGGCGCCGGCATGACGACCTCCGCACCGCAGGCCGACCTGCTCGGCCGCATCGACCGTCTCGAGTCGACCGAGGCCATCCGCCAGCTGGTGGCCCGGTACGCGCTGTCGCTCGACATGCGCGACCTCGACGCCCATGTGAACCTGTTCGCGCCCGACATCCGCGTCGGCCGCGAGAAGGTGGGCCGCGCCCATCTCAAGGCCTGGGTCGACGACACCCTGCGCAACCAGTTCTCGGGCACCTCGCACCACCTCGGCCAGCACGTCATCGAGTTCACCGACCCCGACCATGCCGTCGGCGTCGTGTATTCGAAGAACGAGCACGAGACCGGCCCGGAATGGGTGATCATGCAGATGTTGTATTGGGACGATTACGAGAGAATCGACGGGCAGTGGTATTTCCGCCGCCGCCTGCCGTGCTACTGGTATGCGACCGACCTGAACAAGCCGCCGATCGGCGACCGCAAGATGCGCTGGCCGGGACGCGAACCCTACGAGGGCAGCTTCCACGACCTGTTCCCGTCGTGGCGCGCGTTCTGGGCCGAACGTCCGGCCAAGGACCAGCTGCCCGAAGTGGCGGAACCCGCCGCGCTGGACCGCTTCCTCGCCACGCTGCGCCGTGGCGCTCCCGATCCCCGCATCCGCGTGCGCTGACGCGCGCGGTCGCTCTCCGAACAGCAATGCTCGAACACAACATGGAGAAGGGCGCATGTCCGATTCTGCCGTCGTTATGAATCCGCCCGCGGCCCGCAGCAAGGTGGTCCCGCGCGAAGAAACCCAGGCCAAGCTCGACGCGCGCTCGCGCGCGGCCAATCTGATCAAGCCGGCCGACCGCTACACCGTGGCCGACCGCCTCGAGGAGCAGGCCGCGCGCTTCGGCGAGCGCGACTTCCTGATCTACGGCGGGCGCCGCTTCAGCTATGCCGAGGTGGACGCACGCGCCAACCAGGTCGCCCATGCCCTGCATGCGCGCGGCCTGCGCTGCGGCGACGTGTGCGCGCTGGCGATGGAGAACCGGCCCGAGTTCTTCTTCTACTGGTTCGGTCTGGCCAAGCTGGGCGTGGTGGTCGCGGTCATCAACACCCAGGTCAGCGGCCGTCCGCTCGCCCACGCGCTGGAGTCGACGCGTGCCCGCGCCGTCGTGCTCGGCGAGGAGTGCGTCGAGAACTTCGCGCTCACCCCCGAGCGCCCGGCGCAGCCGCTGTACCTGGTCGCCGACCCCGAGAAGCCCGCCGCTGCCGAGCATCGCGCGCTGGCGAGTGCCGACCTGAGCGCCGAGGTCGAGGCCGCCGCGCGCAGCCCCTTCCCGCGCGAGGGCCGTGCCGAGGTGCGCGCCGAGGAGACGATGCTGCTGATCTTCACCTCGGGCACCACCGGCTTGCCCAAGGCGGCGCGCTACAGCCACATGCGCTGGATGTCCTCGGGCGACGTCATGCAGGTGACCCTCGAGGTGACGCCCGACGACGTCTTCTACTGCTGCCTGCCGCTGTACCACGGCGCGGCGGCGACCTCGGTGACCTCCACCGCGCTGAAGTCGGGCAGCAGCATCGTGGTGCGGCGCAAGTTCAGCACGCGCGAGTTCTGGACCGACGTGCGCGCCAACGGCATCACCATCTTCCAGTACATCGGCGAGATCTGCCGCTACCTGCTCAACGCGCCCGCCCAGGCCAACGACCGCGACCACAGCCTGCGTGCCATGCTCGGCGCCGGCCTCACCGCGGAGACCTGGACGCGCTGGCTCGAGCGCTTCGGTCCGATCCAGATCTTCGAGGGCTGGGGTTCGACCGAGGCCAACACGGCGGTGATCAACGTCGACAACCACGTCGGGTCCTGCGGTCGCATCCCCGACTGGAACAAGACCAACTTCCGCCTGGTGCGCTACGACGTCGAGACCGAATCGCATCCGCGCGACGAGAACGGGCACTACATCCTGTGCCAGCCGGGCGAGGTTGGCGAAGGCATCGCCTTCATCGTCAATCATCCCGAGATCGGCGGCGGGCGCTTCGAGGGCTACACCTCCGAAGAAGCCACCGAGAAGAAGATCCTGCGCAACGTCTTCACCGAAGGCGATGCGTACTGGAGTTCGGGCGACCTGCTGCGCTACGACGAGGATGGCTACTTCTACTTCGTCGACCGCATCGGCGACACCTTCCGCTGGAAGAGCGAGAACGTCTCCACCGCCGAGGTCGCCGATGCCTTGTCGGACTGCGCCGGCGTGGAGCTGATCAACATCTACGGGGTGAAGGTGCCCGGCCACGAGGGGCGTGCGGGCATGGCGGCCATCGTGATGCAGCCTGGCCACGCCTTCGATCCGAAGGCGTTCTACGCGCTCACCGAGGCCCGCCTGCCGCGCTATGCGGCGCCGCAGTTCGTGCGCGTATCGAGCGCCGCCGACCTCACCACCACCTACAAGCTGCGCAAGGTGGACCTGCAGCGGCAGGGCTACGACGACAAGGCCTTCGACGACCCGCTGTACGTGCGCGACGAGGCGGGCGCCACCTACGTGCCGTACTCGGCCGAGGCGCTCGCACGTGCGGGCCTACCCCCGTTCGCCTGAGGCGGGGCGGCAAACGATCGATCGGCGCTCTTCGGAGCGCCGTTTTTTTTGATTTAGTCCATTCGGACGATGTCGCGCTTGCGCGCCTTCGACAGTCTACACACCGTGCAGGAGGAGACACTTGGGCGGCAGTCGCAGCGAAGCGGCGTCGCATCACGTTCCTGCAGGCGGCGTGCAGCGCGCACGCAAAACTGTAGCGCACGAAGGAGAAGCACATGATTACCAAGGCCCTGTTGTGCGGGTGCGTGTTTGGATGCCTCGCGGCCTTTGCGGCAATGCTCGATCGTGGCCATGCCCGGGTGCTCGACTCCCTGGTGCAGATCCCGGCCTGTGGCGCCACCGAGACCGAGTGCCACACCACGGGTTCGCCCGCGAACGCCTCGACCGGCCGCTTCTTTGCGATGCTGGCGACGCACTGAACCAAGCCCCGCGACCGCCGATGCGGTCGCGACTGACAAAATGGCCCTGCCTCCGGACGCCGAAGGCAGGGCCATTTTGCTTTGCGGCGCTCAGTCCTTTGCGGGCAGCTGGGCGAGGGTATGCGCCATGCGGATGATGTAGTGGCGGATCGCGTCGGCATCCGCCGTAGTCAGCGTCTGCGCGAAGCCGGGCATGCCGCGCGCGGCGAGCAGGCCGTCGAGCAACGGACGGCGGAACAGCGCGGCCTCGCTCAGATACGGTGAGTGGCGCAGGTCGGGCATGCCGCCGCCGGCCACCGCCGCGGCGCCATGGCACTGCATGCAGTAGCGCGCGTAACGCGCCGCGCCGTGCGCGACCTCGGCGTCGGTGCCGGTGTCGGGCGGCGGCGCCACGCGCGGGCGCTGCGTCGGCTCCGGCATCGCGGCCTGGCCGCCCAGCTTCCACACGAACAGCCCGCCCGGCACCGGCGCGCCGGTGCGCGGCAGCAGGGCGCTCGAGGTGATGTGCATCGAGCTGCCGAAGCCGGCCGCGGCGGCGATGTACTGCTCGCCGTCGAGCGTGTAGCTGATCGGCCCACCGAGGATGTCGAGCCAGGTGTCGGACTGCCACAGGCGGCGGCCGTCGCGCGCATCGAAGGCGGCCAGGCCCTCGCCGCCGACGCCCTGGAACACCAGGCCGCCGGCAGTCGCCAGCACGCCACCGTTCCACGAGCCGGCATGGGGCGTGCGCCAGGCGGCGGTGCGACGTACCGGATCCCAGGCCAGCAGGTGGCCGCGCATCGAGGCCCGGGCCTGCGCGAGCACGGCGGGGTCGGGCGGCATCGGCGGATTGAGCACGCCGGTGTTCCAGCGCTCGGGTTCGTGGCGAAACGCCGGCTCCTTCATCATGAAGCCGGTGTTCTCCTGGGCCGGGATATAGACCAGGCCGGTCGCCGGGCTCCAGGCCATCGGCTGCCAGTTGTGGCCGCCCAGCTGCGAGGGCTGGACGAGGAAGGGCTGGCCTGCGGGATAGCGCGCACCTTCAGTCTCCACCGGGCGGCCCGTCTCGGGGTCGACATGGCTCGCCCAATTCACCGCCACGTACTTGTCGGCGGACAGCAGTTCGCCGCTGGCGCGATCGAGCACGTAGAAGAAGCCGTTCTTGGGCGCCTGCATCAGCACCTTGCGGGTTCGCCCGTCCACCGCCAGGTCGGCGAGGATCATGTGCTGGGTGGCGGTGTAGTCCCAGCTGTCGCCCGGCGTGGTCTGGTAGTGCCACACGTATTCCCCGGTGGCGCGGCGCACCGCGACGATCGAGGACAGGAAGAGGTTGTCGCCGCCGCCCGGGCTGCGCAGGTCGCGGTCGTGCGGCGAGCCGTTACCGACGCCGAAGTAGAGCAGGTCGAGCTCGGGGTCCCAGGCCATCGAATCCCACACCGTGCCGCCGCCGCCCTGGCGCCACCATTCGCCCGTCCAGGTCGGCCGCGCGAGCGTCTCCAGCGCGCGGTCCGAGGCTGCCCCGTCCGGGCCGTCCGCCGGGTTGCCGGGCACGGTGTAGAAGCGCCAGCGCAGCGCGCCCGTCTGCGCGTCATAGGCCGAGACGAAGCCGCGCACGCCGTACTCGGCGCCGCCGTTGCCGATCACCACCAGGCCGCGCGCGACCCGCGGTGCGCCGGTGATGGTGTAGGGCAGGGCGGGGTCGAAGGTCCGCGTCGACCACAGCAGGCGGCCGTCGTGGGCGTCCAGCGCCTGCAGGCGACCGTCGATGGTGGCGACGAAGACGCGGCCATCCTCGACCGCCACGCCGCGATTGACCACGTCGCAGCAGGCGTGCATGCCCTTGCCGGCCGGCACCTCGGGGTCGTGCTGCCACTTGAGCCGGCCGCTGCGCGCGTCGAGCGCGTACACCACGCCCCATGGCCCGGTGACGAAGAGCGTGCCGTCGACCATGATCGGCGTCGCCTCGACTCCGCGCGGGCGGTCGAAGCGGAAGTGCCAGGCCAGGCCCAGGCGCGCGACGTTGGCGGTGTCGATCGCCGACAGCGGGCTGAAGCGGGTTTCGGCGGCGTCGAGGCCGTGGCGTGGCCATTCGCCGGCGGCGGCGGACGGGGAGGGTGGCGCGTTAGCGATCGCCACGGCCTGCGCGGGGAGGGCGCTGGCGGCCGCGAGCGCGATGAGCATCGTTGTTTGCCGGAAGCGGCGCATGGGGAACTCCTTCGGGCGCGACCGCCCGCATGGTGGGGATGACCTGCGCATCATCGGGCGCGCGGGCGCGCGCCGAATCGTCCGTCCGGAGGGTCTCCCCCGCTCCGCCTAGTCGATTTGAACGATTGCCGGCCGCGGCGCGTGTGGCATCTTTGTCCCCACTACAGAGCGGGCGGTGCCCGCACCAGCGAGGTAAGGGAGCATGGGTCTGAAAGGAAACGCAGCAATCGTCGGCGCCGCGCAGTACAAGCCGGAGAAGTACGCGACCGCGCCGCGGATGTTCCATCTGGAGCAGGTGGCCGACCTGGCCGGCCTGGCGCTGGCCGATGCCGGGCTCAAGGCCTCGGACATCGACGGCCTGGTGATCCATGGCCCGCAGTTCCACGAGGCGCAGGTCTTCGTGCCGGCGATGGCGGCCGAGTATCTCGGCCTGTCGCTCAACTTCGCCGAGGTCGTCGACCTGGGCGGTTGCTCGTCGGTGGCGGCGGTGTGGCGCGCGGCGATGGCGGTCGAGATGGGCCTTTGCCAGGCCGTGCTGTGCGTGATTCCCGCGCGCATGGCGCCCTTCGGGCCGGACGAGGACCCGAGCTGGATGGCCCGCGCGATGCGCTTCGGTGGCCACAGCACCGCCTTCGGCGCGCCCGAGGCCGAGTTCGACCTGCCCTACGGCCACATGGGCCAGAACACCGGCTACGCGATGATCGCCCAGCGCTACGCGGCCAAGTACGGCTACGACCCGGTAGCGATGGCCAAGATCGCGGTCGACCAGCGCACCAACGCGCTCGCCAACCCGGACGCCAGCTTCTTCGGCAAGCCGCTGTCCATCGAGGACGTGCTCGCCAGCAAGATGGTCGCCGAGCCGCTGCGCGTGCTCGAGATCGTGATGCCGGTCGCCGGCGGTGCCGCCGTGATCGTCGCCTCCAAGGAAGTGGCGGCGCGGGCGAAGAACCGCGGCGCCTGCATCACCGGTTTCGGCGAGCACCTGTACTTCAAGTCGCCGACCTACGCGACCGAGATGACCGACACCCCGATCGGCCCCGCGGCCGAGCGCGCCTTCGCGATGGCGGGCATCCAGCGCAGCGACATCCACGCCGCGCAGATCTACGACTGCTACACGATCACCGTGCTGCTGACGCTGGAAGATGCCGGCTTCGCGCCCAAGGGCGAGGGCATGCGCTGGGTGCGCGAGCACGACCTGACCTACAAGGGCAACTTCCCGATGAACACCCACGGCGGGCAGCTCAGCTTCGGCCAGAGCGGCACCGCGGGCGGCATGTCGCAGGTCATCGAGGCCTTCCACCAGATTTCCGGCCGCGCCGGCGAGCGCCAGCTCAAGCGCTGCGACACCGTGTTCGTCTCGGGCACCGGTGGCGTGATGAGCGAGCAGGGCGCACTGATTCTCCAGGGAGCATGACGAGCATGTCGACCAATAAACCGCTGCCGACACCGACCGAGATCTCGGCGCCGTACTGGAACGGCCTCAAGGAAGGCCGCCTGACCCTGCCGCACTGCAAGTCCTGCGGCCACTGGGTCTTCTTTCCGCGCCGTCACTGCGACAAGTGCTGGTCGCAGGACCTGGAATGGAAGGAGGTCAAGGGCACCGGCACGCTCTACACCTATACCCTGACCCGTGTCCCGACGCTGCCCGACTTCGCCGACGAGATGCCGCAGAAGATGGCGGTGGTCGAGCTCGACGAGGGCGTGCGCATCAACACCACGCTGATCGGCCTCGACGAGGCCGAGGTCAAGGTCGGCATGCGGGTCAAGCCTGTGTTCGACACGGTGAAATCCGATGGCACCGCGCTGCTGCGCTTCACCGCGGCAGACAAGGATCTCCCGTCCCGCATCGACAGCACCCCGGCCGCGCTCGCCGCGGCCACCGAGGCCCAGGCGAGCGCCGAGCCGGCGGCCACGAAGCGCCAGGTGCGTTTCGACGACGAGGCGGCCATGAAGGCGCTGGTCAGCGAGACCTACTCAGCCTGGAGCAACCAGGTGGTGGTCGATCAGGCGCTGATCGACGAGTTCGCCAGGCTGTCGGGCGACGACTACTGGATCCACACCGATCCCGAGCGCGCCCGCAAGCAGAGCCCCTTCGGCGGCACGATCGCGCACGGCGCGCTGGTGCAGGTGCTGCAGTCGCGCTTCCGCATCCCGCTCGACTACGAGGTGGTCGGCTTCAACAACATGGTCAATTACGGTTCGGACCGCCTGCGCTTCCCGGCACCGGTCCCGGCGGGGTCGCGCATCCAGGCGCGCTCGCGGGTCAAGTCGGTGGAGAAGCTGCCCAAGGGCATGCAGATGACGATGGAGATCGTGACCCATGTCGTCGGCAGCGAGCGGCCGTCCGTCATCAACGATCTCGTGATCCTTTACATGTGAGGCGCCGCCGTCCCGCGGTGCCTGATGTGCAGTTGTTCCTGTAGTGCGCAGTCGTAGTACCTGCAGTTTCGTTGCATGGTTGTCCCTCCTCTTTTCGAGGCCGCCTCCCCGCAAGGGTTGGCGGCCATTTTTTTGCTGCCTTGGCCGGAGAGGGCTAATTGGAGTCTTGGTTGTCCTCGGCCGATCGACGCTGGTCCTGCGCCTGTTGCCAAGCCGTGAATTCCGAGCGCCGCAGCCGGTAGCGGGCAATGTTGCCCTCGTGCAGCTGGCGCAGGGCCGCGGTGAGCATTGCACGGAATGCCGCCAGGTCGGCTTCGATCGCGTGCGTACGTGCCTCGTTGGCGATGACGGTCTTAGCCCAACCTGACCTGCACGAATACCAACGGCTTAGCGCGCTTTATCTTCCGTTTTACGAGACGCCTCCACCGTTCCCAGCGGCAGGAAAAGCGTGAACGGTGAGTCGGGCAAAGCGATGAAGCCATGATGTCGGTAGAAGGCCGCTGCCGCCTCGTCCTTCGCATCCACCATCAAGGCATAGGCGGCAATCTCGGAACGGACAGCACGATCAAGCGCATCGGCCAGCAGTGCGCCGCCCAGCCCTCGCCCTTTGAAAGCCTGATCGACGGCCAAGCGGCCCATGCGAACCGCTGGGACGGTCGGATAGCGCGGCAGCTTCTTGCCGACGCTGGCCGGAAGATCGGCCAGCAGCAGGCTTGCCGACGCCAGCGTGTAGTAGCCCGCGATGCGCGGCCCTTCCGCCAACGCCACGAAGCAGGCAGCCACACGGCGGCGAACATCTTGGGTGGCTTGTTCCCGCAGGTAACGCTCAAGCGGTTCGGAACCGCAGTTGAACGCCGCGCGAACGTGCGCTGCATCGAGCGGCGTGAGCCGGAACGGTGCGCTGCTCATTCAGTACGCAAGAGCTTGCGGCGACGGGCGAAAGCGCGTTCCAAGGCCGGGGCCGGTTGCGGCGGCGACAGCAACGCTTGTGCAAAGCACTCCTGATCGGCCAGCGACAGGCGGATGACCTCGGCTTGCTCGATGGCGCGTTGCGCGGCGTCCTGGACGGCAGCGACCACGAAATCAGTCATGGTGCGCCCCTGAAGTTCGGCGGCGCGCTTGAGCATCGAATGCAGATCGGTGCTGATCCGCGCTTCGAGGCGGGCGGTAGAAGTGGTTGTGGGCATCGTCTTGTCCTCCTGCTGAAATGATACGGCAGATTGCCGTACAAGGCCACGCCACCACCATACGATTTTTCCGTTTCGTGAGCTGGCCCCTTCTACGTCGCCACCACCTATCCAAACCACCACTGCGGCCGGTGGCAAGACGCTCGCCTACCAGAAGAACGATGCGGTGGCCAATGCAATCGGCTTGACGTGCTTTGTTCCGTTTTCTGAGACGACCCAAAGTTGAATCCTTCGCCTGCCAGCTCACCTGCAGCGAGCACGCTTGACACCTCGTGCGGAGGCTTGGGCCTGTCACCTTCGGGCGTCCGTTTTTCGTAGTCTCAACGGACGATGATCGCGCGGCCGCCTGTTCGCACAATGCTCCCACGTATCCGACCAATCTTTGGGGGCAGCAATGATCGACATCCGCGGTTTGGCCTACTTCGTCGCGCAGATCGACGACCTCGCCGAATGGAAGCATTACGCCGAGGAGGTGCTCGGCATGATGACCTCGACCGCGCCTGGCGGCGGTCTGTACATCAAGATGGACGAGCGCCCCTTCCGCATCCTGGTGGTGCAGGGCGCCGAGCGCCGCTACGTGGCATCCGGCTGGGAGCTGGCGGGCGAGGGCGCCTTCAAGGCTGCGCTCGCCGAACTCGACGCCAAGGGCGTGGGCTACGAGCTCGCCGATGCCGCCACCGTCGCCCAGCGCGGCATGCAGGCGGTCGCGGTGGTGACCGACCCCTCGGGAAACCGCCACGAGCTGTGCTGGGGCCATCTGTCGGACTGCCAGCCCTTCGTGTCGCCGCAGGGCGTGCCGCGCTTCCTCACCGGTGACATGGGCCTGGGCCACACCGTGATGCCGGCGCCCAACTTCGACGCCACCGCGGCCTTCTTCCGCGACGTGCTCGGTTTCGGCCTGTCGGACATCTTCAACTTCCGTCCCGATTCGTCGGCGCCGCCGGTGCGCATCCACTTCCTGCACTGCAACAACGCCCGCCACCACAGCCTGGCGATCGCCGAGTACCCGGTGCCGAACGGCTGCGTGCATGTGATGGTCGAGGTCGACTCGATGACCGAGGTCGGCCGCGCCCACGACCGCCGCATCGCGCACAAGGTGCCGCTGTCGGCCACCCTGGGCCAGCACCTCAACGACCGCATGATCTCCTTCTACATGAAGACCCCCTCGGGCTTCGACCTCGAGTACGGCTATGGTGGGCTGCAGTGCGACTGGGAGCGCCACAACGCCTTCGAATTCACCCGCGTCAGCATCTGGGGCCACGACTTCGGCGTGGGTCAGCAGGAACAGGCCGCCTGAGCGCGGCCGGCAACAGGAAAGAATCCATGAACAAACTGATGACGACGGCCGATGTCGTCGCCCAATTGCGCGATGGCATGACCATCGGTTTCGGTGGCTGGGGCCCGCGGCGCAAGCCGATGGCGATCGTGCGCGAGATCCTGCGCTCGGACGTCAAGGACCTCACCGTGGTGTCCTACGGCGGCCCGGACGTGGGCATGCTGTGCGCCGCCGGCAAGGTGAAGAAGCTGATCTTCGGCTTCGCGACCCTCGATGCCATTCCGCTCGAACCCTGGTACCGCAAGGTGCGCGAGGCGGGCAAGCTCGAACTGCTGGAGCTCGACGAGGGCATGTGGCAGTGGGGCCTGCGTGCCGCCGGCATGCGCGTGCCCTTCCTGCCCACGCGCTGCGGCCTGGCGACCGATGTCACCAAGCTCAACCCCGAGCTCAAGACCATCCAGTCGCCCTATGACGACGGCGAAGTGCTGCTGGCGATGCCGGCCTTGAAGCTCGACGTCGCGCTGGTGCACGTCAACGTCGCCGACCAGCTCGGCAACACCCTGATCCAGGGCGGTGACCCGTATTTCGACCACCTCGTCGCACGTGCGGCGGACGCCTGCTACGTGTCGGCCGAGCGCGTCGAGGAGCGCCTGGCGCTCACCCCCGACCAGGCCCGCCTCAACACCTTCGAGCGCTACCTGGTGAAGGGCGTGGTGCATGCGCCCTGCGGCGCCCACCCGACCACCTGCGCGCCCGAGTACGGCTGGGACATGAGCCACTTCAAGCGCTACGTCGCCAGCGCGGCGGAAGAGGGCGGCTGGCAGGCCTACATGGACGAGTTCGTCACCCCGGGCGAGGCCGCCTACCAGGACAAGAACGGCGGCATCGAGCGCATGGGCAAGCTGCCCCTGCCGGTGTTTTGAGGAGCGCGAGCGGCATGAGCAACAACACTGAATTCACCCTGGCCGAACTGATGATCGTCGCGGCCTCGGAAGCCTGGCGCGGCGACGGCGAGGTGCTGGCCTCGGGCATCGGCGTGATCCCGCGCCTGGGCGCCAGCCTGGCCAAGCTCACCTACGCCCCCGAGCTGCTGATGACCGACAGCGAATGCTTCCTGGTCGAGGAGCCGATTCCGCTCGGCCCGCGCGGCGACTACGTGCCGAAGTACTCCGGCTACATGTCCTTCGAACGCGTGTTCGAGTGCGTGTGGGGCGGCCGCCGTCACGCCATGATCGGCCCGACCCAGATCGACCGCTTCGGCCAGACCAACCTGTCGGTGGTGGGCGACTACAGGAAGCCCAAGGCCGCCATCCTCGGCGTGCGCGGCCTGCCGGGCAACAGCATCAACCACATCAACTCCTTCTTCGTGCCCAACCACAGCAAGCGCGTGTTCGTCGAAGGCGAGGTGGACATGGTGTCGGGCGTCGGCTTCAACCCGGCGCGCTGGGAACCCGGCATGAAGCAGGACTTCATGGACATCCGCCGCATCGTCACCGACCTCTGCGTGCTCGACTTCGAAGGTCCGGAGCGCGCCATCCGCGTGCGCTCGCTGCACCCGGGCGTCAGCTTCGACGAGGTGCAGGAGAAGACCGGCTTCCCGCTGCTGAAGGCGCCGGAGCTGGGCGAAACCCCGCACCCGACGGCGGCGCAGCTGGAGATCATCCGCCGCCTCGATCCGCACGACCTGCGTGGCGCGCAGATCAAGGGCAACCCGCCCGGCATCCGCACTGCAGCCTGAGGCCGCAAAGGAAGAAGCAGAGATGAGCGCCCCCGACCAGAACTTCGTCACCCGCCCCGACAACGCGGTGTACGAGACCGACAGCCCGGTGCACTACGCCGTGGCCGACGGCATCGCCACGGTGACGATGAGCCGTACCGAGTTCAACAACGCGCAGAACTCGCAGATGACCTATGCGCTGGACGCCGCCTTCCGCCGTGCGGTGGATGACGACGCCGTGAAGGTCATCGTGCTGCGCGGCGACGGCAAGCATTTTTCCGCCGGCCACGACATCGGTACGCCGGGGCGCGACATCAACAAGCCCTTCGACCGCGTGCACCTGTGGTGGGACCACACCAACAAGCCGGGCGGCGAGTACCTCTACGTGCGCGAGCAGGAGGTGTACCTGAACATGTGCCGGCGCTGGCGCGACCTGCCCAAGCCGACCGTCGCCATGGTGCAGGGCGCCTGCGTCGCCGGCGGGCTGATGCTGGCCTGGGTGTGCGACCTGATCGTCGCCAGCGACGACGCCTTCTTCCAGGACCCGGTCGTGCGCATGGGCATCCCGGGCGTGGAGTACTTCGCCCACCCCTACGAGCTCAACCCGCGCATCGCCAAGGAATTCCTCATGACCGGCGACCGCATGGGGGCCGAGCGCGCGTACCAGATGGGCATGGTCAACCGGGTGGTGGCACGCGAACAGCTCGAGGCCGAGACCTACGCGCTCGCCGCGCGCATCGCCAAGCAGCCGCGCATGGGCCTGGCGCTGACCAAGCAGGCGATCAACCACGTCGAGGACCTGCAGGGCAAGCGCACCGCGATGGATGCGGTGTTCGCCTGGCATCACTTCGCCCACACCCACAACGAACTGCTGTCGGGCGACAAGCTCGGCGGCTATGACGCGAAAGCCATGGCCAGCGCCAACAAGCAGGCCGCCGGCGAGCGCAAGGCATGAGTCACTCCGCCATGAATCCCGATTTCTCCGCGCTGCTGCGCACGCCGCTCACCGAGCGCCTCGGCTGCCGCTACCCCATCATCCAGACCGCGATGGGCTGGGTGGCCGATGCCAACCTGGTCATCGCCACCACCAAGGCGGGCGGCTTCGGCTTCCTGGCCGGCGCCACCATCGACGCCGACAAGATCGAGGGCGAGATCCAGAAGGTCATCGCCGCCACCGGTGGCAGCAACTTCGGCCTCAACTTCCACATGTTCCAGGAGAACGCCGCGCAGTGCGTCGACCTGGCGATCCAGTACAAGCTGCGTGCCGTGAGCTACGGCCGCGGGCCGGACAAGAAGACCATCGCCCGCTTCAAGGAAGCCGGCGTGCTGTGCATCCCCACCGTGGGCGCGTTGAAGCACGCGGTGAAGGCGGTCGAGCTCGGCGCCGACATGATCACCATCCAGGGCGGCGAGGGCGGCGGCCACACCGGCGGCGTGCCCACCACCATCCTGCTGCCGCAGGTGCTGGCGGCGGTGAAGGTGCCGGTGATCGCCGCCGGTGGCTACTCCACCGGGCGCGGCCTGGCCGCGGCGCTGGCCGCTGGTGCGGCGGGCATCGCCATGGGCACGCGCTTCCTGATGACCACCGACTCGCCGACGCCGCCGGCCACGCTCGACCGTTACGTCAAGGTCGACGACCCGCAGAAGGTGCGCGTCACGCTGGCGGTCGATGGCATGCGCCACCGCATGATCGAGAACCCCTTCATCAACAAGCTCGAGGGCGCCAGCCCGATGGGACGCCTGATGATCGCGCTCAAGAGCGCCTGGCACTGGAAGCAGCAGACCGGCATGAGCCTCGGCCACATGCTCGGCGTGTTCCGCCAGGCACTCAAGGAAGATCCCGGCGCGGTGTCGCAGACGGTGATGTCGGCCAACCAGCCGGTGCTGCTGCAGCGCTCGATGGTGGACGGCTTCCCCGACGAGGGCATCCTGCCCAGTGGCCAGGTGGCGGCGGCGATCGGCAAGCTCGAGAGCTGCGAGGACGTCATCCACGGCATCGCCGCCGAAGCCGAGGCCTGCCTCGCCGCGCTGTACGCCCGCCTCGACGACGGGCGCGGCACCGAACCCTGCAAAGAGACCGCGGCCGTCGCCTGAGCGCGCAGCCCGAGCCCCAACGCAACCCCAGACCCGACAAGAGACCCAACGGAGCCCGATAACGTGAGCCAGGCCTTCCAGACAACGATCGACGGCGGCATTGCCGAACTCGTCATCAACAAACCGCCGGTCAATGCGCTCGACAGCAGCGAGTGGCTCGCGCTCGCGCACCGCATCGACGAACTCGGCCACGACCCCGAAGTGCGCGTGATCGTGATCCGCGCCGAAGGCCGCGGCTTCTGCGCCGGCGTCGACATCAAGGAACTCGACGCCCATCCCGAGCGCATCGTCGCGGTCAACGGCGGCAACTACGCCACCTTCAAGGCGGTGCACCGCAACCCGGTGCCGGTCATCGTCGCGGTGCACGGCTTCGTGCTCGGCGGCGGCATCGGAATCACCGGCGCGGCCGACATCGTGGTCGCCTCCGACTGCGCGACCTTCGCGCTGCCCGAGGTCGATCGCGGCGCCATGGGCGGCGGCGCCCACCTGCAGCGCCTGTTTCCGGTGCAGAAGGTGCGCTACCTGTTCTTCACCGGCGAGAAGATCGGCGCCAGGGAAGCCGAGCGCTACGGCTTCATCGAGCGCGTCGTGACCAAGGCCGAGCTGCGCGGCGCGGCGCTCGAGATCGCCCGCAAGATCGCCGAGAAGAGCCCGGCCATGATCCGCATCGCCAAGGAGGCGCTCAACGGCATCGAGGACGGCAACTTGGAAGACAAGTACCGCTGGGAGCAGGGCTTCACGCTGCAGGCCTACACCAGCCCCGACTCGGCGGAAACCCGCCGCGCCTTTGTCGAGAAACGCGAAGCCAAGTTCTGAGGACACCATGGATCTCGCCTACACCCCCCGGCAGAAAGCCTTCCGCGAGGAAGTGCGCGCCTGGCTCGCGGCCAACCTGCCGCGCGAGCCGCTGGCCAGCTACGACACCCGCGAGGGCTTCGAGCAGCACCGCGAATGGGAGCGCAAGCTGTTCGACGCGCGCCTGTCGATGGTGATCTGGCCCGAAGCCCTGGGTGGCCGCGGCTGCGACCTCATCGAATGGCTGATTTTCGAAGAGGAGTACTACGGCGCTGGCGCGCCGATGCGGGTGAACCAGAACGGCCAGCTGCTGCTCGGCCCGACGCTGATCGAGTTCGGCACCGAGGCGCAGAAGGCGCGCTTCCTGCCGCGCATGGCCTCGAGCGAGGACATGTGGGCGCAGGGCTGGTCCGAACCCAATGCCGGCTCCGACATGGCGGCGATCACCAGCAAGGCCATCCTGTCGGCCGACGGCACGCATTACGTGGTCAATGGCCAGAAGACCTGGTCGACGCGGGCGAGCTTCGCCGACTGGCTGTTCGGCCTGTTCCGCAGCGACCCAGGCTCGAGCCGCCACCACGGCCTGTCCTACCTCGCGGTGCCGCTGGACGCGCCCGGCGTGACCATCCGCCCGATCCAGGCGCTCAACGGCAAGCAGGCCTTCGCCGAGATCTTCTTCGACGACGTCAAGGTGCCGGTGGAGAACCGCATCGGTGACGAGGGCCAGGGCTGGCATGTGGCGATGGCCACCGCCGGCTTCGAGCGCGGCCTGCTGCTGCGCTCGCCGGCGCGCTTCCAATACACCGCGCGCAAGCTGGTCGAGCTCTACAAGGCGAACCGCGAGGTGGCCGACCGCGACCCGAGCATCCGCGACGCCGTCATCGAGGCCTGGACCGGCACCGAGGCCTACGCGCTGTCGGCCTACCACACCGTCGGCCGCCTGGCGAAGGGCGCCCGCATCGGCGCCGAGGCCAGCACCAACAAGATCTACTGGTCCGAGCTCGACCTGAAGATGCACGAGACCGCGATGCGCATCCTCGGCCCCTTCGCCGAGCTCACCGGCGACGCCCCGGAGGCGGTCGAGGCCGCGCGCTGGCTGGATGGCTTCCTGTTCGCCCAGGCCGGGCCGATCTACGCCGGCACCAACGAGATCCAGCGCAACATCATCGCCGAGCGCATGCTCGGCCTGCCGAAATAAGGAAGGGGCCGCCATGGACTTCACCTTCACCGACGACCAGCTCACCTTCCGCGAGGCGGTGAGCCGCTTCCTGATGACCGAGGCCGCCCCCGAGCGGCTGCGCGAGATCTGGGACACCGACACCGGGCGCTCGCCCGAGCTGCGCAAGAACATCGCCGAGCAGGGCCTGACCGCGCTGTCGGTACCGGAGGACTGCGGCGGCCTGGGCATGGACGACGTCGCCTGGGCGCTGATGACGCAGGAACTCGGCTACTACGCGCTGCCGGATTCGCTTGCGGATGCCGCCTACGTCGCCGCCGGCCTCATCACCGCGCTGCCTGCCGGCACCGCGTCGCGCGAGGAATGGCTCGCCCGCATCGCCGAGGGCAGCATCCGCATCGCGGTCGGCCATCCGGTCAACCCGCTGGTGGCCGACGCCAACCCGGCCAACCTGCTGCTGCTCGCCGACGGCGACGCGGTGCATGCCGTACCGCGCGAGCAGGTCGAGGTCGAGGCCAACCCCAGCATCGACCTGTCGCGCCGCCTGGCGCGCGTGCGCTGGACGCCGGCCACCGCCACCCTGATCGCCGACGGCGAGACCGGCCGTGCGCTGTGGGCGCAGACGCTCAACCGCGGCGTGCTGTCGGCCGCCGGCCAGCTGCTCGGCCTGGCGCAGCGCATGCTGGACCTGTCGGTCGACTACGTCGCCCAGCGCAAGCAGTTCGGCAAGCCGATCGGCAGCTTCCAGGCGGTCAAGCACCATCTGGCCGACGTCGCCACCAAGATCGAGTTCGCCAAGCCGGTGCTGTACCGCGCAGCCTACGCGCTCGCCCACGGCGAGGCCGGTGCCGATGCGCGCGTCTCGCACGCCAAGCTCGCCTGCGGCGAGGCCGCCTGGCTGGCCGCACGTCACGGCATCCAGGTGCACGGCGCGATGGGCTACACCTGGGAAGTCGATCTGCAGATGTTCATGAAGCGCGCCTGGGCGCTCGATGCGTCCTGGGGCGACCGCGGTTTCCACAAGGCGCGCGTCGCCAACGCCATCCTGGTCGAGGGCGCGGCCCTCGGCCCCGGCCAAACTTTCGAGGAATGAAGATGGCGCAAGCCTCCAATCAAGCCTACATCGTCGATGCCCTGCGCAGCCCCACCGGCAAGCGCAAGGGCGGTCTGTCCCACGTGCATGCGATCGACCTCGGTGCGCATGTCCTCAAGGCGCTGGTCGAGCGCAACGCCATTCCCGCCGATGAATACGACGACGTGATCTTCGGCTGCGTCGACACCATCGGCTCGCAGGCCGGCGACATCGCGCGCACCGCCTGGCTGGCCGCCGGCCTGCCGCTGAACGTGCCCGGCACCACGGTGGACCGCCAGTGCGGCTCCTCGCAGCAGGCGGTGCACTTCGCCGCCCAGGCGGTGATGAGCGGCACGCAGGACGTGGTCGCGGTGGGCGGCGTGCAGACCATGACGCAGATCCCGATCTCGTCGGCCATGCTCGCCGGTCAGCCGCTCGGCTTTCCCGACCCGTTCTCGGGCAGCAAGGGCTGGAAGGCGCGCTTCGGCGACCAGCCGGTGAACCAGTTCTATTCCGCGCAGCGCATCGCCGACCACTGGCAGTGCAGCCGCCGCGACATGGAGGTCTATGCGCTCGAGAGCCACCGCCGCGCGCTGGCCGCGATCGCCGAAGGCCGTTTCGAGCGCGAGATCGTCGGCCTGGAGGGCGTGACGAAGGACGAGACGCCGCGCGTGTCCACGCTCGAGAAGATGGCCGAGCTGGAACCGGTCGGCCCCGAGTACCCGTCGATCACCGCCGCGGTGTCGAGCCAGACCTGCGACGCCTCGGCCGCGCTGCTGGTGGTGTCGGAGGCCGCGCTCAAGCGCTACAAGCTGACGCCGCGCGCGCGCATCCACCACCTGTCGGTGATGGGCGACGACCCGATCTGGCACCTCACCGCGCCGATCCCGGCCACCCGCGCCGCGCTCAAGAAGGCCGGCATGCGCATGAGCGACATCGACGTGGTCGAGATCAACGAGGCCTTCGCCTCGGTCGTCATGGCCTGGCAGAAGGAACTCGACTACGACCCCGCGCGCATGAACCCCAACGGCGGCGCGATCGCGCTCGGTCATCCGCTCGGCGCCACCGGCGCCCGCCTGATGACCGCGCTGCTGCACGAGCTGGAACGCAGCGGCGGCCGCTATGGCCTGCAGACCATGTGCGAAGGCGGCGGCCAGGCCAACGTCACCATCATTGAACGGCTGTAAGAGAAGGGATCGACATGGGAATTTGTGAAGGACGCACCGTCATCATCACCGGCGCCGGCGGCGGCCTGGGCCGCGCCTATGCGCTGGCCTTCGCAGCCGAGGGCGCCAACGTGGTGGTCAACGACATCCGCAAGGAGGCCGCCGACGCCGTCGTGGCCGAGATCACCGCGGCAGGCGGCAAGGCGCTCGCCAACGCCGACGACATCACCCGCATCGAGACTGCGCAGCAGATCGTCGACGCCGCCGTGGCGGCCTTCGGCGAGGTGCACGTCGTCGTCAACAACGCCGGCATCCTGCGCGACCGCATGTTCATCAGCCTGTCGGAAGACGACTGGGACCAGGTCATGCGGGTGCACCTGAAGGGCCACTTCTGCCTCGCCAACATCCTCGGCAAGCGCTGGCGCGACCAGGCCAAGGCCGGCAACAAGATCGCCGCGCGCATCATCAACACCAGTTCCGGCGCCGGCCTGCAGGGCTCGGTCGGGCAGTCGAACTACTCCGCGGCCAAGGGCGGCATCGCCGCGCTCACCCTGGTGCAGGCTGCCGAGCTGGCGCGCTACGGCGTCACCGCCAACGCGCTCGCCCCGGCCGCGCGCACCTCGATGACCGAGAGCGCGATGCCCGACGTGGTCAAGGCGCCCGAGACCGGCTTCGACGCCTGGGCGGCGGAGAACGTGGCCCCGCTGGTGGTCTGGCTGGGCAGCGAACTGTCCTCCCACGTCACCGGCCAGGTGTTCGAGAGCCAGGGCGGTCGCATCTCGGTGTGCGACGGCTGGCGCACCGGCCCGCAGAAGGACAAGGGCGCGCGCCTGACGGTGCAGGAAGCCGGGGCCATGGTCGATGAACTGATGAAGCAGGCCGTGCCTGCGCAGAAGGTATGGGGAACCTGACATGAGCGAACGGGCGGTGGAGCAGGGGCGTCGTGATTTCCTGAAGGCGGGTGCAGCGCTCGGTGGCGCGGCGGCTGTGGGTCTGGGTGGGGCCAAAGCGGCTGGTGCTGCGGGTACCGCTGCGGCCGCCACGCCTGCGGCTCTGCCACTGCCCGAGTACGAGCAGTGGGACGCGACCGAGATCGCGCTGCGCATCCGCCGCGGCGACGTCAAGCCGAGCGAGGTGCTCGAGGCGGCGATCGTGCGCGCCGAGGCCTACGCGGCGATCAACGCGGTCACCGTGCCGCACTTCGATCTCGCCCGCGAGTCCGCCCGGGCGCTGGATGCGGCCGGGCAGGCCGAGCGCGCGGCGCGCCCGGCCTTGTCCGGCGTGCCTTTCGCGCTCAAGGACCTCGGCATCGCCCTCAAAGGCACGGTCACCACCAACGGCTGCGCCTTCTTCAAGGACGCCGTCGCCGACCACGACTCCACCCTGGTGCAGCGCTACCAGGCGGCGGGCCTCAACATCTTCGCCAAGCTCGCCTCGCCCGAGTTCGGCCAGACCGCCTCCACCGAATCGCGCCTGTTCGGCGCCACCCGCAACCCCTGGGATCTGGAGCGCAGCTCCGGCGGATCCTCGGGCGGCGCCTCGGCGGCGGTGGCCGCGGGCGTGCTGCCGGCGGCCCATGCCAGCGACGGCGGCGGCTCGATCCGCATCCCGGCTTCGCACTGCGGCCTGTTCGGTCTCAAGCCCAGCCGCGGCCTCATCCCGATGGGGCCGAAGTCGCTCGAAGGCTGGCTCGGCCTGTCGGCGCACAACGTGATCAGCCGCAGCGTGCGTGACACCGCGCTGCTGATGCAGCTCAGCCAGGGCGCGGAGGCGGGCACCCGCACCGCACCGCCCACCGCCGACCTGCTCGCGGCGCTCGAGCAGGCACCGCGCGGACTCAGGATCGGCCTGTTCCAGACCAACCTGTTCGGCGCCGGTGTGCACGCGGAGTGCATCGAGGCGTCCAGCAAGGCGGCCACGCTGTGCACCAGCCTCGGCCACCACGTCGAGCCGATCGACCTGTCGGCGCTGCCCTTCCTCGAAATGGCGGGCAGCATGGGCGTCGTCACCGCCAGCGGCATGCTCTACACCGTACAGGCGCGCGAGAAGGCGATCGGCCGCGAGGCGCGCGAGGACGAGTTCGAGCCGATCGACTGGCAAAGCATGCAGAAGGCCAAGACCTACACCGCGCAGCAGGTCTTTGCCGCGCGCACGGTGTTCGATCGGGGTGGCCGCGTGTTCGATGAGCTGTTCTCGCGCTACGACCTGATCCTGTCGCCGACCACGGCCGCGCTGCCGCCCAAGCTCGGCGAGCTCTCGCTCGACCAGCCCTTCGAGAACTTCGCGCGCCGGGCGGTGCTGGCCTCGGCCTTCACCTCGATGTTCAACATGACCGGGCTGCCGGCGATGTCGGTGCCGCTGCACTGGAGCGCGGAAGGCCTGCCGATCGGCGTGCAGTTCGCCGCGCCCTATGGTGGCGAGGCGCGCCTGATCGCACTGGCCGCGCAGCTCGAGAGGGCCGCGCCGTGGGCAGATCGCCGCCCGCCGCGGCTGGGCTGATCGACGCGGAGCGCGGCCTTGGCTTACACACTGACGGGCCTGGAAGGCAAGCTCGCCGTCGTAACCGGCGCGGGGCGGATGCGCAGCATCGGCCGTTCGATTGCGGTCGAGCTCGCGCGCGCGGGCTGCGACCTCGTCATCACCGGCAGCGGCCGCTCGCCGGATTCCTTTCCGGATGACGAGAAGCAGGCCGGCTGGCGCTACATCGATTCGGTCGCGGAGGAGATCCGCGCGCTGGGCCGACGCGCGCTGCCGGTGGTCAGCAACGTCGCCGACCCGGACGCCGTGACCGCCCTGGCCGACACGGTGATGCGCGAGTTCGGCCGGGTGGATTTCGTCATCAACAACGCCGGCGCCGCGCGCGCGGGCGACCGCGCGCCGGTGGTCGATGTCGATGCTGCCGCCTGGCGCAAGGTCATCGACGTCAACCTGAACGGCAGCTTCTACATGAGCCAGGTGTTCGGTCGCAGGCTGATCGAGCAGGGCGAGGGCGGCGCCATCATCAACATCTCGTCGGTGGGCGGCAAGCTGATGGCGCCCAACACGGCCGCCTACGCCGCCAGCAAGGCCGGGGTGCATGCCCTGACCGCGGCGATGGCGGGCGAGGTGGGGCGCTACGGCATTCGCGTCAATGCGATCTGCCCGGGCATCGTCTCCACGTCCCGCCTGGACGACCTGTCGCCCGCGCAATGGGACGCCATCATCGACACCTACGTGCCCCTGAAGCGCGCCGGCGCGCCGGCGGAAATCGCCAGCATGGTGGTCTATCTGTGCAGCACCCAGGGCGCGTGGATCAGCGGCCAGCTCTACAGCGTCGATGGCGGGCAAGTGGCTGGGCGATAGGCGATCCGCAGCCGCCCGGCGCATGTCCGGACCTCATTCCCAAGGAAAACCGATGAATACATCCGCCTCACAGGGCGTTGCCGTCGTCACCGGCGCCAGCCGCGGCGTGGGCCGCGGCGTGGCCGAAGCGCTCGGCGCGGCCGGCATGACGGTCTACGTCACCGGGCGCAGCACCACCGACGGCGCATCGCGCATCGGCGACACGCCGCTGCACGGCACCATCCACGACGCCGCCGCCGCGGTCACCGCCGCGGGCGGGCAGGGCATCGCGGTGAATTGCGACCATGGCGACGACGCCCAGGTGAAAGCGCTGTTCGAGCGCATCGAGCGCGAGCAGGGCCGCCTCGACATCCTGGTGAACAACGCGCTGTGCATCGACGACAGCCTGATCGAGCCCGGCCCGTTCTGGACCAAGCCGCTCGCCCAGGCCGACATGTTCGGCGTCGGCTTGCGCTCGAACTACGTCGCCGCCTGGCATGCCGCGCCGCTGCTGCTGAAGGCGGGGAAAGGGCTGGTCGCGTTCACCTCCTCGTATGGCGCCGGCTGCTACATGCACGGCCCGGCCTACGGCGCGCAGAAGGCCGGCTGCGACAAGATGGCCGCCGACATGGCGGTGGATTTCGAAGGCACCGGCGTGGCGGCGGTCTCGTTGTGGCTGGGTGTGCAGCGCACCGAACGCACCGAGATCGCCGCCCGCCTGCGCGGCGACGCCTACGGCGACTTCATGGCGCGCAGCGAAAGCCCGCAGTTCGTCGGCCGCGTCATCCATGCGCTGTGGCGCGATCCCGAACGGGCCGCGCTGACCGGGCACACCCAGATCGTCGCCGAGCTCGCGCAGCGCTATGGCGTGCGCGACGAGGACGGCCGCGAGCCGCCGACCTGGCGCAACATCCTCGGCGCGCCGTGCGCCTTCCATCCGGCGCGAGTGAGCTGAGGGCGCGGGGCCATGACGCTCGAACAACGCATTGCGCGGCTCGAGGCGCTGGAAGCGATCCGCCAGCTCAAGCACCGCTACCTGAACGCCTGCGACCTCAAGGAGGTCGAGACCATCCGCGACTGCTTCGCCAGCGGCCCGATCGTGGTCGATTTTGAAGCCGTCGGCCGCTTCGAGGACCGCGACAGCTTCGTCGCCCTCTACCAGTCGCTCGCCTGCCACCCGCGCGTGCGCGACAGCCACCACGGCGCCAATCCCGAGATCGAGCTGCTCGGCGAGGACCATGCGCGTGGGCGCTGGGCGCTGGCCTATTTCAATCTGGATGCCGAAACTGGTGCCACCCGTCGGCTGGGCGTGATGTACGACGACGAATACCGTCGCATCGATGGCGCGTGGAAGATCGTGGCGACGCGGTCGCGGATACTGGCGGCGGTGTAGTCGGCGCTTTGGCAAGCGCGCCGGCATGCGGTGGCGGTCAGAGATGGCGGCCAGTGTCCATGCGCTCATGCAGTACGCGCATCACAACGGTCACCCCCTGATCGATGCGGAAATAGACCCAGTGGTGTTCTACCCGGCAGCGCCGGTAGCCCTTGCGGATATGGTCGCAAGCCGGCGCGGAGAGGGGCTTCCGGGCAAGCTGTTCGAAGGCTGCGTTGAGAAGATCCAGGTATCGCTCTGCCTGCGCAGCACTCCATCGCAGCGCCGTGTAGCGCCAGATGTCTTCCAGATCACGAACCGCTGCTGGCGAGAGTTGGAACTTAGCCATGCTCGGCTTTCATACGTGCTTTGAAGGCCTCAAGATCAAAGGGCTGTGCGGGTCCGCTGTTCTCGCCCTCGATCAGAGCAGCACGGATCGCTTCGGTTTGCGCCGTGCGCGCCTGTTCACGACGAATCAGGTCGCGGATGTATTCACTGTCGTTCGTGTAATGCCCCGCCTCGATCTGCGCTTTGATCCAGCGATCCTGCTGGTCGGTCAAGGTGATGGTCTTGCGTACGACAGACATAATGATCTCCTGGAGAAAGCGCCCTTAATCATACTAGTGGTGCAATTATTGTCCATCTTGATGCCGGGTTGCTTGTCACCACTGTGTATCCAAGTGGC